>DBAV01000122.1:0-11050 GCA_002291875.1 Hyphomonadaceae bacterium UBA1001
GGCGCGGTGCTGCCCAATCTGCGCCTGGGCCTGAGGCTGGGCCAGCGGCCTTTGCTGATCCTGACCACCACCCCGCGCCCGACCCCCGCCCTGCGCGCCTTGCTGGCCGAGCCGTCGGTGACACTGGTGCACGCCACCAGCCGCGCGAACCGGCGCAATCTGGCGCCCGATTTCCTGGTCACGCTGGATGGGCTCTATGGCGGGTCGGCGATCGCCCGCCAGGAGATCGGCGGCGAGATGCTGGCCGACCCCGAGGGCGGGGTGGTGGCGCGTGCCGCGATCGACGCCGCCCGCCGTGCCAGCGTCCCGCCCCTCGAGCGCGTGCTGGTCGCGGTCGATCCGCCCGCCGGCGAGGGCGCGGCATCGGACGCCTGCGGCATCGTGGTGGCCGGCCGCTTCGAGGAAGCGGGCACCCAGCACGCGGCCATCCTGGCCGATGCCACCGTCCAGGGGTTGCCGCCGGCAGGCTGGGCGCGCGCGGTGATGGCCGCGGCCGAGGCGTGGGCTGCCGGCCATGTGGTGATCGAGGCGAACGGCACGGGCGCCGCCGCGCGCGAGGTGCTGCGCCTGGCCGACCCGTCGGTGCCGGTCCGGTCGGTGAATGCGCGCCAGTCCAAGGTCGACCGGGCCTTGCCCGTGGGCGCGCTCTATGCCGCCGGACGCGTGGTCCATGTCGGCGCCTTTCCCGCGCTCGAGGACGAGCTGGCGATGCTCGGCACACCGGCGCTGACCCACTCGCCCGACCGCGCCGACGCCCTGGTGTGGGCGGTGCGCGCCTTGCTGCTGGACCCCCAGCCACGGCCGACCGTGGTGCGGCTGTGAGCGACACGCGCCTTGACCGGGGCGGGTCACCTTGACCCGTGCGCGGACCAGGAGCGCGGGCCTCTGGCCCGCAGCACACTGCGCACGACTATCGCCTCGCCCCGTGACGCGTCCGAAACTTGACGCCACCGACCGCACGGGCCAGCGTGTCCCGAGGGGGAAGTGGGTTGGCGTGGAGCGACTGCGAGAATGACCTGATCGTAGCCGACTATTTCGCCATGCTGCGGATGGAGCTGCGCGGCGAAGCCTATGTCAAGGCGCACCGTCGGCGCGCTTTGCTGCCGCTCCTCGACGGCCGATCCGAAAGCTCGATAGAGTTCAAGCACCAGAACATATCGGCTGTTCTGCTCGGTTTGGGAGAACCTTGGATCGAGGGGTACAAGCCTGCCGCAAACTTTCAGGATTCGCTGGTTGATGCAGTGCTGCGCGCCCTCGGTGCGCAGAGCGGCTGGACGCTTGATCATATGCGCTCCCAAGGCGCAATGCGGATGCGCGAGGACGCACTTTCGGGCTTCTGGTTCGGCCCGCCGCCCACCTTGTCCAACGCGGCGGCGCCGATAACGCCGGCTGACTTGGCTGCGGTGTCGCGGCGCGTGGATGTAGCGGCGCGCGATGCCGAAAACCGTGCGTTGGGCGAGGCTGGCGAAGCGTTCATCTTCGACCTCGAGCGGATGCGCCTTCGCGATGCCGGCAAGCGCCACCTCGCGGATCGGGTGCGATGGGTCTCGCGCGATGAAGGCGATGGGGCAGGCTTCGACATTGCCAGCTTTGACGAGCGCGGTCGCGAGCGCCTGATAGAAGTCAAAACCACCAATGGGTGGGAGCGCACGCCTTTTCACGTCACCCGCAACGAACTGGCGGTGGCCGATGCACACCGCAACACCTGGGTGCTGGCGCGGCTGCACGATTTTGCCCGCTCGCCCAGGGGCTTCGAGCTTCGCCCGCCGCTCCAGAACCATGTCGCGCTGACACCGACCACCTTTCTCGCATCGTTGATCTAGATATATCGCTGCCCCATCGCCCGCTGCGCGGCCACTTCCCCCGTGAACGGGGGAAGAGATGTGTTTGCAGGCCATGGTTTCCTCTCCCGCCCGCGGGGGCGGTGCCCGAAGGGCGGAGGGGGGCGGGCTCGCGGCACCAGGGCGGCACCGCGCGCAATCTCATGGACGCACCAAGGGGGACAACATGCAGTTCGACGCGACCGAAGGCCTGGGCATGGTGGCAGGCCTGATCGGGGCGCTGTGCATGCTGCCCCAGGCCCTCAAGATCTGGCGCACCGGCAGCGCCGAGGATGTCAGCTGGGTGATGTATCTGATGGCCGCAGTCGCGGCCGCGATGTGGACGACCTATGGTGTGCTGCGCGGGGCCCCGTCGCTGATGCTGTGGAACCTGGTCAGCTTCACCATGGCCACCTCGGTCCTGGTGCTGAAGTTCCGCACCCGCCCCCGCTGACCCGGCACCCCGGACCGCCGGTCCGCAGACCGGCGCTCCGCCGCGGTCCGGCAGCTTGCAGATGCGGGTGTCGCTGCTAGAAAGCAGCGCGGGAGGCGGGCCAATCCATGACGACGCACGCGGCGACCCCCGAGGGCGTCGACGATTTCATCGCCCGGTGGTCGGGCCAGCGCGGCGGCTCCGAGCGCGCAAACTATCAGATGTTCCTGTCCGAGCTGTGCGACGTGCTGGAGGTGCCGCGCCCTGATCCCGCCAGCGACAACACGGCGACCAACGATTACGTCTTCGAGCGCGCGGTGCGCGAGATCGGCCGTGAAGGCGCCATCTCGAACCGCCGCATCGATCTTTACAAGCGCGGCTGCTTTATCCTCGAGGCCAAGCAGTCACGTCAGGGTGACAGCCCCAAGGCCCTGCAGACCGACCTTTTCGGCCCGACCACGCACATTGTCGCAGAACGAAGGTCGAGGGCCGACAAGAACTGGGACGTGCTGATGCAGAACGCCCGGCGGCAGGCCGAGGATTACGTCCGCCTGCTGCCGCGCGAGCATGCCTCCCCGCCCTTCGTCATCGTCTGCGATGTGGGTGTGTGCCTGGAACTCTACAGCAATTTTCGCGGCGACGGGCGCGCCTACGATCAGTTCCCCGACCGGCGGCGGTTCCGCATCTATCTGGAGGACCTGCGCGAGCCCGGGACACGCGAAATGCTGGCGCAGCTCTTCGACCGCGACCGCGTGCACGACCTCGACCCCACCCGCCGGTCGGCACGGGTCACGCGCGAGATTGCCCAAAGGCTGGCGGCGGTGTCCAAGGCGCTCGAAGCCGAGCGTCACCCGCCCGAGCAGGTGGCGGCGTTCCTGTCGCGCTGCCTGTTCACGATGTTCGCAGAAGACGTCAAACTGCTGCCCGAAAAATCCTTCCGCGACGTGCTGCAACGCTGCGTGGTCGAGCCCGGCAAGTTCAAGCCCTTTCTTGAACAGTTGTGGGCGGCGATGGATACTGGCGATTTCGCCTACGCAATCGAGCAGAAAGTCCCGCGCTTCAACGGCCAGTTCTTTAAGGACCGCACTGCGTTCGCCTTGGGCGCGGAAGAGATCGGCGAACTGAAAAGGGCCGCCGATTACAATTGGGACGACGTCGAGCCTGCCATCTTTGGAACTCTGCTTGAACAGGCGCTCGATCCGGTCGAGCGGCGTCAGCTTGGCGCGCACTATACCCCGCGCGCCTATGTCGAGCGGCTGGTAATGGCCACGGTGATCGACCCGCTGCGCCAGGACTGGGAGGCCGCGCTGGCCACGGCAGAGCGCCAGAAGGCGGAAAAGCGCGACAACGAGGCGGCGGCGACGCTCCGGGCATTCCACCACCGGCTGTGCGATACGCGCGTGCTCGACCCGGCCTGTGGCACGGGCAATTTCCTCTATGTCGCGCTCGAGTTGATGAAGCGGCTGGAGGGCGAGGTGCAGGAGGCGCTGGCCGACCTGGGCGAGACGCTGAGCCTCGACAAGACCGTCGATCCGCACCAGTTCCTCGGCATCGAGTTGAACCCGCGCGCCGCCGCCATTGCCGAAACGGTGTTGTGGATCGGCTTCCTGCAATGGCACTTCCGCAACAATTCCGCGAGGCCCGCCGAGCCCATCCTGCGCGCCTTCCGCAATATCGAGTGCCGCGACGCGATGCTGACCTGGGACGGTGCGCCGGTGCCCGCGGTGGTCACGGACCCGACCGGCGGCAGGGTCGAGGCCTATCCCAATCCGCGCCGGCCCGCTTGGCCGGAGGCCGAGTTCATCGTCGGCAATCCGCCCTTCATCGGCGGCAAGGACCTGCGCGCGCGGCTGGGCGATGGCTACACCGAGGCCCTGTGGGCGGCCCACCCCAAGATGAACGACAGCGCCGATTTCGTGATGTACTGGTGGGACCGCGCGGCCGAAATCCTGACCGCGAAAGACAGCGTGCTGCGGCGCTTCGGGCTGGTGACGACCAATTCCATAAGCCAGGTGTTCCAGCGCCGCGTGGTCGAGCGGCATCTGTCGGGCAGGGCGCCGCTGTCGCTGGTGATGGCGATCCCCGACCACCCCTGGACCAAGGCCGCACCCGAGGCCGCCGCCGTGCGCATCGCCATGACCGTCGCGCAGGCGGGCGAGGGCGACGGGGTCCTGCGCGAAGTGCTGCGCGAGGCGGCGCTGGACACCGACACGCCGGTGATCGAACTGTGCGAGGCGTTCGGCCGGATCAATCCGGACCTGACGGTCGGGGTGGACCTCGGAGCAGCTTCGGCTTTGTTGGCGAACGAGGGTATGTCCGCTCGTGGAATGGTTCTGCATGGCGCAGGCTTTATCGTAACTCCCGCGCAAGCTGAATATTTAGGGCGTTTGCATCGCAAAGGTTTAGACAAACACATTCGCCACTATCGTAATGGGCGCGATCTAACTGATAGGCCACGTGGCGTCTTGGTGATCGACCTTTTTGGTCTCACCGCGGATGAAGTGCGCGAGCGCTTTCCAGAGGTCTATCAGCATGTAAAGATGGAAGTGAAGGAGAAGATCAATATCGGGAAAGATGGCGAAAAACAGCTTGTTGGTCGCGATTGGAATAACCGTCAGTATCGCAGAGAAAACTGGTGGTTGTTCGGAGAAAACATTCCCGAACTGCGGAAAGCGCTCGAAGGCCTGCGCCGCTACATCGCGACGGTGGAGACCACCAAGCACCGGGTGTTCCAGTTCCTCGACGCCGCGATCCTGCCGGACAACATGCTGGTCGCCATCGGCTCGGATGACGCCTTTCACCTCGGCGTGCTGTCCTCGCGCATCCATGGCGGTTGGGCCATCCGCGCCGGTGGCTGGCTGGGGATGGGCAATGACCCCCGCTATTCGAAATCGCGCTGCTTCGACCCCTTCCCTTTCCCCGCCGCCACCGACGCGCAGAAGGAGTCCATCCGCACCGTCGCCGAGGCGCTCGACGCGCACCGCAAGCGTGTCCTGGCCGAGCACCCGCATCTGACCCTGACGGGCCTCTACAATGTGCGCGAAAAGCTGCGCGCCGGCATCGCGCCCGACGCCCTGGACGCCGCCGACCGGCGCACCTTCGACGATGGCCTGCTGCTGATCCTGAACGAGTATCACGACACGCTGGATGCCGCGGTCGCCGCCGCCTATGGCTGGGCGGCTGACCTGTCGGATGAGGCCATCCTGCAGAACCTCGTGGCGCTGAACCGCGAACGCGCGGCGCAGGAGGCGCGCGGGCAGGTGCAGTGGCTGCGCCCCGACTATCAGCAGCCGCGCTTTGGCCGTGGCGCCGCAGCGCCCGTCCAGGGCGAGGCCGATTTCGGCGAAGACGCGCCCGACACCACCCGCCCGCGTTTCCCCACCGGCGACGACCGCGCCGAGACCGCCATCGTCATGCAGGTGCTGGCCGGAACACACAGCCCGCTGACCGAGACCGCGCTCGCGGCCCGGTTCGCCCAGGGCCAGAAAGTGCTGGAGCGGGTTCGCGCCGTCCTGCGGGCGCTCGCGCGCATGGGCATTGTGGTGCACGACAGGGACCGGGGCTTTACACTGCGCCGCCCCGGCACGGCCCCCACCCGCTGACCCCGGACCGCGGGCCTCCGTGCCCGCCCCTTTCCACGAACCGTTGCGGGCCCGGAGGCCCGCGGTCCGCGGTGCCAGCACCGGCGCGCCGGTCTCCTGACCGGCAGGGCGCAAACGCCGGTCAGGAGACCGGCGCTCCGCTGCGGGCGTCAGTTGCGGGCGCGGTCGACCAGCTTGCCGGCGCCGATCCAGGGCATCATGGCGCGCAGGCGGGTGCCGACGTCCTCGATCGGGTGCTCGGCAGCCAGGCGACGGCGTGCGCGGAACGAGGGCTGGCCGGCGCGGTTTTCCAGCATCCAGTCGCGCGCGAACCGGCCCTGCTGGATGTCGGCCAGAACCCGCTTCATCTCGGCCTTGGTCTCGGCCGTCACGATGCGCGGCCCGGTGACGTATTCGCCGTATTCGGCCGTGTTCGAGATCGAATAGTTCATGTTGGCGATGCCGCCCTCATAGATCAGGTCGACGATCAGCTTGACCTCGTGCAGGCATTCGAAATAGGCCATCTCGGGCGCATAGCCGGCTTCGACCAGCGTTTCAAAGCCGGCCCGGATCAGTTCGACCAGGCCACCGCACAGCACCACCTGCTCGCCGAACAGGTCGGTCTCGCATTCCTCGCGGAAATTGGTCTGGATGATGCCCGAGCGTCCCCCGCCGATGGCCGAGGCATAGGACAGGCACAGCTCGTGCGCCCGGCCCGAGGCGTCGGCGTGCACCGCCACCAGACAGGGCACGCCGCCGCCCTTAAGATACTCGCCGCGCACGGTGTGGCCGGGGCCCTTGGGCGCGACCATGCCGACATCGACGCCCGGCGGGGGCTGGATCAGGCCGAAATGCACCGAAAACCCGTGCCCGAACAGCAGGGTCTGCCCCTCGCGCAGATGCGGGGCGATCTCGGCGGCATAGACGTCGGGCTGAAGCTCGTCGGGCGCCAGCACCATCAACACGTCGGCGCGCCGGGCGGCCTCGGCCACGCTGACCACCTCCAGGCCCTCGGCGCGGGCCTTGGCCGCGCTGGGCGAGCCGGGGCGCAGCGCGACCAGCACACTCGGCACCGCGCTGTCGCGCAGGTTCAGCGCATGGGCATGGCCCTGGCTGCCATAGCCGACAATCGCCACGGCCTTGCCGCGGATCAAGGCGGGGTCGGTGTCGGCATCATAGTACACGCGCATCGGGGTCTCCTGTGGGTTGGACGCGGGATGGGTCACGCCGCGGGGGCGGCGAGCACGAGAAAGGCGCGGGCGGCGGCGCGCGCGCGGGAGTCGGGGTCGCTGAGAGTCTGGCCGGCCGCCTCGCCCAGCAGCACGCGGATCTGGGTATCGGCGATGACCAGGCCGAACAGCAGGGAAAACGCGCGGGCGTCGTCGAGGCCGATCAGCCCCGCCTCGCGCGCCCGGGCGAACAGCGGGGCGAGGCGGGCCGCGATGGCACGGGGCCCGTTCTCCAGCACGATCCCGCCCAGGGTCGGGGGGGCGTGGCCGTCGCTGCGCCGCCCGGCCGCCCCGATCGCCAGCCGGTTCAGCGCGATCGAGGCGGGGCCGGTCACCGTGGTGATCCAGCGCCGGGCCAGGTTTTCCAGCGCAGCCTCCAGCGTGGCCGCATCCAGAGGCCCCTCCGGCAGGTCCGGCAGCGCAACCTTGGCGGCCTGCCAGCGCACGGCGGCGACGATCAGGCCCTCGCGGTCGCCGAACCAGCGATAGAGCGTCTCCTTGGACACCCCCAGCGCGCGCGCCAGCGCCGTCATGGAAAACCCGTCCCCCTCGCGCGCCATGACCGCCAGTGTGCCCTCCAGCACGGCGGCGCGGCGGGTCTCGCGGCCGGTGTCGCCCGGCGGTCGCCCACGGCGCCGCAGCGGCTTGGGCGCCGCAATGGCGGACACGCGCGCACTCTCCTCGGCTTCCCGGCCCACCGACACCCCCGATTGCTTGTCAGAACCCCTAGCGAGACAACGCCAATAATCGAACCGTACCGTTCGGTTCGATTATGTCAAGGCTCTATCCGAGGCAGCACCGGGTCTGCCCGCACGGCTTTGCGCGTCTTTCCGCGCTTGGAAGCGCGGGCTCCGGCGGCCCTGTCTTCTCCGGTCGATGATCTGGAAAAAAGCGACTTCGGAGCCCGGGCTTCCAAGCCCGGCCTTACGCGCCTATCCGCGCTTGGAAGCGCGGGCTCCGGCGGGGCGCGCTTCGATGGTCGATGATCTGGAAAAAAGCGACTTCGGAGCCCGGGCTTCCAAGCCCAGCCTTACGCGCCTATCCGCGCTTGGAAGCGCGGGCTCCGGCGGCCCGGCCTTGCGCGCACAACCGCGCCCGCAGGCACGGGCGCTGGCGGCGCGCTCCGGCGGCGACTGGACAAGGGCGGGCGGGGCGGGCAAGGCGCGGGGCATGTCTTCCCCACTCCTGCGCTGGCTTGCCTTCGAGCCCCTGCGCCTCACCATCGACGATGTCCGCGCCGCCCTGAGGGCCGGGGGCTTTGACGGCACCGTGCGCAGCGACACCGACACCATGGCGGTGTTCACCCGGGCCGGCGTGCCGGTGCTGGACATCGACGTGGTGGTCAAGGGCGATGCAGACGGGCTGTTCGCCGAGGAGCTGGCCGAATTCGACGACCGGCTGGAGGATGCGCGCCCGGCCGCGAATGCCGACCGGCTGCGCACCCGCCTGCCCGAGGTGCGGACGCTGATCGCGCTGGCCCCCTATTGGGCCGAGGATGGCGAGGCGGCGGCCGAGGCGGCCGATGCGGTGCTGACGGCGGTGCGCGCGCGCACCGATGGCCTGCTGCATGTGCTGGACGAGGGGTTCTCGACGCGCGGCGGCGACCTTGTGGTGTGGGAACTGCCCGACGAGGTGGACGGGGAATGGCGCGTGGCGCTGGTGCGCGAGGGCGGCAGCGACTGGGAGGCATTCACCCTCGACGTCGAGAACGCCGAGGCGCGCGCCGCTTTCCTGGAGGGGCGGCGCCGCTGACGGCGGCTTCGGGAGCGCAGGCCTCCGGGCCAGCCCGGTGCATTCCGGCGGGCGCCCGGGGCGTCAGGCCGACCCCAGCGCCGCCTGCGTGGCCCGGGCATAGCGCCAGCCCGTCCACACCGCCAGCGCGGCGGCAATCCACACACCGATCAGACCCACCTGCATCGCACCCACGGTGTCGAAGTCCAGCCCCAGCATGGCGGCGGCCGGGGTGCAGACCAGCACCCCCAGCGCGGTCAGCTCGATCGCGGTCTTGGCCTTGGCCAGCGCGGTGGACGGCAAGGTGCGCCCCGCCGCGGCCATCCGCGTGCGCAGCCGCGACACCCACACATCGCGCCCGATCAGGGCGGCGACCGCGATCAGGTGCACCCCGCCCAGCACGCCCGTGACCACCAGCCCGATCAGTGCCCCGCCGGCAAACAGCTTGTCCACCTTGGGGTCCAGCGCCGCGCCATAGGCCGACGTGGCGTTCAGCCCCCGCGCGATGGCCCCGTCCAGCCAGTCCGTCGTCGCGCCATAGAGATACACCCCCGCGGCCAGCAGCGCCCACACATTGTTGGTGGCATGCGCCGCCATCACCAGCGCCCCCAGCACCACCGGCCCGGCCAGCAGGCGCGACCAGGTGATGGTGTTGGGAATCCACGAGAGCCGTGCGGCGTTGGGTCCATCGGTGGCGGTCATGCCCCCGTGTCGCAGGTCGCCACCCCGCGGGCAAGGGGGCGGCACCTCGCCGCTCGCGGCGCGGTTGAGGCGGTAAGGCCGGGCTTGGAAGCCCGGGCTCCGAGGGGTCGAAACACGCCTCGCCGGAGCCCGCGCCTCCGGGCGCGGTTGTGCGCAAGGGCGGGCTTGGAAGCCCGCGGTCCAGGGGCGGTCTCTTTTCAGGTTCTCGACCGTGGAGACACGCCCCGCCGGAGCCCGCGCCTCCGGGCGCGGTTGTGTGCGCAAGGGCGGGCTTGGAAGCCCGCGGTCCAGGGAGGGCGGGCTTGGAAGCCCGCGGTCCGGGGGGGTCAGGCGGGGCGGAAGTGATCGTGGATGCGGCGGGCCAGTTCGGCGTTGATCCCGGGGGTCTGTTCGAGGTCGGCGAGGGCCGCGCGCGCCACGCCCTTGGCCGATCCGAACCGCGACAGCAAGGCGCGCTTGCGCGTCGGGCCGATGCCCTCGATCTCGTCGAGCGGATTGCGCACCATTTCGGCGGCACGCCGGGCCCGGTGCGCGCCGATGGCAAAGCGGTGCGCCTCGTCGCGCAGGCGCTGCAGGAAGAACAGCACAGGGTCGTTGCGCTCGAGCCGGAAGGGCGGACGGCCGGGCATGTGGAAGGTCTCGCGCCCCGCATCGCGATCCACACCCTTGGCGATCGAGACGATCGGCACGTCGCGCGGGGTCAGGCCCATCTCGGCCAGCACCTCGAGCGCCACCGAAAGCTGGCCGGCCCCGCCGTCGATCACCACCAGGTCCGGCCACGGCACCTCGTCGCGCTCGAAATCGGTGCCCCCGGCGTCGGGGCCGCGGACCGCCGGGCCCTCTGCCCCGTCCTCGGCGCCGGCCGCGCTGTCCCCCTGCGCGCGCACCAGCCGACGGAAACGGCGGCGCAAAACCTCGCGCATCATGCCGAAATCGTCGCCGGGGGTGGCCTCCTTGATGGTCCACTTGCGGTACTGACCCTTGGTGAAGCCGTCCGCGCCGGCGACGATCATGGCCCCCACGGCATTGGTGCCCATGATGTGCGAGTTGTCATAGACCTCGACCCGCTCGGGCGGGGCGGCCAGGTCGAAGGCATCGGCGAGGGCCTGAAGCAGGCGCGACTGGTTGGCGCTCTCGGCCATGCGCCGCACCAGCGCCTCGCGCGCATTCTGGACCGCGCGGGCCACCACCTCCTTCTTTTCGCCGCGCTGGGGTGTGCGCACCTCGATACGGCTGCCCGCCCGCACCGACAGCGCGTCGGCCACCAGCGCCGCCCCCTCGATCTCCTCGCTGAGCAGGATCAGCTCGGGCGAGGGCTTGTCGTCATAGAACTGGGCGACGAACGCCTCCAGCACCTCCGCCGCACCGACATCGCGCTCGTGGCGGGGAAAATAGGCGCGGTTGCCCCAGTTCTGGCCGGCGCGAAAGAAAAACACCTGGATGCAGGAAAACCCGTTCTCCATGTGGATGGCGAACACGTCCGCCTCCTCGAAGGATTTCGGGTTGACCCCCTGGGCGGTGCGGATGGCGGCCAGCGCGCGGATGCGGTCGCGC
>DBAV01000122.1:11375-11844 GCA_002291875.1 Hyphomonadaceae bacterium UBA1001
GCGGATGCGGTCGCGCAGGCGCGCGGCACGCTCGAACTCCATGGCCTCGGCGGCGGCGTGCATCTCGTCGGCCAGCCGGTCCTGGAGGGCAGCCGACCGGCCACCCAGGAACAGGCCCGCGTCGGCAACCAGGGCATCATAATCCGCCCGCCCGATCCCGCCCGCGCAGGGCCCGGCACAGCGGCGGATCTGGTGCAGCATGCAGGGGCGCGTGCGCCCGTTATAGATGCTGTCCGAGCACGAGCGCAGGAGGAAGGCCTTCTGCAGCGTGGTCAGCGCCTGGTTCACCGCCCAGGACGAGGCGAACGGGCCGTAATAGCGCCCCTTCTCGGAGCGCGCACCGCGGTGCTTGACCAGCTGCGGCGCCCGTCCGCCCGACTCGCGGATCAGGATGTAGGGAAACGACTTGTCGTCGCGCATCAGCACGTTGAAACGCGGCCGCAGGCGCTTGATCAGGTTCGCCTCGAGC
>DBAV01000124.1:0-332 GCA_002291875.1 Hyphomonadaceae bacterium UBA1001
GACCAGCAGCACCTCGTGCGGCCGCGCAAGGCCCGCCACAGCCGCCGCCTCGTCCATCATCTCGTCGTCCAGCGTGGTCCGGCCGGCCGTGTCCAGCATCAGCACGTCGAACCCGCCCAGCCGGGCCGCCGAGAGTGCGCGCCGGGTGATCTCGAGCGGGCTCTGGCCCGCCACGATCGGCAGCGCCTCGACCCCGGCCTGGCCCGCCAGCACCGCCAGCTGTTCCATGGCCGCCGGACGCCGGACGTCCAGCGATGCCAGCAACACCTTGCGCTTGTGGTCACTGCGCAGGCGCAGGGCGATCTTACCCGTGGTCGTCGTCTTGCCCGAGC
>DBAV01000124.1:656-4319 GCA_002291875.1 Hyphomonadaceae bacterium UBA1001
GGTCGTCGTCTTGCCCGAGCCCTGCAGGCCGGCCATCATCATGACGATCGGCGGCTCGCCGGACAGACGCAGCGATGGCGCCTCGTCATCCCCGCCCAGCATGGCGACCAGATGGTCATGGACGATCTTGACCACCTGCTGGCCCGGCGTGACCGAGCGGATCACCGCCTCGCCCACCGCATCCACCCGCACGCGGGCGATGAAGTCCCTGACCACCGGCAGGGCGACGTCGGCCTCGAGGAGGGCAACGCGCACCTCGCGCAGGGCAGCGTCGACATCCTTTTCGGTCAGCGCACCGCGGCCCGTAAGCTGGTCGAACACGCCCGAGAGGCGTTCGGTCAACGTGTCGAACATCGCCTTCCTCCGTCACGGGCCCGATCGGGGCGCACTGGCTTGTCCATGCGCAACGCCTTTCGCCCCGCCGGACGATCACGTCGGGCGGGGTGCTCCGCTGCCTCGTCCGGCAAATCCGCGTTTGGCGGCCGGGGGCGTGCAGGTCGGGGCGGGAAACGGCGTCACGCGCTTGGCGTGCCTATCGCCCAAAACCCGCCGCCGCGCAAGCCTGCCTTCGTCGGGCGGGGATTTTCCACCAGCGTGACGGCCCTGCCCCTTTCACCGGGCGTGCCGAACGGCTATATGACAAGGGTCCGGCTCGCCGGACTATGGTGATAAACGCGCACGTAATAAGCGGATCGGACCTGGGTGCAATTCCCGGCGGCTCCACCAGTATCCCCGTCGTTGGAGGGGTGTGAGGGGCCGATCAGGATCGACGGACGTGTAAAGGTGTCTGCTTTTACCCGGGTGGTCCCGTCAAAGGCCAATCGCAATAGTTGCCAACGACAACTTTGCTGAGGATGTTCGTCTCGCCGCGTAAGCGGTTGGACGTTTGTCCTTAAGTCCTGGGGCACTCAGCTCCCCAGGCGGGGCCCGGGGGAGCCTGGCAACAGAATCCCCCATCTCCTCTCGTCCACGCCCACACGCTGCAGCCCACGCTTCCAGGCGCGGCCCCGCCGCAACGCTCGCGCCGGCAAGCGGGGGCTCGATCACTGGAACGCCTGGTGGCCGGTCATTGCGCGCCCGAGGATCAGGGCATGGATGTCGTGGGTGCCCTCATAGGTGTTGACCGTCTCGAGGTTCACCATGTGGCGCATCACATGGTATTCCTCGGCAATGCCGTTGCCGCCATGAATGTCGCGCGCGCGGCGGGCGATCTCGAGCGCCTTGCCGCAATTGTTGCGCTTCATCAGGCTGATCGCCTCGGGCACCCAGGCGCCTTCGTCCAAGAGCCGGCCCAGTGCCAGTGCCCCCTGCAGGCCCAGCGCAATCTCGGTCTGCATGTCCGCCAGACGCAGCTGGACCAGCTGGGTTGCCGCGATCGGGCGGCCGAACACGACCCGTTCGTTCGCATAGGACAGGGCAGCATGCCAGCAGGCCTCGGCCGCGCCCATCGCCCCCCAGGAAATGCCATAGCGCGCCTTGTTCAGGCACGAGAACGGCCCGCGCAGGCCCCGCACGCCGGGCAGCAGGCAGTCTTCGGGCACGAACGCGTCCGACAGCATGATCGCGCCGGTCACCGACGCCCGCAGGCTGAGCTTGCCCTCGATCTTGGGCGTCTCGAACCCCTTGGTGCCGCGTTCCACCACAAAGCCGCGAATGTCACCGTCCAGCTTGGTCCACACCACCGCCAGGTTCGAGATGGGCGAATTGGTGATCCACATCTTCGAGCCGTTGAGGACAAATCCGCCATCCACCCGACGCGCATGGGTGCGCATGGCGCCCGGGTCCGAGCCGCCGTCCGGCTCGGTCAGGCCGAAACAGCCCACCCACTCGCCACTGGCCAGCCGGGGCAGCCACCGACGGCGCTGTTCGTCCGTGCCGAACGCGTGGATGGGGTGCATGACCAGCGAGGACTGCACGCTCATGGCCGAGCGATAGCCCGAGTCGACGCGTTCCACCTCGCGGGCGATCAGGCCATAGGCGACATGGCTCAGCCCCGCCCCACCATAGGTTTCCGGAATGGTCGGACCGAGCAGTCCCAGCTCGCCCATCTCGGTCATGATCTCGCGGTCGAAGCGCTCTTCGCGCGCCGCCGAAACGACGCGCGGCAGCAGGCGCTCCTGGCAGTATGCCCGCGCGCTCTCCATCACCATCCGCTCGTCCTCGGTGAGCTGGCGCACCAAGTGCAGCGGATCGTCCCAGGCAAAGGTCACGGCGGGAACGGTGGCGGTGCCGGCGTCGGGCATGGGTCGGTCTCTCCTGTATGTCCGGACATATGCCACGGGTGGCGAAGGCGGACCAGTGGGTGCTTCAATCGGACCAGGCGATGGCGCCGTCCTCGGCGGCAAGGGCCGGTGGGCCAGAGCGCACGCGGGCCGGGGTGTGCGAAAACACCACGGGGAACCGCACGCCGCGCACAGGATCGAGGCCCTCGCCCCGGTCCATCTCGACGACAAGGCCCCGCGCGGCGGTATTGGGGTCGGCGAACACGCGCGCAAGGTCGTTGATCGGCCCGCAAGGCACGCCCGCCGCCTCCAGAAGTTCGATCCAGGCGTCGGTCGTGCGCATGGCGACCACCGCGGCCACAAGGGGCACCATGTCGGCGCGGTGCGTGACGCGGCCCGCATTGGTCTCGAAGCGCGCGTCCGCCGCCAGCGCCGGGGCGGGGGCGACCTCGCAGAAAGTGCGGAACTGGGCGTCATTGCCGACCGCCAGGACCATGGCCCCGTCCATCGTAGCGAACACCTGATAGGGCGCGAGGTTGGGATGGGCATTGCCGAGCCGGCCGGGCGACCGCCCGGTCGCGAAATAATTGGCGGCCTGATTGGCCAAAACGGCCACCTGACAGTCAAACAGCGCCACGTCGAGGTGCTGGCCCTGCCCCGTCGCGCGGGCATGGTGCAGCGCCGCAAGGATCGATGTCGCCGCATACATGCCGGTGAAGATGTCTGCGATCGCAACGCCCGCCCTCATCGGTTCCGCGCCGGGCGCGCCGTCTGGCTGGCCGGTGAGGCTCATCATCCCGCCCATGGCCTGGATCATGAAATCATACCCCGCCCGCGCGGCGTAAGGGCCGGTCTGGCCGAACCCGGTGATCGAGCAATAGACCAGGCGCGGATTGACGGTGCGCAGGCTGTCCCAGTCGAGGCCATAGCGCGCAAGCCCGCCGGCCTTGTGGTTTTCGACCAGGATATCGGCGTCGGCGGCCAGCGCACGCACCTGCGCCTGGCCTTCGGGCGTCGCCAGGTCCACGCATACCGAGCGCTTGTTGCGGTTGGCACACATGAAATAGGCCGCGTCCCCGCGCCCCCCGTCGGCCGCGTTGTAGAAAGGCGGGCCCCAGGCGCGGGTGTCGTCGCCCGCACCGGGGCGTTCCACCTTGATGACGTCCGCGCCCAGATCGCCCAGCGTCTGGGTCGCCCAGGGGCCCGCCAGAACGCGCGACAAATCGAGCACGCGCACTCCGGCAAGCGGGCCGATTGCGTGCGAGGTTTGCGATGAGGGCCGTGGTTCGGTGTTGTTCATCCGCACGCGCTTAGCGGCGGGGGCAGGGCTGCGCCAGTGCTCGGGGGGGGGCGGGGCACCCGGGCCGCCGCCGGGGGGGGGGGGCGCCCCCCCCTTCCCCCGCCCGGCAGCTTGTGCAGCCGCCAGCCCAGGAAGCCGAAG
>DBAV01000152.1 GCA_002291875.1 Hyphomonadaceae bacterium UBA1001
CGCGATCAGGCCGAGCGCGGCAAAGAAGATGCCGATGAACACCGGGTCCTGGCCGCGCACCTCGGTGGTAAAGCTGCCTTCGGGCAGGAGGGCCGGCAGCGAGGCGCCCGCCGGCAGTCCCTCGATGGCCAGGCCCTGGCCGCCGGGCCCTGCGCCGAATTCATAGAGCTGGCCGTCGACCTCGAGGCGCACCTCGCGCTGGTCCTGAAAGCCCTCCGACACGAAGGCGTATTCGCGGCCATCGAACAGCAGGTGCTCGCTCGCGGGGCGCTGCTCGATCGCCATCGAGAGGTGGCCCGCCACCAGCAGCAACGCACCAAAGGCAATCGCCTTGCGGTTGCCGATGAATCTGTCCGCCACGAAGCCGCCGACCAGCGGCAGCAGATAGACCAGCGAACCATAGGCCGCGTAGGTGCCGCTGGCCCGGTCGCCGGAAAACAGGAAATGCTGGGTCATGTAGACCACCAGCAGACCGCGCATCCCATAGAACGAGAACCGCTCCCACATCTCGGCGAAGAAGAGGATGTGCAGTCCCCTGGGGTGGTTGCGCAGCTGGGCGATCACCGGAACGATGGTCGCGGCCGTAATCACGAGGCCCGCGGCCGTGACGATGTTCCACATGTTTCAGGCTTCCTCCCGCCCCGCTCACGTTTCCGTGAGCAGGCATTCAACACGTCCACACCGCGGTCACAAGTCCACACGCTCAGTGGGGATAGTCGGCCGTCGCGAGTCATCGGCAGGGGTGCGCCTGCGCGTGAACTGGCCTAGAGGCGGCGACATGGTCCGCGACACCGTCATCGCCGCCGCACGCCGGGCCTGGCGCAGCGTGCCGCTGCCGCTGGGGATTCGCGCGCCGATTGCACGCACCCTGTCCTCGATCGTCAGTGCCCCCGGACTGGCGCGGCTCGGCCCGCTGGCCCGGCCCGAGCTGTGCGGTGCGGGCGAGGTGTCCGTTGCTGGACTTCATTCGGCGGTGCTGGGGATTGCGACCTCGGCGCGACTGCAGCTGGAGGCCCTGCGTGCCCTGGGCATCCGGGCCAGTGCACTGGACCTTTCGACCCTGTTTGCGCGCGCCGAAGGCGGGGGACGCGAGCCGGATATGGTGCAGGCGGGCGCTTCGGGCGCGGCTGCCGGGCCGGTGGTGATCCACCTGAACGCGCCCGAGATGCTGCACGCCATGGCGCGGCTGGGGCCGGGCGCGCTGGCCGGCCGTTGGCGCGTCGGGTATTGGGCGTGGGAGCTGCCGCGGGCACCTGCGCACTGGGCCCGCGCCTTCAGCCAGGTGCATGAGGTGTGGGTGCCCAGCCGCTTCGTGGCCGAGGCGCTGATGGCCCTCGACCCGCCCGTGCCGGTCCGGGTTGTCCCTCATCCGGTCGCAGCGTTCGAGAGCGCGGCGGACCGGGCCAGCGTTGGCTGGGGCGCGGACGAGGTAGTGTTCGTCACCTTGTTCGATATGGCCTCTTCAATGGCCCGCAAGAACCCAGAGGGCGTCGTCGATGCCTATTGCGCGGCCTTTGCGCGACCCGGAAAGACACGGTTGGTGGTCAAGGGCGTGCATGCCGACCTCGATCGCACCGCCTGGGCGCGCCTGATGGCCCGCGCGGGTGCACGTCCGGACATCGACATCATCAATGCGGTCTGGACCGGCGCGCGAACCCGCGCCTTCATTGCTTCGGCGGACGTCCTGGTGTCGCTGCACCGTGCCGAAGGGTTTGGTCTGGTCCCCGCCGAAGCCATGCGCGCCGGAACCGCCGTGATCGCCACCGACTGGAGCGGATCGCAGGATTTTCTTGCGCCCGGGACAGCCATGCTGGTGCAAGCCCGAACCGTGCCGGTGCGCGATCCCCAGGGCCTCTATGGCGGGGCGGGGCAGGTGTGGGCCGAGCCGGACCTGGCCAGCGCCGCCCAGGCGATGCAGGCCCTGACCGACCCATCCAGGCGTGGGGCCCTGGCCGCCCGCGCCCAAGCGCACATCGCAGCCCTGTTCGATCCGCCGGCCTGGCGCGCCAGCCTGCCCCAGAGCTTCATCGACCGCACGGTCCGCGTCTGAGGCGGCCATGGGCGGGCGGTGGGCGGTCATCGTGGTAACATGGAATTCCGCCGCGCATATCGGACTGTGTCTGGAGGCGCTGGCAGCGCAGACGCGGACCGGTTTCGACGTGTTGGTGGTGGATAACGCCTCCACCGACGACAGCGCTGCCATCGCGCTCTCGCATGGCGCGCATGTCATCCGCATGGCGGCCAACACGGGCTTTGCCGCCGCCTGCAATGCGGGTGTCACTGCAGCCGCCGATGCGCACTGGATCGTGCTGCTGAACCCCGATGCATTCGCCGCGCCGGACTGGTTCGACCGCCTGTGCGCCGGCGTGGCACGCTGGCCGGTTGTGGAGGCGTTCGGCTGTACCCAGCTGATGGCCGCAGACCCCTCGCGCCTTGATGGCATGGGCGACAGCATGCACTGGACGGGCATTCCCTTCCGCGGCGGCTTTGGGCGCGCCGACGCCCCCGTCGAGGGGACGGCGTTCGCGCCGTGCGGTGCCATGTCGGTCTGGTCGCGCCAGCGCTATGTGTCGCTCGGCGGGCTGGACGAGGGGTTCTTTGCCTATTGCGAGGATATCGATCTGGGGTTCCGCCACCGCCTTCGGGGCGGCGAGGCGGTCCAGATCGCCGATGCCGTGGTGCACCATGTCGGCGGCTCGACATCAGGGCGCAAGAGCGCGGTGGCGGTCAGGCTGGGCTGGCGCAACCGCTGGCGGACCTGGCTGCTGAATATGCCGCTGGCCCTGCTGGTGATGGGGGCGCCCTTTCACCTGTGCATCCTTGGGGTGTCGCTGATGGTGGGAATGGTGCGCGGGTGGGGCGGGCCTGCCCTGGCGGGGTTGGCCGAGGGGGTGGCCGAGACACCCCGGCTCTTGGCCCGGCGTCAGGCGCGCCAGCGCGGCCGCACCGC
>DBAV01000220.1 GCA_002291875.1 Hyphomonadaceae bacterium UBA1001
CGAAGGCCGCCGCGGTGGTGCGCAGCGGGTTCACCCACGGGTCGGCCCGGCTCATCATGCGCGCCCCGGTGATGGCGTGGATGCGCGCCGGCAGGGCCTCGCCCAGCACGGCCGTCGTCACCCGTGCCCATCCTGCCCTCAGCGCGCGCAGCTTGGCGATGCCGGGCAGGACTTCGGGTCCCAGCGCCATGTGAAAGACGATCCGCGGGGCCAGTGTCGCCATCGCCCCGGCCACCCCCAACCCCTGCGCCGCGCGCAACAGGTCGGTGGCCGCCGCCAGGGCCGTGCCGATCTCGAGCGCGCCGTCCGCGCCCGCCTCGTGGACTGCCACCCCGTCCGCCCGCAGCAGGCTGGCCATCGGACAGCGCTGGGCCAGGCCCATCGCGGCCGACGCTGCCTCTCCCAGCGTGAACGAAAAGCCCTGGCCCGCAAACGCCGATGCAAAGGGGTCGAGGTCAAAGCCCGCCCGCGCGGCGGCCTCGACCCGCGCCAGCGCCAGCGCATCGCCCAGCGCGCGCGCCGCCTCGAGGCCCCACGGCCCTGCGTCCAGCGCCACCGGCGCCACGTCCAGCCAGACATCGGACAGCGCGGTTGCCATTTCGGGCGCCGACATCAGCGCCAGCCCGTCCTGCCCCGCCGGGTCGATGCGCAGCGTCACCCCCATCGCCCCGGCTTCCAGGCCCTCCAGGATGGCGGTGTTCAGCCCTTCGGGCGAAGCGGCGTGGGTGTGCAGGTCGTGGATGGTCCATGGCGCCTCGGGCGGGCCGACATCGGCCAGTCCGCGCGCCAGCGGGTCGGCCGGTTCGGTTCCGGCGTCGCCGGCACGATAGAGCGGGCGCACCACCAGGCCCTCGGGGCTGCGGCCGTCCAACCGCGAGAGCGGCGCACCCTTCAGCGCCCGTTCCGCCAGCGCCCGCCAGCGCGCAGCGTCGTCCGGGCCATCAAGGCCCGCGACCAGATCCTCGAAGCGAAGGGTGTCGTCGGCCATCGGGTCCTCGTGCGGGTGGGCGGCCGTCATGCCCAGAGCGGTGCGGGCTGGCAAGGCGCGCGCTGAGCCCCCAGGGTGCGCCTCAGGCCATCGCCACGAGGCCCGCGCGCTCGTCCGGGGTCAGCGCGCGCCACCGCCCCTCGGGCAGTCCTTCCAGCGCCACGCACCCGATGCGCACGCGCATCAGGTCGGTCACCTCCAGCCCGACCAGCTCGGCCATCCGCCGGATCTGCCGGTTGCGCCCCTCGGTCAGCACCATGCGCACCACATCACGGCCCTCGCGCGTGACGCGCGCCGGGCGCAGCGCCCGCCCGTCCAGGCGCAGCCCGTGGCGCAGCAGGGCGATGCGCCGATCGTCCAGCGGCCCGCGCAGCCGCACCAGATATTCCTTGTCCACCTGCGAGGTCGGACCGATCACCGCCTTGGCCAGCACCCCGTCGGTCGACAGGATCAGCAGGCCCCGGCTGTCCATGTCCAGACGCCCCAGCGGCGCCAGCGCCAGGTCGCGCGGCGGCACCGGCGCGGGCCGTGCGCCCGGCGCCGTCCACTGGGTGTCCGCCCGCACCATCCGTGCCGCCGGAACCTGACCCCGCTCGGGCTGTGCGGACACCAGGCCCACCGGCTTGTTCAGCACCAGCGTCACCCGCTGCAGCGGCGTCTGCGTCGCGCCGCCGCCGGTCGGGGACGGCGCGGCACCCCGCGCCGCGTCGGCACGCGCATCGCGGATTTCCAGCGTCTGGCGCGGCAGGATCTTGCGGCCGGGATCGGTGACGGTCTGGCCGTCGATCAGCACCAGCCCGCGCGCGATCAGGTCCTCGACCTCGCGCCGTGAAGCCACGCCCGCCTGGGCCAGCCATTTGTTGACCCGCACGGGTTCGTCGCCGTCATGGGTGCGTCGGAAAGCCATCACCCCGCCTTCACCTCTCGGCTCGGCAGCGTCAACCGCGCCGCGCGGAATCCGCGAGACCGGATCAATCAAGTGGAAAGGGTTGCAAATCCATTGTTGCCCGTCGCCGTGGGCAAGGCCCCGGCGGGAGGTACGGGATGGACCGCAGCGCCTTGCGCGACACCAGCGTGCTGGTGATCGACGACCATCGCCCGATGCGCCAGATTCACCGTTCGCTGCTGCGCGCCTTCGGCTTTGGCCAGGTGATCGAGGCGGCCAGTGTCGACGAGGCGCTGCGCACCCTGCAGCGCGACACACCCGAACTGGTGATCTGCGACCAGCGCATGCCCGGCGCCTCGGGGCTGGACTTCGTGCGCGCCCTGCGCCGCATGCCCAACCTGCAGCTGGCCACCCTGCCGGTCATCATGGTCACGGCCGAGGTCTCGCGCCAGCGCCTGTTCGAGGCCCGCGACGCTGGCGTCAACGAGCTGTGCACCAAGCCGATCAGCCTGAAGGTGATGTGGGAGCGCCTGGCGGCCGTCGCCAACGCCCAGCGGGGGTTTGTCCGCTCGGAGGGATATGTCGGCCCCTGCCGCCGCCGCCGCTCGGTCGCGGTCGCCACCGAACGGCGCGGCGCGACCGAGACACTCGCGCTCTAGGCGCGCATGCTTGACGTGCGCGGGCGCACCGCCGATCACCCCGCCCCATGCCGGCCGATCGCCTTGCCCCGCTGAACGCCCTGCGCGCCTTCGAGGCGTGCGCGCGGCATGGCTCGTTCGCGCGCGCCGCCGCCGAGCTGGGCGTCACGCCCGGCGCGGTGTCCCAGCAGATCCGCATCCTCGAGGAAACCGTCGGCACGCCGCTGTTCCGCCGCACCGGGCGCAGCGTCATCCTGACCGAGACGGCCCAGGCGGCCCTGCCCGCCTTGCGCGAGGGGTTCGAACGCCTGCAGGAGGCCACGCGCCTGATGCGCCTGCCGGTGCGGCGCCAGCGCCTGACGGTGTCGGTGGCGCCCTCGTTTGCGTCGAAGTGGCTGGTGCCGCGGCTCGAGCGCTTCCAGGCGGCCAATGCCGGCCTCGAGGTCTGGGTGTCTGCGGACATGGCGTCGGTCGACTTTGCCACCTCGGACGTCGATTTCGCCATCCGCTATGGCGCGGGGCACTGGGAGGGCCTGCGTGCGGAACTGCTGATGAACGAGGCGGTGCTGCCGGTGTGCGCGCCCGAGCTGGTCGAGGCGGGCCTGCGCGCGCCGGCCGACCTGGCGCTTTTCGCGCTGATCCATGACGGCGCGCCCGAGGGGGATCCCTCCTGCCCGGACTGGCCGATGTGGCTGCGTGCGCGCGGCGTCAGCCATCCCGATGCGGCCCGCGGGCTGCGGTTCAACCAGACCAGCCTGGTGATCGAGGCGGCGGCGGCCGGGCGCGGGGTGGCGCTGGCCAAGCGCGCCATCGCCCAGGATGACCTCGCCGCCGGGCGCCTGGTGGCTCCCTTTGCCGCCGAACCCGCCGCCAGCGTGTCGTTCGCCTACTGGATGGTATTCCCCCGCGGCCGCACCCTGACCCCGCCAATGCGCGCCTTCATGGCCTGGCTGCGCCAGGAGGCCGACTGGCAGGGCGAGATGTAGAGATGGGCGTGGCCACTGGTGCCGCTTGCGTGACTCGAACACGCGACCCCCGCATTACGAATGCGGTGCTCTACCGGCTGAGCTAAAGCGGCGACCGGAGGGGGCGTCTATCGCAGAGGCCCCCTGCCGGCAAGTGCGGGCGGCAGGGCCCTAGACGGCCGTGCGTGCGCGCTCGAGGTCCTCGCGGATGGTGCCTCGACCGATCCAGAACAGCGCCACGGCGAGCAGGCCCAGCGACGAGCTGAGAAGGATTGCCCAGCGCAGGCCCTCGACCTCGCCCATGCCCATGCTCTTGGCCAGGAAATCCCACAGACCCCCCAGCGCCAGCGGGCCAAAGCCCAGCCCAATCATGTTGATGATGAACAGCATGATCGCCACCGCCGTGGCCCGGAGGCGCGGCACCACCACGCTCTGCACGGCGGCATAGACCGGCCCGTACCAGAGCGAGTTCAGCAGCGTGGGGATCACCAGCAGCGCCAGCGACGCCCAGCGCTCCTCGACCAGCATGGCACCGACGAAGAACGGGATCGAGGCGACCATTGCGATCGCGGGCACCGAGAAATAGGCCCGCGTGTCCTTCTGCGCCGCACGGTCGGCGATCACCCCGCCCAGCCAGGTGCCGAACGCCCCGCCCAGGCCGATGACGATGCCCAGCCACAGCCCGCGCTCGGCCAGGGTCATGCCGTGCGCACCCTCGTAGAAATTGCCCAGGAACAGGTTCTGGCCATAGCCGAGAAAGGCAATGACGGCGGCGGCGGCGCAGGCGTACCAATAGGCCCGGATGCCCGCCAGCTCTTTCAGGGCCTGGCCGAACGAGACCTTGGGTGCGTCGGCGGCAGGCGGCGCGACCAGACCCAGTTTCCGGGGCTCCTTGATGGTCATCCAGAAGATGATCGCCAGAAGCACGCCCGGCAGGCCGACCATCAGGAACGCCATCCGCCAGCCGAATTCCTGGGCCACCGCGCCGCCCGCAACGAAGGCGATGAAGGTGCCGATGGGCACACCCATCGAATAGAAGGCCAGTGCCGAGGCGCGCTTTTCGGGCGGCACCTTGTCCGAGATCAGCGAGTGCGCCGGCGGCGTGCACCCGGCCTCGCCGACACCCACGCCGATGCGCGCGGCCAGCAGCTGCCAATAATTCTGGGCAAGGCCGCACAGGGCGGTGAAGCCGGACCACACGGCCAGCGCAATGGCGATGATGCCGACGCGGTTGGACGTGAGGCGGTCGGCATACCGCGCGATCGGGATCCCGAGCACGGTGTAGATGAAGGCGAATGCCAGCCCCCCGAGCAGGCCCATCTGCAGGCCCGAAAGGTCGAATTCCTCGCGGATCGGGGCGGCGAGGATGTTGATGATCTGCCGGTCGAGGAAGTTCAGCGTGTAGACGATCAGCAGCATCCACAGCGCATAGGTGACATAGCCCCGTGACAAGGGCTGGGCCGTGCCGGTCATTGTGCCCGCCGGGCTGGCGGACGCCCCCGGCGGCGTCGCGCCGATCACCTTGTCGCTCATGTGGGAACCCTCCCCGCGGACGTGCCGTCCCTTGTTTGTGGCAACGCTATGGCAGCGCCCGCGCGCTGTCGACGGCGCGGGGCAGGGATGGCGCAGTGCCGTTGGTCACGCAGGCGTGTGCAACGCACGGAGCCCGGGCTTCCTGGCCCGGTGTTGCGACGAAGGCCGCGCCCGGAAGCGCGGGCTCCGGCGGGGCGGGTTTTGTGTTTCGACCGCCAGCACGCAAGCGAGATCAGGAGCCCGGGCTTCCGAGCCCGGTGTTGCGCGCACGGCCGCGCCCGGAGGCGCGGGCTCCGGCGGGGCGTGTTTCGTGTTTCGACCGCCAGCACGGAAGCGAGATCAGGAGCCCGGGCTTCCGAGCCCGGTGTTGCGGCGAAGGCCGCGCTTGGAAGCGCGGGCTCCGGCGGGGCGGGTTTTGTGTTTCGACCGCCAGCACGCAAGCCAGATCAGGAGCTCGGGCTTCCGAGCCCGGTGTTG
>DBAV01000036.1 GCA_002291875.1 Hyphomonadaceae bacterium UBA1001
CGCCGGTGGCGACGCCCGCCGGGCCCGCACCCGCGCCGGCACAGGCCCGGCCCGATCCGGTCGACCGCTTCCAGTGGCTCGAAGCGCCGGCAACCGATCCGCGCGTGGCCGCTTTCGTGACCGCCGCCAACGCGCGCACGGCCGCCACGCTGGAGGCTGACCGCCGGTTCGCGGCGCTGATGTCCGGTGTCCGCACGGACCTTGCCGATGATCTGCCACCCGGCGAGGCCCAGCTGCGCGGCGGCTGGTTCTATGAGCTGCACCGCACCCCCGACAACCCGCGCGGGGTCTGGCGCCGGGCGGCGCTGGCCGGTGCGCTGGCGGGCAACCCCCAATGGGAGGCGCTGCTGGACCTCGAGGCGCTGGCCCGCTCCGAACAGCGCAACTGGGTGTTTGCGGGGGCCGACTGCCTGCCGGCCACCACGCGCTGTCTGGTCTCGCTTTCGGATGGCGGTCGCGACGCGGTGCTGGTGCGCGAGTTCGATTCCGCAACGCGCCAGTTCGTGCGCGGCGGCTATGTGCTGCCCGAAGGGCGGGTGCAGACGGCATGGATCGACGGCAGCACGCTGCTGGTGGCGGCCGATGCCGGGCCGGGCACGCTCGGACCCACGGGCTGGCCGGTGACGGTGCGAATCTGGCGGCGCGGGGTGGCGCTCTCGGCTGCGCCCGTGGTGTTCCGCGGCAATACCGACGACAGTCTGGTCACCCCGGTGCGCCTCGAAGGCGGGGCCGGCCGTGTCGAGATGATCGTCACCCAGACCACGGCCCAGGGGGCTCTTCGTCATCATGCGCTGGGGACGGGCGGCATCACCCCGCCGGTGCGCCTGCCCCTGCCGGATGGAGCGCGGGTGCACGGGCTGTTCCAGACCGAGCTTCTGTTTTCGCCCGCGCTGGACTGGCAGGCGCCCGCGTCCAACGCGACCTTCCTGCGCGGCACGCTGGTTTCCGCACCATGGTCGCGCCTGCTCGAGGTGGCGGGCACGCCCGCCGCTGCCCAAGCCGCACTCCAGGCGCGCGCGGTTTGGACCCCCGGCGCCCGCGATGCGCTGCGCGCGGTGGCGGTGACACGCGACGCGGTGGTGCTGGACACGATGACCAATGTGCGCGCGCGCGCGGTCCGGGCCCAGTTCGACGGCCGTTTCTGGATGCTCGAGACCCTGCCAATGCCCCAGACCGGGGCGCAGGACATCGTCGCCACCGATCCCGACCAGCCGGTGATGCTGATGCGCAGCCAGGATTTTCTGCGCATGCCCCAGCTGTACGCAGTGACGCCGGGCACACGCCGCGCGGTTCCTGTCGGGGCGGGGGCCCAGCCCGACCTCTCGGCCTTTGTGGTCGAGCAAAGCGAGGCAGTGTCGGCCGATGGCACGCGCGTGCCCTATTTCACCGTGCGCCGACGCGACATGACCATTGATGGCTCGGCGCCGGCCCTGGTGCAGGTGTTCGGCGCATTCGCCCATCCACTGCGGCCCACAATGCTCGACCCCCGCCAGGCCGACTGGGTGCGGCGCGGCGGGGTGCTGGTGGTCGCCAATGTGCGCGGCGGGGGCGAGCTTGGCCCGATGTGGCACCGCGTGGCCACCGGCAACGGTCGCCAGCGCGCGCTGGAGGATCTGGTTTCGGTTCTGCAGGCGGTGGTCGCCCGCCGCCTGACCCAGCCGCGGCGGCTGGGGGTGATCGGATCGGGGGGTGGGGGGCTGGTGGCCGCCGCGCTGCTGGTCCAGCGGCCCGACCTGGTGAATGCGGTGGTGCTGGACACGCCCGTGACCGACCTGATGCGCTTTGCCCAGTTCCCCGGCGGGGCGGGGTGGACGGCCGAGCTGGGCGATGCGGCCGACCCCCGCGCCCGCGACGCGCTGCTGGCATTTTCGCCCTTCCACAACATCCGCAGGCGCAGCGACGGGCCGGTGCCGCTGATCCTGACGGCGGCCGCCGATGACCGGGTGGCGCCCGCGCATGGCCGCAAGTTCGCCGCCAAGATGGAAAGCCTGGGCACCACGCCGCTGTTCCACGAGAGCCCCGCCGGCGGGGCGGACGGCGACCTGGACGAACGGGCGCGGCGCGAGGCGTTGATCCAGATTTATCTGCTGCAGCGTCTGGCGGACTGATCCGATGCCCGCACGCCAGCGGGGTCAACACTGCAGCAGCGGCGATTCACCGGGCCGGCAAACTGGTCTAGGACCGGCCATCCGGCCTTTGACGTCGCAAGGACCGCGGGGAGGACAAGAATGAGACGAACCCTTTTGGCACTGGTGGCCGCAGCCACGCTGGGAGCGTGCATGACGACGCAGGATGACACCGAAATCGTTGCCGAAGCCCCGCCCGGTGCGCAGGCGCCCGCAGCCGACATGGCGGCCGCGCCCACCGCTGCCGAGGATCCGTTCCTCTGGCTGGAAGAGGTCGAGGGCGAGCGCGCGCTGGAATGGGTGCGTGCCCAGAACGCCCGCTCGCTGGCCGGACTCGAGGCCGATCCCCGGTTCGCCAAGCTGAACGAGGACGCGCTGGCCATCATCCGCGCCCGCGATCGCCTGACCTTTGGTGGCCTGATCGACGGGCAGGTCAGCAATTTCTGGCAGGACGACCAGCAGGTGCGCGGCGTGTGGCGGCGCGCCACGCTGGACAGCTGGAAGTCCGGTTCGCCCCGCTGGGAGACCATCCTGGACATCGACGCACTGGCCCGCACCGAAAACGCCAACTGGGTGTTCGCCGGCCAGGACATGCTGGACCCGAATGTCTGGAACACCCGCACGCTGATCTCGCTGTCGGACGGCGGCAAGGACGCCTCTACCGTGCGCGAGTTCGACCTTGCCACCCGGCGCTTCGTCGAGGGCGGGTTCAAGCTGCCCGAGGCCAAGAGCAGCTCGACCTGGCTGGACCGCGACACCATCCTGGTGGGCACCGACTGGGGCCCGGGCACCATGACCGAGTCCGGCTATCCCTTCATCGTCAAGGCGCTGCGCCGCGGACAGACGCTCGACCAGGCGACCGAGGTGTTCCGCGGCCAGGCCAGCGACGTCTATGCCGGCGCCTTCCGCGTCGATGACGGCACGCGGATGCATCATTTCTTCCTGCGCGCGCCGACCTTCTTCACGGTCGAGACCAGCTATCGCCGCGACGACGGCACGGTGGTGCGCCTGGACCTGCCGGCGCGCCACGCGATCGCCGGCCTGCGCGATGGCCTGCTGTTCCTGACGATCCAGGAGGACTGGACGCCGCGCGGTTCGACCACGACCCTGCGCAAGGGGGGATTGTATGCGGTGCCGTTCCAGGCCCTGCTGACGCCCGGGGCGCCGCTGGCGGTCCAGACCGTCTTCGTGCCCGGTGATCGCGAGAGCCTTCAGGGTGCGGCGGTGGCACGCGACGGCGTGTTCGTCACCATGTCACGCAATGTCCGCGGCGAGGTGCGCCACTATGTGCCCGGCCGCGACGGGGCGTGGACCTTCACCCGCGTGGCGCTGCCGGAAAATGGCGTGCCGGGCGTGGTCGAAGCCTCGATGCGCGACGGCGAGGTGTTCTTTTCGTACAATGACTTCCTGACCCCGCCCTCGATCCTGCGGCGCACCGCGCGCGGCGTGGAAACCGTGCAGGCCCAGCCGCCGCGCTTCAACGCGGCCGACCTGGTGGTCGAGCAGCGCGAGGCGACCTCGCGTGATGGCACGAAGGTGCCGTATTTCGTGGTCCGTCGTCGCGACACGGTCATGAACGGCCAGACCCCCACGCTGCTTTATGGCTATGGCGGGTTCGAGGTCACGATGGATCCGTCCTACAATTCGTCGGTGGGGCGGCTGTGGCTGGAGCGCGGCGGGGCGTATGTGCTGGCCAACATCCGCGGCGGTGGCGAGTTCGGCCCCGCCTGGCACCAGGCCGGCCTGCGCACCAACCGGCAGGTGATCTTCGACGACTTCATCGCCGTGGCCGAGAGCCTGGTGTCGTCCGGCCTGACCACGCCGCGCCGGCTGGGGGCGATGGGCGGCTCGAATGGCGGGCTGTTGATGGGCGTGATGCTGACCCAGCGTCCCGACCTGTTCAACGCGGTGGTCGTCCAGGTGCCCCTGCTGGACATGCTGCGCTTTCACCTGCTGCTGGCGGGCGCGTCATGGATCGACGAATACGGCGACCCGGACGTGGCCGAAGAGCGCGCATGGCTCGAGCGGATGTCGCCCTATCACAACCTGACGGCCCGCCCGGACATGCCGGTGCCGTTCTTCGTCACCTCGACCAAGGACGACCGCGTACACCCCGGCCACGCCCGCAAGTTCGCCGCCCGCATGGAAGCGCTGGGCATGCCGTTCTTCTATTACGAGAACATCGACGGCGGTCACTCGGCGGCGGCCAACCTGGTCGAAGCCGCACGGCGCCGGGCACTCGAGTTCACCTATCTGTCCAAGAAGCTGATGGACTGAATGCGAGGCCCCGCACCGCGCTCGCGAACGAAACGGCCCCTCATCCCGGCTGTTTCGTGGAAAAAGGACCGTCATCCCGGAACCGGTGAGCGCAGC
>DBAV01000058.1 GCA_002291875.1 Hyphomonadaceae bacterium UBA1001
CATTCGCGCACCCGCGACCTGCCGGCCCTGTGCCGCTCGGCCGATATCCTGGTGCCTGCGGTCGGGCGGCCGCAAATGGTGCGCGGGGACTGGATTCGCCCCGGCGCGGTGGTGATCGACGTCGGCATCAATCGCGTCGCCGCACCCGAGCTTGGCGAGGGGCGCACGCGGCTGGTGGGCGATGTCCACCATGACGAGGCGCTTAAGGTTGCCGGCGCCCTGACCCCCGTTCCGGGCGGCGTGGGGCCGATGACCATCGCCTGCCTGCTGCGCAACACGGCGCTGGCCGCCTGCGCGCGCACAGGGCAGGATGTGCCGTCCGACCTGAACTGAGCCGCACGGATATTCCGGCTCGCCGCCAAGGGTGCGGCAGACCCTTTCGTTCACGCCTTCGTGTCCGCTGGCGTGGACAGTCCGCGCGCGCTTGCGTCCGGTGGGCCGCGCGGCTAGCGCCCGCGCAATGTCTGCGCCCGCCCCGCCCTTCCGCCGCGTGATGTTCGACCTGTCGGTGGGGCGCCTGGCGGGCCTTGCCTTCGGACCGATCGCGCGCCCGGTGGACATCCTGTTCCTGCATGCCAACGGGCTGAACGCGGCGTCCTATGCGGCGATGCTGGCGCCCCTGGCCAAGAACTTCCATGTGCTGGCGGTGGACCTGCGCGGGCATGGCCTGTCCGAAGCGCGCGCGCGCGCCTGGCGTCACACCAGCTGGAACCTCTATCGCGACGACGTGATCGCACTGATCATCGAGGCGATCGACACCCCGGTGGTGGTCGCCGGCCATTCGATGGGCGCGACCGCGGGGCTGCTGGCCTTCGGGGCGCGCTCGGACCTGGTGCGCGGGCTGGCGATGATCGACCCGGTGCTGATGCCGCCGGGCTTTTATGTCGGCTCGCGCCTGCCCCTGGCAGCCAAGGCCATGCGCGTGGTGATGCCGATCGCGCGTGCCGCCGCCCGCCGCCGCGCAATGTTCACAGACCGCGAGGAGGCGTTCCAGGCGCTGCGCGGGCGCGGATTCTTCGCCACCTGGCCCGACGACGACCTGCGCAATTACCTCCAGGACGGACTGCGACCGGTCGAGGGCGGCATGACCCTGTCGTGTCGCCCGAAATGGGAGGCCGCCAACTTTGCCGCCCAGGGGCATGATCCGTGGCCGGCAATCCGGCGCGTGCCCGGCCCGGTGGTGGTGCTGCGCGCCGAGCACGGCTCGACTATCCCCCAGGCCTCGGTGCGGCGCATCCATGCCCTGCGCGCCGACATCCGGGTGGTGACGGTCGAGGGCTCGACCCATGCCTTGCCGTTCGAGCGCCCGGACCGCGTCCGCTCGGCCATCGAGGCCATCACCGTCCGCGCCGGCCCCCGCCGTGAGATGCTGGACCTCTGATCGCGCAGGATCGGGAGCGCGGTGTAGGGATGACGGTACTTCATTTTCGGGAAGCGCCGTCACCCCGGAACGGCTGAGCGCAGCGAGGTCGGGTCCGGGGCCCATCCCCTTTGGCGGGGCAATCATCCCGAACGCTGTTCTGACAGGATCGCATCTTGCAACCGCGGTGGCTGGGTCCCGGCACCCGCTGTGCGGGGCCGGGATGACGCAGTTCAATCGCGGAAAGGGGCGATCACGCTGCGCGCGCCTCGTTGTCCCCGGCCACGGGCACGTCCTCCGGGGGCAGTGCCTTGCGGCCACGCAGCACGTCCGACACCTTTTCGGCGATCATGATGGTGGGCGCATTGGTGTTGCCCGACACCAGTGTCGGCATCACCGAGGCATCGATGACCCGCAGCCCCTCGACCCCGTGCACCCGCAGGTCGCCATCCACCACCGAGCGCGCATCCGTGCCCATCCGGCAGGTGCCGACGGGGTGATAGATGGTCTCGGCGGTGCGGCGGATCCACTCGTCGATCTGGGCGTCGGTGCGCGCCGCCTCGCCCGGCGAATACTCCGGGCCGCGATAGGGATCGAACGCGGCCTGGGCGAACACGTCGCGCTGGATTTTCACACCCTCGCGCAGCGCCCGAAGGTCCTCGTCGGTGGCCAGATAATTGGGGTCGATCAGCGGGTCGGCGAACGGATCGTCCCCGGCGAGCGTGACGGTGCCGCGGCTCTCGGGGCGCAGCTGGCACACATGGGCCGAATAGCCGTCCTTCTGGACCTCGGTGCGGGCGTGGTCCTGCATGATGGCGATGACGAAATGGGTCTGCAAATCGGGGCGGTCGAGGTCGGGCCGCGATTTCAGGAAGGCGCCGGATTCCAGGAAGTTCTGACGCCCCGCCCCCTGCTTGCGGAACATGTAGTCCATGCCGACCACCAGCTTCTTCAGGCCCGCCTGGGTCGACCAGGCGGTGATGGGCTGGGTGCATTCGACATTGATGATGACGTCCAGATGGTCCTGCATGTTGCGGCCGACATCGGGTGCATCGACCAGGGGGCGGATGCCGGCGGCCTGCAGTGCATCGGCCGGGCCGATGCCCGAATGCATCAGGATCTGGGGCGACTGGACCGCACCTGCGCTCACCAGAGTCTCGCGGTCGGCATAAAGGCGCTCGGCCCGGGCGCCCTTGCGCGGCGCGATCTCGACGCCCACACAGCGCCCGTTTTCCACAAGCAGGCGCGTCACCCGCACCCCGGTCCGCGTCACCAGGTTCTCGCGGACGTCCACGATCGGGCGCAGATAGGCGAACGAGGCCGACCACCGCTCTCCGTCGCGGATGGTCAGCTGATAGGGCCCGAACCCTTCCTGCTGATGGCCGTTGAAATCGGCGGTGACCGGGTGGCCCGCCTGGCGCCCGGCCTCGATATAGGCCCGGTAGAGCGGATTGGGCGTCGTGCCGGTGGACACATGGAGCGGCCCGCTGCCGCCATGATAGGTGTTTGCGCCGCCCTCGAACGTCTCGGCGCGCTTGAAATAGGGCAGCACGTCCGCATAGCCCCATCCCGTCAGGCCCATCTGGCGCCACTGGTCATAGTCGCGCGCATGCCCGCGAATATAGATCATGCCATTGATCGAGCTCGACCCGCCCCAGCCACGCCCGCGCGGCCACCAAAGCCGCCGGTCCGCCAGGCGTGGCTGCGGCACTGTCTCAAAGCCCCAATTGTGCGGGCCCTTGGCCTTGATCAGATTGCCCACGCCGGCGGGCATGCGGATCAGCACCGAGCCGTCGCGCGGGCCGGCTTCCAGAAGGCACACCCGGACGTCCGGATCCTCGGTCAGGCGGTTGGCCAGCACACAGCCCGCCGAACCGGCACCGATGATGATATAGTCGAACCGGTCGCCATCCTTCGCGCGCGCCATGGATTTCCTCCGTCGCAGGGCTGCGCGGTGCGTGCCGCGCGGTGTTCTGTCCACGGGTTGGATGCTGCAACGCCCGTGCCGCCGCATCAAGCCCTGCCCCATCGTCAGAGACTGTGGGCGACCGGCGGCCGCGCGCGTGGCTGGCGGTAAACGCAATGTTCACCACGGCGCTTCACCATGCACCCGCCCCCCTGCCAGCCGGAGTGTGCGCGCCATGACCGTCAGCGCCCTGAGGAGTTTCATGACGCCCGAACTCGCGCCCGGACGCGCGCCTGAACTGGCACCGGTGGACGCGCCCGTGTCCGAACCGGTGATGGCTGCCGCCGCGCGCGCGCGGGCGCCCGATCGGCGCCGCTTCCGGCGTGTGGCGGTGCGCCTGCCGGGCCGCGCCATGACCGCCGACGGCGCGGAGGTGGACATCCGGATCGGTGACGCCTCGGCGGGCGGCGTGCTCCTGGCCGCGCGGGCCCCGCTGGCGATCGAGAGCCCGGTCATCATCTATGCGCGCGATCTGGGGCGCCTGACGGGGCGGGTGGTGCGCGCGCGCGGGCACCTCGCGGGGATCGCGCTGGACCTGTCACCCTATCTGCGCGAAAAGCTGGTCGAGCGCCTGACCACCCTGATCAACCAGCCCCATCTGACCCAACCCGAAGAGCGACGCAGCGATCGTCACGCCGGCGGCGGGGCGGCCCTGCTGGTGCGCGAGGATGGCACGGCGATCGACTGCGAGATCACCGACTTCTCGATCGTCGGCCTGGCCGTGCGCTGCGAGGGCCCCCGCCCCATGGTCGGCGAGTGGGTCCAGTTCGGCCAGGTGTCCGGCCGGGTATCGCGCTATTTGCCCGGCGGCTTTGCCGTCGACTTCGAGTTCCGCCGCGAAGGCCCCTGACCCCTCCAACCCGTCGGCGGTACCTTCGCCTCGGGGAGAAGGTCGGATTTCGGCACGAAATCCGGGTTGAGGGGTGGTGGGCGGAAGAGGGAAAAAGCGACGCGACCGCCGGGCCGTGTTCCCGGCCTGCATCACACTCGAGAAACGCCTGCCCGCGTCCCTCAACCCGGCTTCTGCTGTGCAGAAGCCGACCTTCTCCCCAAGGAGAAGGTGCGCGGCACGCAATCCGGGTTGAGGGGATGGTGGGGAAGGAAGGAAAAGGCGCCGCGACCGCCGGGCCGTGTTCCCGGCCTGCATCACACTGCAGACCCCCTCCCGACGGAAAAACGATTCAGAGCGGAACATGAACAATCGTTCGTTTGCGGCCAGCCGGGTCAGACCCTAGCCTTGGCGTCGGGTGGGTCGACGCGGAGGGCCACATGGCCGTGATCATCGGGACCGAGGGTCCGAACGTGTTGCTGGGAACCGCCGATGTCGACCAGATCAGCGGGCTGGGCGGGGACGACGTGCTGGAGGGCGGGGCCGCGGGCGACGCACTGGATGGCGGGGCGGGCTTCGACATTGCCAGCTATGCCAGCGCGCCCAGTGGGGTCTATGTGTTCTTCGCCGACCTGGGCAACGCCACCGGCCACGGTCGCGGCGACAGCTTTGTTTCGATCGAGGGGCTGCGCGGGTCGGCCTTTGACGATGTCCTGGGGATGGGGGCCGGCGACAATCTGCTCGAGGGCCTGGGCGGCAATGACCGGCTGTTCGGCGGGGCCGGCAGCGACACCCTGCGCGGCGGCGAGGGCAATGACACCCTGTTCGGCTTCGGCCAGGACGCACCGGGCGCGATCACCGCCACCCGCATCGCCACGGGCCTGGCCCAGCCGGTCGCCGCCCAGGCCGCCCCCGGCGATCCGGGATTCCTGTATGTGGTCGAAAAGGCCACCGGCATCATCCAGCGCGTCAATGTCGAGACCGGCGCGCGCTCGACCTTCCTCGACATTCCGAACACCGAATTCCTGAGCGATGGCGAGCGCGGCGTGCTGGGCATCGCCTTCCATCCCGATTACGTCGCCAACGGGCGCTATTTCGTGTTCCTGACCGATGCGCAGGGTGACCTCCAGGTCCGCGAATACGCCCGCAGCACCGCCAATCCGGCGGTCTCGGACACCGCCGCGCGGCTGATCCTCGAAATCCCCAAGCAGACCGGCTTCAACAACCACAATGGCGGCTGGATCGGCTTTTCGCCCGTCGATGGATATCTCTACATCTCGACCGGCGATGGCGGCGGGTCCGGCGATCCCGGCAACCGCGCCCAGAACATCGACGACCTTCTGGGCAAGATCCTGCGCATCGACGTCGATGCCGACGCGTTCGGCGCCGACCCGAACCGCAACTATGCCGTGCCGGCCGACAATCCGTTTGTCGGTGTGGCGGGTGCGGACGAAATCTGGACCGTGGGTGTGCGCAACGCCTGGCGCCTGGCCTTCGACCCGCGCAATGGCGACCTCTATGTCGCCGATGTCGGCCAGAGCGCGCGCGAGGAGGTCAGCGTCCTCGACGCCAGCCAGGGCGGCGCCAATCTGGGGTGGCGCATCATGGAGGGCACCCTGCCCTTCAATCCCGGCCCCCTCGGAACCCCCCAGCCCGGCGATCCGGCGCTGACCGGCCCGATCTTCGATTATGACCACGGCACGGGGCGTTCGATCACCGGCGGAGAGGTCTATCTGGGCCCCGACGAAGGCTTCCGCGGCTGGTACATCTTCGCGGACTTCGCGACCAATCGGGTCTTTGCCCTGCGCCAGGAAGACGGCGTGCTGCGCGAGGTGGCCGACATCACCAGCCAGATCGTCTCGGTGACCGGCCCGATGACCAGCATTGTCGACTTTGCCACTGATTCCGCGGGGCGGCTCTATGCCATCGGCATTGGCGGCAACATCTGGCGGCTGGACCCCCAGCCCGGCGCATCCGACCGCGCGGACGTGCTGGACGGCGGAGCGGGCGCGGACACCCTGTTCGGGGGCGCGGGCGACGACATCCTGATCGGCGGGGCGGGCGCGGACCTGATCGATGGCGGCGCATCCGAGGGCGATCTTGCCAGCTACGAGACCGCCACGGCCGGTGTCTATGTGGCCTTCACCGACCTTGGAAATGCGACGGGCGATGCCGCCGGCGACCGCATGGTCTCAGTCGAGGGGCTGCGCGGGTCGGCCTTGGCCGACGTGCTGGGCGGCAACGAACAGGCCAACACGCTGGAGGGCGGCGCGGGCGCGGACACGCTGTTCGGCCTGGCCGGCGACGATGTGCTGGCGGGCGGGCTGGGCGCGGACACCCTGATCGGCGGGACCGGGGTCGACCTGGCCAGCTATGCCGGCGCAGCGTCGGGCGTCTATGCCTTTGTCGGCGATTTCGGCAATGCCACCGGCGAGGCGGCCGGCGATGCCCTGTTCGGCATGGAAGGCCTGCGCGGATCGGCGTTCGACGACATCCTGGGCATGGGGGCGGGCCAGGACTGGCTGTTCGGCGGCGCCGGCAACGACCTACTGGTCGGCGGCGCGGGCGGGGACACCATCAATGGCGGCGCCGGATCGGACACCGCCAGCTATGTCACCTCGGCGGTCGGCGTCTATGCGTTCTTCGGCGATTTCGGCAATGCCACGGGCGATGCGGTGGGGGATGACCTGATCGACATCGAGAACATGACCGGTTCGGCATTTGCCGACATCCTGGGCATGGACGCCGGTGCCAACATCCTGGACGGCGGGGCTGGCAATGACCGGTTGTTCGGGCTGGATGGGGCGGACACGCTGATCGGGGGCGGGGCGGATGCGTTCCGCTGGAATTCCGGCGGTGCGTTCGGTGCCGACGTCGTGACCGACTTTGCAGACGGTATCGACCGGCTGGACATGCGCGGCTCGGGCGTCAGCCTTTCCAACCTGACCTCCACCCAGGTCGGCAGCGCGGTGCAGGTCACCGTGTCCGGCCCCGCCACCGGCACCATCCTGCTGCAGGGCCTCACACTCGCCCAGATCACCGCCGCAGACTTCGTGTTCTGACGCGGCGCGCGGGGCGTCAGCGTCGCAGGGCGACAACGACGGTCACGCTGGCCTCGCTCTCGATCTGGCCGGGCATGGTCGCGCTGACCGCCTCGGTTTGCGCGCGAACGGCGTCCATGGCGACCGGGAAAGGCATGGGCGGAGCAGCGCCACCGCCCTCGACGATCGACAGCACCCGGTCGACCTCGAGGCCCGCCGCCTCGGCATACTGGCCGGCCCGCTGCAGCGCGGCCTGCATGGCGGCGGTGCGGGCGCCGGCGCGTGCGGCCTCGGGGTCGCGAAAGCCGAAACTGATGCCCTGCACCTCGTTGCCGCCATCGGCCACCACGGCGTCGATCATCGCGCCGACCCGGTCGAGCTGGGTGACGCGCACCGAAACCATGTTGCGCGCCTCAAAGCCGGCAATCCGCGGCGGAGCGCCTTCGGCATAGGCATATTGCGGCTGCAGGGAGACCTGGGTGGTCTGAACATCCTCGTCGGCGACGCCGGCCGCCTTGACCGCTGCCAGGACCGCAGCCATGCGCCGCGCCTGCTCCTGGTTGGCGGCCGCGGCCGTTGCGCCGCGGGCCACCACGCCCACCGTCACGATCGCCAGGTCCGGCGCCGCGCGCACCGTCTCGGTGGCGTGAACCGTCACCGTGGTGGGAAGGCCGGCGACCGGTGTGCCGCATGCTGCCAATAGCGCCATCGCACCCACCCCTGCGGCCATTGCCGCCGATCTGCCCAAACCCATGACCTCACCCCGACACTCTGCGCGCAGGACAGCCCGACGCGTCCAGGCGCTTCAGCTTGAGCGCAAAAGCGGCGTGCAGATGACAGGACCGTGACCGGCCGGAGTGCACCGGCACACCCGGCGGCGGACACCCCCGCAACCGCCGATACCGACAAAGGTGTTGATGCGCGTTAACCATCGTTGCCGCGATTTTGCATTGCACGATGCGCCTCGAATCGTGCACCCGAGAGGTCGTGCATTTCCACCCTGTGGGCGTGGCCCTGCGGGCGCACCCAGGCTGATATTGTGGTGCACAAATCGGAATTAGGGCGAGAATGCCTTAATTTCGATCGCGCAATAAACACCATATATGGTGGCTCTGTCACACACGGTCACGACATATGGGCGGAGAGACGCTTCCCGCGCTCACGTTCCCGTCAGATCGGGCGCCCCATTCTGGCCACATGACGTCGGAACAAGCCGCTCGTCCCCGACGGGGATCCGCCGGCGTGGCGGTCGGACGCGTGGAGGAGCGTCTCCGACGACACGCCAGACGGGACGTTTTTCCGGCCTTCCGCCGGGTCAGAGTGTCCGCTCCGGTATGCACGAATGCGATGGCTCGTGCGCCGGACCGGCCAAGAGGCGAGGAACATCGCCCGGCCGGTTAAACGATGGTTAGGGGTGTTACCGTGATCCTGCAGAGGCTTATGCAGATTGCGCACGCCATGTCCGAAGAGCTGAGGCAGGACGCCGACCGGGCGTCGGCCCGTGCACGTCAGGCCGCCACCGCGCTGGCCTGTGTGGCCGTTGCGGCGGGCGCCATGCCCGTAATGGCGCATCGCGCCGAAGAGCAGCGACAGGACATCGGTGCGCAGGAACGCAGCGAGGCGCTGCTGGCGGAACTGGAACGCGCGGGATCGCGTGCACCGGACGTCGATGGGCTCTATCTCGCCAATCTCGAGGCGCCCGGCAACGCGCTGCGCGGCGCCCAGTACAGCTTTCAGGGGCAATTGGTCGAGGCGCCGGTCATTCAGGCGGCCGCCACCGGCAACATCCAGCGCCCCCTGCGCGGTGGCCTCATCGGTGAGACGCCGACCTGGAAGTACAATCCCGAGACCGAGCTGCACTGCCTGTCCCAGGCCGTCTATTATGAGGCCAGGGGCGAGTCGTTGAACGGGCAGTATGCGGTGGCCGAAGTGGTCATCAACCGCGTCCGCTCGCGGCACTATCCCGACTCCATCTGCGGGGTGGTGTTCCAGGGCTCGTATCGACGCACCGGCTGCCAGTTCACCTTCACCTGCGACGGATCGCTGCGGCGCACGCCGCGCGGCGCACCGTGGGAGCGGGCCCAGCGTGTGGCGCGCGACGTGATCGCAGGCGCGGTGCCCCAGCGCACCGGGGGCGCCACCCACTATCACACCGACTGGGTCGACCCGCACTGGAACAGCTCGCTGATCGAGACGACCCGGATCGGCACCCACATCTTCTATCGCATGCCGCGCAATTCCGAGCGCGCGCTCTATGCCTCCAGCCGGCGCGGTGACCTTCTGGTGGCCGCTGCGGCCCTGACCGGTGCGGATGCGGCGGCCACGCCCACCCTCGACGGGGTGCCGCTGGAATCGCTGGTGGTTCCGGTCGAGGCGCCGCCCGCCGGTGCGCTGCCGCCGGGATCGGCGCCCATGGGTGCGGCCCCGGTCGAGGTGTCCGCAACCGCCCTGCCGACCGCGATCGAGCCCGATTTGCTGCCCCCGGCCGCACCGGCGCCCGAAATCGTCCCCCCAGCGCCGGCAACGGCTCCGGCGGGTGTCCCCGAAGCCTCAGCCCCCCTCGCCGCCGACGCCGCCGTCATCGGCTGACAGGCGCGCGCTTACCTGGGTTGGGCCTTATGGGGCCGCGTGCGTGTCCGGAGCACCATCATGCGGGCCTGGAAGCCCGCGCTCCGGTCGGTGTGCCGGTTGAACACGGGGACTATTCCGCGGCCTCGCGCGGGACCTCGTCGTCGTCCATTTCGTCGTGTTCGGGCGTCCATTCCAGAAGGTCGGCCGGCTGGCAATCCAGCGCGCGGCAAAGCGCGTCCAGCGTCGAGAAGCGGATGGCGCGGGCCTTGCCCGTCTTCAGGATCGACAGGTTCGCCAGCGTGACGCCCACCGCCTCGGACAGCTCGGTCAGCGTCATCCGACGCTCCTGCAGCATGCGGTCGAGCGTCACGCGGATCGCCATCAGACCGTCAGCTCCTGCTCTTCCCTGAGGCGCGAGCCTTCGCGGAACACCTCGGCCAGCACGAAGACGATCGCGACGCCCAGCCAGACCCCGATGTCGATCGAGGCCAGGGCTGCCACGCTCTGCCCCGGCGGCGGGCCCCACACCGACACCGAAAGCGCCACCAGCCCGGCCCCAAGATAGCGGGCCAGCTCGATGGCCGCGAGCGCCAGCGCGATGCGCCGCAGGCGATGGACATTGGGCCGCTGGAAGGGATCGCGTGCGCGCACGGTCTCGAACACCCGCCGCAGCTGATCGGCGATCAGCCAGACCAGCGCCGCCAGCACGGTCGCGATCAGAATGCCCGGGCCGGTCAGCACCAGTCCGCGCGGATCGACCAGGCCCGGCGCCACCAGCGGCAGTACCACCGACACCACCGCCACCGCTGCCAGCACCACCGTCACCACCGGCGCCACCACCGACACCACCCGCAGCACGCGCACGGTCCATACCGCCACCGACTGGACAGCCGGCGCGGCCAGTCCTTCGGCCGGCTCGGAGCCGGGGCGCCGTGGGCTCATGCTGGCCACCATCGAGGCCTCCCTGCTGACGCAGACCGTGGCGACGGTTCCGCTCGTGGTGGCATCACGCTAGGAGGATATCGATTTTCGATCAAGAAAGACCTTGCTTGATGCGCCTCGTGCCCGGTTCCACCCTGGTCCTTGCCAGCCACAATGCCGGCAAGCTGCGCGAGATCGGCGCCCTGGTCGCGCCCTGGCGGCTGGACGTGCGGGCAGCGTCGGATTTTGGCCTGCCCGAGCCTGCCGAAACCGAGAATACCTTTGAAGGCAATGCCCTGCTGAAAGCCCGCTTCAGCGCCCGGGGCAGCGGTCACACCGCGCTGGCCGACGATTCGGGACTGGTGGTGCCGGCATTGGATGGCGCACCGGGTGTGTGGTCGGCCGACTGGGCCGGGGTGCCGCGCGACTTTGGCAGGGCCATGGACAGGGTGCGGGCCGAACTGGCCGCGCGCGGCCAGGGTCAGGGCACACCGGCCCACTTCGTCTGCGTGCTGGCGCTGGCCAACTCCGATGGCCAGGAGGTGGTGTTCCGGGGCGAGGTGCACGGCACGCTGGCCTTTCCGCCCCGGGGCTCGCGCGGCTTTGGCTATGATCCGATCTTTGTGCCCGATGGCCACGGCGAAACCTTTGGCGAGATGGACCCCGCGGCCAAGCACGCGATGTCGCATCGCGCGGCGGCGTTCGCGCGTCTGGTGGCCACCCTGGGGCCGCCGACATGAGTGTCCCCCTGGGGGTCTATGTCCACTGGCCGTTCTGTGCCCGCATCTGTCCCTATTGCGACTTCAACGTCCATCGCGCCCGTGGCCAGGACACCGAGCCCCCGCTGGAGGCCATCCTGGCGGACCTGGCAGAACATCGGACGCGGCTGGGCCGGCGGCAGGTGCATTCGGTCTTTCTGGGCGGGGGCACGCCCAGCCTGATGCAGCCGCGCCAGGTCGCCCGGCTGCTGGAGGCGGTGCAGGCATTGTTCGGACTGGAAGCCGGCGCCGAGATCGCGCTGGAGGCCAACCCGACCGACGCCGAGGCCGGTCGGTTCGCCGCACTGGCCGCCGCCGGTGTCGAGCGGGTGTCGCTGGGCGTCCAGGCGCTGGACGATGAGGCCCTCAGTACTCTTGGACGCAATCACGGCGCGGCCGAGGCACGCGCAGCGGTGGCGCGCGCGCTGGACGCTTTCGCCCGGGTGTCGATCGACCTGATCTATGCCCGGCCCGGCCAGTCGCCCCGGGCCTGGCAAGGCGAGCTTTCCGAGGCGGTTGCGCTGGGGGCTGGCCATGTGTCCGCCTATCAGCTGACGATCGAGCCCGGCACCGCCTTCGAGCGGGCCGTGCGGCGCGGCGTGCTGACACCGCCGGACGCCGAGGTTGGCGCCGCACTCTGGGACGTCACCCAGTCGGTCCTCGAGCAGGCGGGTTACGATGCGTATGAAACCTCGAACCATGCCCGCACACCCGCCGACCGTTCACGCCACAACCTGGTGTACTGGCGCGGCCAAGACTGGATCGGGGTCGGGCCGGGTGCGCATGGAAGGCTGGTGCTGGGGCCGGTTGACGGCGGCGCCGTGCGCACCGCCACGCGCGCCGTCCTGCGCCCCGACGCCTATGTCGAGACGGTGCGCACCGCGGGGGTGGGCTGGGACACCATCGAAGCGCTGGATGCGCGTGCGTGCGCGCAGGAGCGCCTGCTGACCGGCCTGCGACTGGCCGAAGGTATGCCCCGGGACACCCTTCACCCCTGCGCGCTGGCAGTGCTGGACCGCCATGCCGCCGAGGGGTTGGTCGAAACCGTCGACGGCCGGGTGCGCATGACGCGGGCCGGCCGTATCCTGGCAGACCGGGTGGCCTTCGAGGCCGCCGCCGCCCTGCCCGACCCGATGCCCTAACGTTCTTGCCAGCGCGAGATGCTGCCGGGGGTGGCCAGGCGCACCGCGGTGACACTGTCGGCATCCAGCGTCAGGTCCATCATCATGGTCTCGGTATCGCCCTGCGCCACCGGACGCAGCGTGCACGAAATGGTGCCCGCCCCTTCGCCCTCCAGACCGCGGCACTCTGCCTGCCCAGACGCCACCGCCCCGCGCAGGCGCTGACGGGCGTCAGTGGCGGTCATGCCGCGCAGGCTGCCGGTGTCGAAGCCCAGAAGGCTCGAGGCGCGCTGGAATGCCGGTTCAGCCAGCACAGGGGTTTGCACCGGCGCCACCTCGGGCCGGTCGCCCTGGGCGGCGCGGTAGCGAAAGTCGACCCAGAAGGCCAGCACGCCCAGGGCCAGCAGGACCGCGAACATGGCCAGCATCCGGCGCGATCCGCGCGGTGAGGGAGGGGCTTTCATGCCCTGCTCCTACACTGCCGCCGCATGCGCCGCGAGAGTGCACCCTCGCATCGCGCCATGGGCTGGGTTAGGGCAGCGGTCATGGACGACGTCGCTCGCATGGATCTGGGACAGGGCTGGAGCATACCGGCGGCCGCGGTCGAAGAACGCTTCGTGCGCGCCAGCGGCCCGGGCGGACAGAACGTCAACAAGGTCGCCAGCGCGGTGGAATTGCGTGTCGACGTGGCCGCGCTCGGCCTGGTCGAGGGCCCGCGCGAGCGGCTCGTCACCCTCGCTGGCCGGCGCATCTCGCAAGAGGGTGTGCTGGTCATTGCGGCCCAACGGTTTCGCACCCAGGAGCGCAACCGGTCCGATGCGCGTGAACGGCTGCTCGAACTGCTTCTGCGCGCGCACGCACCGCCCCCGCCCGTACGGCGGATGACCAAGCCGTCGCGCGCCAAGGTGGCCGCCCGGCTGGACGAAAAGACGCGGCGCGGCGCGGTGAAGGCCACCCGCCGCGCCCGTCCTCAGATGGACGATTGAGCCGTCGGCGCGATCACGCCACGACCGGGCGCAGCTTGATTTCGACGCGGCGGTTGGCGGCGCGACCCTGCTCGGTTTCGTTGGTGGCGACGGGCACACGCTCGCCCTCGCCGACGGTCACGATCCGCGCGGACTGCACGCCCGCGCCGACCAGCACCGAGGCCACCGATTCCGCGCGACGCTGGGACAGGTCCAGGTTGAACGCGTCCGAACCGACCGAGTCGGTGTGGCCGATCACGTCCACCGTGGTGGACTCGTACTGGCGCAGCGTCTCGGCGACCTGCTGCAGGGTCTGGCGGAATTGCGGGCGCACGTCGGCACTGCCGAACGCGAAGGTGATCCCGTCGGGCATGATCAGGGTGATCTCGTTTTCGGCGGTGCGTGCCACCTCGACGCCGCGGTCACGCATCTGTTCGCGCAGGCGCTCTTCCTGGTCGTTCATGTAGTCGCCGACCGCGGCCCCCGCGATGGCGCCGATGCCCGCGCCGATCAGGGCGTTGCGGCGGGTCTGCTCGCCGTCCGAGGTATTGGTCGCAGCGCCTGCGGCCGCACCGATGCCTGCGCCGATGATGGCACCGGTGGCGACACGGTTGGGCACGCGCTCGCCGGTCTGCGGGTCGATGGTGGTGCAGGCACCCAGCGCCAGCAGGCCGATGCTCGAGGCGATCAGGATGGTCTTTTGCATGTGATGTCCCTTTTCATGGCGGCGCCGGAGCGGGCGCTCACGCTGGCCCGCCAACGCCGTGATGGGCGAATGGATGGACGGGCCCGGATGAACGCCGTGCCAACGCGCACTGAGCGGGCCATTCAGGAAGCGGAGGTGGCCGCGGATCGTGACGGCAACATGACCTCGTCTGCCCACAGCGCGACGCGCCGCCGCTCGCCCCCTTCGGACGCCGCCCGCAGCATGCCGGACGTGTTGAAGCCCCAGATCACCTCGCCGCGCGGGCCGGTGACGATCATTCCGCCATCCCCGCCCAGGTTCGAGATGTCGCCAAGCGTCGCGTTCAGGGCACCGATCAGCGTCTCGCCGCCGAAGGCGACGCGCTGGCACAGCTGCACCGCGGCGGTGCTGCGGATGAAGGCCTCGCCCTGGCCGGTTCCGGACACTGCACAGGTGCGCGAATCCGCATAGGTCCCTGCGCCGATGATCGGTGTGTCCCCGACCCGCCCAGGCAGCTTGGCCGTCAGCCCGCCCGTCGAGGTGGCGGCCGCCAGCCGCCCCTGGGCGTCGCGCGCCACTGCGCCGACCGTGCCCATGCGGAATTCGGCGTGGGTGTCCATGGTGGTGGGCTCTGCCAGCGCCCGCTCCAGCTGGCGCCGCCGCCGGTCGGTGACGAACCAGGCCGGATCGACCTGCTCGAGGCCTGCCTCGCGCGCGAACGCGTTCGCCCCGTCGCCCTGCAATAGCACATGTCGGGTGCGTTCCATAACCGCGCGTGCGGCCGAGATCGGATGGCGGGTGCTGGTCAGCCCGGTCACCGCCCCCGCGCGACGGGTCTCTCCGTCCATGATGGCCGCATCGTGCTCGGCGACGCCCGCGCTGGTCAGCACCGCCCCTCGCCCGGCATTGAAATCGGGGTCGTCCTCGAGCACCCGCACCGACGCCTCGACCGCATCCATTGCCGAGCCGCCGCGCGCCAGCACGTCCTCGCCCGCCACCAGAGCGGTTTCCAGTGCCGCCTGCCAGCGCGCGACCAGGTCCGGCGGATAGCTGGCCGGATTGTCCAGCCCCGCACCGCCATGGATCACCAGCGTCCAGACCGGTATCGGCGCAGGTGGATCGGGCGGTGAAGTCATGGCGCAGCCTCCGATGGCGAACGAAACCGACGCAAGGGCGGCCATGCGGCGCAGGATGCAAGCGATCATGGCACCCAGTCACACGCCACGGGTCGGCGCGCAACCACTCCCCTCGATGGCGGACACGAAGACGTGAGGCGGGTTGTCCGCGCCCGGCCGGCGGGTCACCTGATCGCCAAAGGAGACACCCATGCCGTTCCGCATCGCCATCGCCGCCTTTGGCGCACTGACGCTCGCCGCCTGCGGGCAGCAGGTCCAGGACCTTGCCGGCGCTGCCGGTGATGTGGCCGAGGGGGCCATGTCGGCGGCCGGGGCGGTCGTCACAACCCAGAATGCCTGCATGATCGCCGGCCAGTCCGAGGCGTTCTGCGGCTGCCTTCAGGCCGAGGTCGGCGAACGGCTGACCGGCGAGCAGGTCAAGGCGCTGGGCGAGGTGATCCAGGCCAGCCTGGGCGGCGACATTGCCGGCGCAGCCAATGCTGCCGGACTCGACGAGCGCACCCGCCAGGCCATCGGCAAGTGCGCCGTCCAGGGCGCCATCAGCGAAGCGGGCCAGTAAACGGCCCACTGGAGGCCGGGCCTCCAGGCCCGATTGTCGCCGAAACGGCCGCGCGCGGAGGCGCGGGCTCCGGCGGCAACAGGAGCCCGGGCTTCCAGGCCCGGTGTTGCGGTACCATCCGCGCTTGGAAGCGCGGGCTCCGGTGGGGCCGGCTTTGGCGCGGGACGACCTGCAAAACGCGCAAGCACAGGAGCCCGGGCTTCCAGGCCCGGTGTTGCGGTAACGTCCGCGCTTGGAAGCGCGGGCTCCGGTGGGGCGCGATCTGGTCCTGAATGACCCGCCAAAGCGCAAGCACAGGAGCCCGGGCTTCCAGGCCCGGTGTTGCGGAAACGCCCGCGCCTGCAAGCGCGGACTCCGGCCGGGCAGGCGCCGTCAGACCCTTTCGATGATGATCGCGGGGGCCATGCCGCCGGCGGCGCACATCGTCACCAGGCCCCGCCGCAAGTCGCGGCGCTCGAGTTCGTCCAGCAGCGTGCCGATCAGGATGCTGCCGGTCGCTCCGATCGGGTGGCCCAATGCCATTGCACCGCCATTGACGTTGACCCGAGCGCGGTCCAGCCGAAGGTCACGGATGAACTTTTCCGCCACCACGGCAAACGCCTCGTTGATTTCCCACAGGTCGATGTCGTCGGGCGTCAGGCCCGCCTTGGCCAGCACCTTGCGTGCGGCCGGCACTGGTGCGTTCAGCATCAGGGTCGGGCAATCGCCCTGGTTGGCCATCGCCACGACGCGGGCGCGCGGCCGCAGCCCGTTCCTGGCCGCATGTTCGGGCGACGCCAGCAGCAGCGCGGCCGCGCCGTCCACCACGCCCGACGAATTGCCGGCATGGTGGACGTGGGTGATCTTGAGGTCGGTGTATTTCTGACGGATCAACCCGCCATAAGTGGTGCCCGCCTCATCGAGCGGGAACGACGCCATCGCCTCGAAGGACGGTTTCAGCGCGGCCAGACCCTCGGCCGTGGTGCCAGGACGGGGAAACTCCTCGCGGTCCAGCGCCAGCGTGCCATCCTCGTGGTGCACCGGCACCAGCGAGCGGTCGAACCGGCCCTCGGCGATCGCCACTGCGGCGCGGCGCTGGCTCTCGAGGGCCAGCGCGTCGACGTCGGCCCGGCTGATCCCTTCCAGCGTGGCGATGGCGTCTGCGCACACGCCCTGATGGCTCTGGGGGTGGCGTGCGCGCAGGCGCAGATTGCCGGCGTCCATGAAGGGCGGCGATTTCGGGTCGGCGGTCGCAGCGGTATAGCTCATCATCTCGGTGCCGCCCGCCACCACCAGATCGGCCATGCCTGACATGATCGAGGCGGCGGCCATGTTCACGCTGGTGATGCCCGATCCGCAGAACCGGTCGATGGTGACGCCCGACGAGCGGACGTCAAAGCCCGCATCCAGCGCCGCCATGCGCGCCAGGTCCATCCCCTGCCGGCCGCGCTGGGACGAGGTGCCCCAGATCACGTCATCGACCTGGGCGGTGTCGAGGCCATTGCGCTCGGCGATGGCGCGCAGCACGGTGGCGGCCAGCTGCTGGGGGTGGATGGCGGCCAGCGCGCCCTTGCCGACCTTGCCGATGCCGCGCGGCGTGCGGGCCGCGTCGATGATGAGCGCCTGGGTCATTTGGGCCTCCGGTCCAATGGATGGGTCTGCCAGGCGGTGTGCGCGCCCGCGCCCGGCCCTGCAAGATCACGCGGCGGAAGGTCGGGCACGGGGTTGGGGGCTGCAGGCCGGCAGCGACGGAAACGGTCTGTTTTCACGTGGAATGGCAGGGGAGGCTCGATGCGCACTGGACAATGACCGGTCGCCCGCTAAGTCCGCCTGCATTCCCGAGAGGCCCCGAATGCGTACCCCCGCCCTGCTGAAGGCCGCGGCCTTCGCCGCCTTGCTGGCCCCTGTCGCCGTCGCGCAGGATGAGGCCACGCCCAGCGACCCTGCCCCGGCGAGCGAGCCGGCGGGCGCGTCCGAGCCCATCCTGACCAATCCCCGCCCGCCCGCCGACGAGGCCGGCGGTGCCACCGAGACCTTCGAGGGCGAGTTCGACGCCGAGATCGTGGTGGTCGGCCAGCGCGCCCCCGGCAGCGTGCCGGGCGCGGCCGTGCCGGAGGCGGTGCTCAGCCCGTTCGAGCTGCGCGCCACAGGCGCTACCAATGTGGCCGAGCTGATCGAGGCGCTGGGACCGCAGGTGGGCAGTGCACGCGGCCGCGGCGACGGCGCACCGATCGTCCTTCTGAACGGGCGGCGGATTTCCGGCTTTGGCGAGATCCGCAACATCCCCACCGAGGCGATCCAGCGCGTCGAGACCTTTCCCGAGGAAGTCGCGCTCCAGTTCGGCTTCGCGGCTGACCAGCGGGTGGTGAACGTGGTGCTGCGGCCAGGCTTCCAAGCGCTGAGCGCGGACATCGAGGGGGGCGGTTCTGCCAATGGCGGGCGCAGCCAGAACGAGGTCGAGTTCGGTGGCTTCGTCGTCGACCAGGGCCGTGGGCGCACCCAGTTCGAGATCGAGGTCGAGCGATTCACCGCCCTGACAGAGCTGGAACGCGGCATCAGCCCGCCCGCATCCGGCCCCGACGACCGCGGCGTGCGCACGCTGACGCCGGAAAACGACCTTGTGGTCGTCACCGGCACCATGAACCGCAACATCAATGACGACATCGGCGTCACCTTCGGCTTCGAGGGCAGCGACATCGACACCCAGGGCGCGCTGGGCCGCAACGCCGCCACCGGCGCCACGGTCGAGCGCCTGGGCGACACCACCGATGCCCAGTTCTCGGTCGCGCTGGATGGCATGGGCGAGAACTGGCAGTGGACGGCCTCGACCACGCTCGACATCGCCGACAGCACCACCCGCACCCTGGGCGGGCCCGAGCGGCTGCGCACCGAATCCGAGACCGCCTCGCTGGCCCTGCTGGCCAACACCAACGGGCGCCTGCTGCGGATTCCGGCGGGCGAGGTGCGGCTGGCCCTGCGCGGCAATCTGGGGCTGACCTCACTCGACGCCCTGTCCGAGCGCGGCAGCACCACCACCCGCAGCGACCTGGCGCGCACCGATGCGGGCACGCGCGCCACCCTGACCGTGCCGCTGGCCAGCCGGCGCCAGGAGGGCTGGGACGTGCTGGGCGACCTGACGGCCAACGTCACCGGGGCCTACAACGACCTGTCGGACTTTGGCGCGATCGACGCCATCGGCGGCGGCCTCAGCTGGAGCCCCACCCGCCCGCTGCGCTTTTCGGTGCAGGCCGAGCGCACCGAGGCCGCCCCTGGCGTGGCGCAGCTGGGCGACGCGGTGCAGGTGACGCCCGGGGTGGACGTGTTCGACTTCGCCACCGGGCGCAGCGCCGACGTCACCGTCACCACAGGGGGCAATCCGGCCCTTGATGCCGAGGTCCGGCGCGACCTGACCGTATCGGCGAACTGGTCCCCAACCGCCATCGAGGGCCTGAACCTTTCGGCCAGCTGGGTGCGCAACCGCAGCGAGAACGCCATCGCGGCCTTCCCCGTGCTGACCCCGGCACTCGAGGCCGCCTTCCCCACCCGCTTCACCCGCGACAGCGGGGGCAATCTGATCGCCATCGACCGGCGCGCGATCAATTTCGGCGAGCGCCGCAGCGAGAATGTCCGCTATGGCGTCAGCTATGGGCGCAGCTTTGGCGAGCCCGTACGCCCGCCTTGGGGTGACGGTCCGCCGCCCTGGGCCCGCCCCCCGCAGGCGGCACCTGCACAGGGCACCC
>DBAV01000080.1:0-387 GCA_002291875.1 Hyphomonadaceae bacterium UBA1001
GCGGCAAAGGTCCAGCTTTTCAGGGCTGCCGGCGGTGACGGCCACCCGCGCACCATGCGCCCTGGCCATCTGGATTGCCGTGGTGCCGATGCCGCTGGCGCCGCCGTGCACCAACAGGGTTTCGTGCGGCGCCAGGGCTGCGGTGTCGAACACATTGGCCCACACCGTCAGCACCGTCTCGGGCAGGGCCGCCGCCTCGACCAGCGAAAGGCCGGCGGGAACCGGCAGGCACGAGCCCTCTTCCGCAACGGCGTAGCCGGCATAGCCACCACCGGCCAGAAGTGCGCATACTTGGTCGCCCGGCCGCCAGCGCGTGACGCCCTCGCCCGTTTCGACAACCGTGCCGGACACCTCCAGCCCCAGCACCGGCGACGCGCCGGCGGGCGG
>DBAV01000080.1:709-23000 GCA_002291875.1 Hyphomonadaceae bacterium UBA1001
CCGGCGACGCGCCGGCGGGCGGTGGATAGAGGCCGGCGCGCTGGACAAGGTCTGGCCGGTTGACGCCCGCTGCGGCCACCTGGATCAGGACCTGCCCCGCGCCGACCCGGGGCCTATGTGTCTCGACCAGCCGCAATGGAGCCGGGCCGTCGTGCGCGATCGCTTGCATGTCGCCTCCGTCGGGGCGGGCTGTGGCCTGTGGCACGCCCGGGGGCAAGCGCAATCGCACGGCTGCGCAAGGCGCGGTGTCCGTGCTAGGCTGGACCCTTCTGACCCGCCCTGCACGGACCCTTCGCCCATGGCCCATCCCGAAGACGACCCCTTCGCACCGCGTGCCCCGGCAGGCACCGGCCCGGCGCGGCCGCTGGACCAGATGGGCATTGGCGAACTCGAGGAGCGGATCGCCGCACTCGAGGACGAGATTGCCACCTGCCGCGGCCTGATCGAGCGCAAGCGCGGCGCCAAGGCGGCGGCGGACTCGGTTTTCGGACGCAGGGACTGAGGGCGTGGAGCGATGGCTGGCCCGGCCATTGCAGGCGCACCCATTGCCGGGCGGCGAGCGCACCGCCATTCTGGAACGCGGAGAGGACACGACCTTGGCATCCATCGGAGGGGCGCAATGAGCGAGGCCCTGCAGCGCGAGGGGGGCGAGATCGCCGAGCGCGTGCTGGCGTTCGCCCACTCGAGCCTGTTCGAGCGCACCTTTGCCGAAGGCATGGGGCTGGTCGAGGAAACAGCCGGTTATCTGGATGGCCCCGGCCGCAAGGAGAGCACCGGCCTGCCGCGTTTTGCGGCGCTGGCCTATGCCGGCGAGTCGATGCGCCTGACCACGCGGCTGATGCAGGTTGCCTCCTGGCTGCTGGTCCAGCGTGCCGTGCGTCAGGGCGAGATGCCGGTCGAGACGGCGCTCGATCCGAAATACCGGATCTCGAAGGCACTGGACGACACCCCCATCCTCGAGGTGACGGAGCTGCCCGAGCGCCTGCGCGACCTCTTGGCGCGTTCGGCCGTGCTGCACCAGCGTGTCAGCCATCTGGATGCGCGGGTGTATTCGGGCGCGGGCGATGTTCCCGAGGACAATCCGGTCGGGGCGCATTTGCAGCGCCTGCGCTCGGCGTTCGAGGCCTGATCGGCCTGACGGCGATCAGCCTGCGCCCGGCTGGCGCGCCAATGCGGCCCGGCCGCGCCGGGGTGGCGGGGCATCGGGCGCCTCCATGGCGGCGCGCTGACGCCGGCGATGCGCGCGCAAGGCGCCCGATGCCAGGCGCCTGACCAGGCCGAATGCGAGGGACGCGACAAACCCCACCAGCGCAGACACCAAGGCGGCGATGTCGAATGCCAGCGCCCGGGTCATCTTGAGCGTGGCCTTGGCCGCCCGCAAAAAGCCCGGGCCCATGCGTTTGGACAGCGCGATCGCCTTGTCGCCGCCGGTCTCCGCCACCAGCCGCATGCGCCGCAGGTCGGCCGCATCGTCCACATTCTCGAGCAGGCGCAGCGTGCCGCCGGGCGACACCGCGCGCGCCGTCACGCCCAGATCGTCCAGCTTGGTCGAAAGTGCGCGCACTGCACCGGGGTCGGCGGCCCTGCCAAAGCTGGCGGCCACCTCGGCCGGGCGGCGGAGCAAGGGGGTCGAAGGGCCCAGCGCGGTGTCCAGCTCGCGCCGCAGGCGTGCAGGCGGAATGGCCCGCGCCACCCGCTCGCCCAGCTGGCGGGTCAACCGCGCCGACAGCACGCCCGCCCGCTTGCCGGCCTTGATGACCGACGCGCCTGCCTTGATCGGCCCTGCGCCGCCGGCCGAAGCGATGGTCGCGGCCGTCAGCCCCAGCCCCACGGCCGAGAGTGACAGGATGAACACATCCACCTCCTCGCCGGCGATCCATCGGCCACTCTGGATGGTCAGGTCGCGGATGTCGCCGATCACGAAGAAGTCCGCCGTCACCGCCCCTGCCAGCGTGCCGGCATTGCGGCCCTGGCCGGTGACGGCGCCGGTCACGAAGTCGCCCGCGCCGCGCATGGTCGTGCCCATCAGCGAGGACTCGCGCTGCCATGCCTCGCGGACCGGTGCCGTCAGCAATTCGGCCGCCTCGGCCACCAGGGCGTCATCGTCGGCGTCGGGCGGCAAAGACGCCCTGAGGGCGGCGGCGTCGCCGGGCGGCAGCATGGACGGCGCGGCCAGCAGGAAACCGCGTGCGGCGGACAGGTCGCCCACCTCGACCTCGCGGGCGACGGCATCGTTCCAGAACGCCCGGCGGTCCGCATCGACCGGGATCAGCGCGGCGAACATGCGGTCCATCTCGCGGCGGGTGGCATCGCGCGCGGCATCGGACAGGTGATAGCCATAGATTTCGGTGTCGGCGAACGCGGCGGCCGTGCGGGCGCCGAACCACACCGCCGATATGATCGAGGCATAGAACAGCGCCAACAGGACAGCGTCGAGCAGGGCCCCGCCGCCCTTGCGCTGCCGCGCCCGGTCGAGCCCCCGCTCGACATCCCGTGACCGCCGGTCGCGTGCCATGGCGCCCTCCGCTTAACCGAATCCTGACGAGTCCTGAAGAAATTGCAACCGCCCGTGAACCGTTCGCACGGGCGGTCCAGACCCAGCCGGCCCGACCCGTGATCGACGTCAACCTCCTGCTCCAGGCGATGAACGCCCAGACCACGCGCCCGTTGCCGGCGCGGGCGCCCACGCGCGAGCAGGCCGCGATCGCCGCCGAGGTGCCGCCCTGGAGCAGCCGCGCCACGCGGGTGCCCGACGAGGATACGGTGCGGCGGCTGATGGGCGGGGCCCCCGCGATCGCGCGCGAGGCCCGCAGCGCCATCGGCCGCGACCCCGCGCTGTCGGACATCCGCACGGTGTTTGCGGCCCATGAGGGGCTGAATGCGCTGCGCCTGATCGCCGAGCGCATGGCCGCCGAGGACACCTCGACCTTCGACCGGACCAGGCTGGCCGCCCGCTTCGAGGCGCTGGTGCCCGAGGTCGACCAGTTCCTGGCCGGCATCGCGCTGGACCGGGCAGTGGTGGTGCGCGGGGCGGACCTGAGGCGCGCCGAGACAGACCCCTTTGTGCGCACCGCTCGGACCTACACCACCGGCGTGGTGCACACCGGGCCGCCCGATGCGGTGATGGCCGGGCTGGAGACGGCGGCCGGCTTCACGATCACGGTCCGGCGTGCAGGGGTGGATACCCCGGTGTTCGTGGACTTTGCGGCCATCAGCGGGCCACGCAGCCTGGACGCGGTGGTTGCCCAGGCGAACACGGCACTGGAACAGGCGGGGTTTTCCACCCGCCTCGAGCGGGTCAAGATCGGCACGGCGCGCGCGGACGGCTTCATTCCCGGCGAGGACTTCGGCATTCGCGTGCGCGGCGGCGTCGCCGAGCTGGCCAGCTTTTCCGCACCCGACGCCCAGCCGGCCGTCTATCTGGTGGGCAATACCGGGCCCGAGGCGCGGCAGGTGGGCGCGATCACCAAGTTTTCCGACGATGGCAGCGCCCCGGCGACCCTGTTCACGCGCCGCATCGAGGCTGACCGCGCGCCGGACCGTGTCTCGCGTCCTGCCGGCGCCACCGAGGACATCCGCACCGCCGTCGAGCCGCCGCCCCTGCGCGTGCGCGCCAGCGCGGCAACCGAGGATGGCGGCCTTGTGGTCCTGGCCCAGGTGGAGGGCAGCGTCGCCGGCCAGCGCGTGCTGGGCGAGCGGGACGTGGTCCTGCAGCGACGCGATTCCCAGGGCGCTGTGATCTGGACGCGCATGATCGGGGCCGAGGCGCTGGCCGACGGCGCGGCCGTCGCGGTGGGGCCGGACGGACGGATCGCGGTAGCCGGAACCGTCACCGGTGTGCTCGACACCAACGAGACGCGGCGCGGCCAGGATGGCTTTTTGACGATGTTCGATGCGGCGGGCCAACAGGCATGGACGCGCCGGATTGCCGGTGTCGGGACCGAGGAGGTGACGGCGGTCGCGATCGGTGCCGATGGCACGGTGGCTGTCGCAGGTCGCTCGACCGGTTCGGGCAGTGCGGGCGGGGCGGATGGCTGGCTGCAGACCTTCGGGGCCGATGGCACCAACGGACTGACCCAGACCATGGCATCGGGCAGCGCCGAGGGGATCACAGCGCTCGCGGCGACCGCGGATGGGTTCGTGGTCGCGCTGCGCACCGATCAGGGCGGAGCGGTGCGGCGCCTGGATGCCGCGGGGGCGGTGGTCTGGGAGCAGGCCTTGCCGGACCTCGGCGGCGGCGCCATCAGCGCCATTGCCGTCGAGGGCACGCGCATCGTCCTGTCCGGCACGGTCGGGGCCAATGCGGATCTGGGCGCGTGGACACCGCCGGGGCCGGCATCGGGCGAACGCGATGCCCTGCTGATTGCGCTGGACGATGGCGTCACCCCGCAGCTGGCGTGGTCAAGGCGCCTGGGCGGGGGCGGCGACGACATGGCCACGGCCATCAGGCTTTCCGGCGGGGCGGTGTTCGTGGCGGGTTCGACCACGGGCGGCATCGATGGCAACCCGATGTCCGACCGCATCAACGCATTCGCTGCACGCCTGGACGGCGCGACGGGTGCGACCAGCTGGGTGCGCCAGGTGTCAGGCCGTGAGGGCCAGTCCGGCGGCGTGGGCATTGCCGTCGATCCGGCGGGATCTTCGATCCTGGATCGCCTGGGCCTGCCCACGGGCACGCTGCGCTTTGACGAGGCGACACGGGTCGTCGACCGCACGCCCGCGCGCGCGGGCGACGAGTTTTTCGTCCGCATCGATGGTGGCCCCCCGCGCCGCATCGTGCTGCAGGCCGACGACACCTTCCGCAGCCTGGCCTTCCGCATCGGCCGCGCGCTGGGTCTGGATGGCACCGCCGAGGTGCGCACGCGCGACGGCGCGGACCGGCTGGGCATCGTGCCACGCGGGGATGCGCGCATCGAGTTGGTCCGCGGGGCGGCCGGTCGCGACGCCACCGAGGCGCTGGGCCTGGTGCCGGGGCTGGTCCGGGCCTCGCCCGCCGCGCAGGCAGGACGCACCCAGACCATCCAGCCCCCCGTCATCGCGCTGGACTTCGACCCGACCCGGGTGCCCCGCACGCGCGAGGAGGCCGAGGCCCTGGTCGATGCGCTCGCGGCGTCGCAATCGCGCCTGCGCACCGCCTATCGCACCATCACGCAGGACCCGGCCGTGCTGGCCGCCGAACAGCGCCCCGGCCGCACCGGCGGCACCGTTCCCGAAGCTTTGCGGCGTCAGCTGGCGAATTATCAGGCCGGCCTGGCGCGTCTGGGCGGCTGAGCCATCGCATCCCTATGGACCGGACGCGCCCGACCAGACGGGCGACAGCCGTCACGCGGCGGTCTCACGACCGGGCGAATGCCAGCAGAGGCGCGATTTCGTGCCGATCCGCCGCCCTCAAGGCGTCGATGTAACCGGCGCGGGTGCGGCCTGGATCCACGAGGCTCGACCGGCCCCAGGTAAAGCGTGCCCCGCCGGTCCCAACCACCAGCAGGTCGGCTGCAAGTCGCGCATGACGACCATTTCCGTTCGTGAACGGGTGGATCAGGACCTGTCTGTGATGGAAGCGCACAGCGATCTCGTCCGGCGTGAACGTCGACTGCGCAAGCCAGAATCGCGCGGTGTCGAGATGCTGCCGCATTTCGACGGGGATACGGTACGCGGCGACCCCCAGGTTGAGCTCGGTATCGCGATACCGGCCAGCCCAACGCCAGACCTTGCCGAACATGCGCCGGTGCAGTTGAAGAAGAAACGTCTCGTTCAGCACGTCGCGCCGCCGCCGGAACGCCCAAAGGTCGGCCTCGGTGATGTTGGCTTGCTCGACCTCATTCAGCTGATCGCGTGTGGTCACCCAATCGAGACGAAGCTGGAAACGGTCCTCGGGCATTCAGTGCGGTGGCTGAAGGGGCGCCCTTAACGTCCGGAAAGAGCGTCACGGATCATGCCACAGACGGCTGCCTTCGGTCCGGACCAGCCTGTCGGTGAGCTGCTCGATTTCGCTTGCCAGCACGTCCTGCGGGACGGCCTGCGCTTCGAGCACCATGCCATGGCCCACAATGCGCATCCTTGCTTCTGCCTTCGCCCTTGCCCGACGTCGAACCGTCCGTTCCAGGGGCTCGTTCGGCACGAAAGCATAGGTCAGGGTGCACCCGAGGTTCTCGGCCGCCTCGCGCAATGTCCTCAGGCTGACGGTCTCGGCCACTTCGCCCTTTTCAAGTGCAACAATCGTCGACGGCGCGCGCCCCATGCGCGCCGCCAACTGGCGCGTGGTCAGACCAAGCGCGTTGCGAACGGCGTGCACCCATCCTTTGGCCGGGCGCGGGCCTGCGACGGCGGCAATGGCGGCTGTCTGGCGGTCCAGATGCCTTCGGGCACGATGTCGAAGTTCGTGACGAGTGACCATGATCGTTCAGAAACCGCTTTCTTGAGCGACCATAATACAACAGATCAATGCGTTTTGGTCAATCAAAATCGAACAGGCAGCCGTTGGGCAGGGTCGCTCCTGTGGTGATTCAGCGTTTTTTTCTCGGTGCGCAGGTGCGGCGCGAAGCGTGCGCCTTAGAGCATGGCCGGGATGACCCGGTCGGGGGGCTTGTGGCCGTCGGCCCAGGTGCGGATGTTGATGATGACCTTCTCGCCCATCTCGACGCGCCCCTCGATCGTGGCGGACCCCATGTGCGGTAGAAGGACCACATTGGGCTGCTTGCGCAGCTTTGGGTTGATCGCGGGCTCGTGCTCGTAGACGTCCAGCCCGGCGCCCGCCAGCTCGCCCTTTTCAAGCATCCGCGCCATCGCCGCCTCGTCGATGACCTCGCCGCGCGCGGTGTTCACGACATAGGCCGACGGCTTGAGCAGCGCCAGCCGGCGCGACGACAGCAGGTGATAGGTGGCCGGCGTGTGCGGGCAGTTCACCGACACGATGTCCATGCGCGAGAGCATCTGGTCGAGGCTCTCCCAGTATGTGGCCTCGAGTGCCTGTTCGATGGCGGTCGAGACCCGCTTGCGGTTGTGATAGTGGATCTGAAGGCCGAACGCGCGGGCGCGGCGGGCCACCGCCTGTCCGATGCGGCCCATGCCGATGATGCCCAGCCGCTTGCCGCCGACCCGGCGCCCCAGCATCCAGGTCGGCGTCCAGCCGGTGAACTCGTCGGCCGCCACCGCCCGAACGCCCTCGGTCAGGCGGCGGGGCACGGCCAGGATCAACGCCATCGTGATGTCGGCGGTGTCCTCGGTCAGCACCCCCGGCGTGTTGGTGACGGTGATGCCACGCTGGGTCGCCGTTGCCACATCGACATTGTCCACCCCGGCGCCGAACTGGGCGATCAGGCGCATGCCTTCGTGGGCGCGCATCAGCACACCCTTGTCGATCCGGTCGGTGACCGTGGGCACCAGCACGTCAGCGCGCGACACCGCGTCGCCAAGCTGGGCCTGGGTCATCGGCGTGTCGTCGTGATTCAGTTCGACGTCGAACAGCTCGGTCATCCGGGTCTCGACCGGCTCGGGCAGGCGGCGGGTGACGATGACCTTGAGTTTGCGCGTGGGCATGTGCGGCGTGGACCTCTCCGTCCGGTCGGCCCCCGCGCCTAGCACGCAGCATCGCGGCGTCAAAATCGACACGCGGTTAAGCGAAGATTCAGCGTGTCCATGTCTGACTGTCCCCCGACGCGAATGCCAACGAAAACAACGGGGTGCGTCTCATGGTGATGGTGTGGTCCGCGGCGCGGGCCCTGGCCTGCGCGTGCGCGCTGGTCGTGGGTATGGCCGCTTCAATGCAGTTTTCGCCTGCCGGCGCCCAGCCGGCGCGGGAATCGGCGGTGCGCGAGGGGTTTGCCACCCTGCGCACCGACGAGATCAACGGACGCAGTGGCCCCGGCCGCCAGTTTCCGACGCTCTGGCGCTATGTGCGCGCGGGTGTTCCGGTCAAGGTGGTCGACGCCACCGAGGGCTGGCGCAAGATCGTCGATCCCGATGGCGTGCGCTCGTGGGTGGTGGCCAGTGCCGTCGCCCCGCGCCGCGGGGTGATCGTGACCGACCGCGCCCCGGCCGAAGGGGCGGCGCTGCATGCCCATCCCGACAATGACAGCCGCACGCTTGCGCTGCTGAAGCCGGGTGTCACCGGCCAGCTGGGCGAATGCCGCTCGGGCTGGTGCCGCGTGTCGGTGGACCATGGTGGGCGCACCCTGACCGGATGGATGGCCCGGGCCACCGTCTGGGGCGCGGAAGGGGACACCGTACCGACGACCCCGCGGGTCGAGGCCTTTGCCGGCCTCTGAGGCTGCGGCGTCGCGCGTTGCGTGACAGCGGGTGCGCTGCTAGGCGGGCGGACTTTCGGCGAAACGGAACTCCATGACCGACCGTCCTTCCAGCTACAGTCACCAAGACCTGATCGCCTGCGGGCACGCGCGTCTGTTCGGTCCCGGCAATGCGCAATTGCCCCTGCCGAACATGCTGATGATGGACCGCATCACCCACATCTCGGGCGATGGCGGCGAGGCCGGCAAGGGGCTGATCGTCGCGGAGCTGGATATCCGGCCCGACCTCTGGTTCTTTGGCTGCCATTTCGAGGGCGACCCGGTGATGCCGGGCTGCCTGGGCCTGGATGCCATGTGGCAGCTGGTGGGCTTTTTCCTCGGCTGGTCGGGCGGACCGGGGCGCGGGCGCGCGCTGGGCGTCGGCGAGGTCAAGTTCACCGGACAGGTGACGCCCGACGTCCGGCTGGTACGCTATGAAATCCAGATGAAAAAGGTCATCCTGCGCAAGCTGGTGCTGGGTGTTGCGGACGGCACCATGTATGCCGACGACCGGCCGATCTACAGCGCGACCGATCTCAAGGTGGGCCTGTTCAGCCCCGAGGCCCTTGCGGCGCAGAACGGCTGACCCCTAATGCGCGGACATGGCCGTCTTGCCGTCCGCCGGACGGCCCGCGGCCCACATGGCGAGCCGTGCATCAGGCGCGGGCGCGATCGGGGAGGCTGAATTGACGCGTCGCGTGGTGGTCACGGGAATGGGCATCGTCTCCTCGATCGGGAGCGACGTGGCCGAAGTCACGACATCACTGCGCGAGGCACGCTCGGGCGTGCGGGCTGCACCGACCTATGCCGAATTGGGGTTTCGCAGCCAGGTCGAGGCCGCGCCCTCGCTCGACTGGGAGGCCGCGGTCGATCGGCGTGCCGCCCGCTTCCTGTCGCAGGGCACCGCCTGGTGCCATGTCGCGATGGAGCAGGCGATCGCCGATGCCGGCCTCTCGCCCGACGAGGTCTCGCACGAACGCACCGGCATCATTGTCGGCGAGGGCGGACCTTCGACACGCGTCATCGTCGAGGCGGCCGCCACGGCACGCGAAAAGGGGCCCAAGCGGATCGGCCCCTTTGCGGTGCCCAAGGCGATGTGTTCGGGGCCGTCGGCCACCCTGGCCACATGGTTCAAGGTCCGTGGCGTCAATTATTCGATCTCGTCGGCCTGCGCGACCTCGGCCCATTGCATCGGCAATGCGGCCGAGATGATCCAGTGGGGCAAGCAGGACGTGATGTTCGCCGGCGGCTGCGAGGAACTGGACTGGACCCTCTCGGCGCTGTTCGATGCGATGGGCGCGATGTCGTCGCGCCACAATGACACCCCGGCGCGTGCATCGCGGGCCTATGATGCCGATCGCGACGGCTTTGTGATCGCCGGCGGCGCGGGCATGGTGGTCCTCGAGGAATACGAGCGGGCGCGGGCCCGGGGCGCGCGCATCCTGGCCGAACTGGTCGGGTATGGCGCAACCTCGGACGGGCACGACATGGTGGCGCCATCGGGCGAGGGCGCCGTGCGCTGCATGCGCCAGTCCATGGCCGGCCTGGGGGGGCGTCGGATCGACTATCTGAACACCCATGGCACATCGACCCCGGTTGGGGATGAGCGCGAAATGCAGGCCGTCCGCGAGACCTTTGGCGCCGACCCGCCGCTGATCTCCTCGACCAAGTCGCTGACCGGCCACTCGCTGGGCGCCGCGGGGGTCCAGGAGGCGATCTATTCGATCCTGATGCTGAATGCGGGCTTTGCCTGCGAGAGCGCGCACATAGACCAGATCGACCCGGCGTTCGCGGACCTTCCGATCCTGCGCTCGCGCCACGAAGGCCAGCTGGAAACGGTGATGTCCAATTCGTTCGGGTTTGGCGGCACCAACGCGACACTGGTCTTCGGCAGGGTCTGAGGCGATGGCGCGCGCGCTGCGCGTGCTGGTGGCGGGCGGGGGGATTGGCGGCCTGGCGGCTGCAACCCTGCTGCGGCGGTCCGGGCACGAGGTGATCCTGTTCGAACGCGCGCCCGCCCTGCGCGAGGAGGGGGCGGGGCTGCAGCTCTCGGCGAACGCCCTGCGCGTGATCGAGCGGCTGGGAGTGCTCGAGGCCTTGGCTCCGCGCGCGAACGTTCCGCAGCATGCCTTCCTGAGGTCCTTCCGGGATGGCGCCGCGATGGTCGCGGTCCCCCTCGGTGCGCGCGGCGAGCGGCGCTGGGGTGCACCCTACTGGCAGGTCGGGCGTCGGCCGGTGCTGGCGGTGCTGGCCGACGCGGCGCTGTCGTCCGGGGTCGATGTGCGCACCGGCCAGGGCTTGGCCTCGCTTGAAAACGCACCGGACGGGGTCGAATTGACCCTCGATGACGGCGTTCAGGTCCAGGGCGATCTGTTGATCGGGGCGGACGGCCTGCACTCGGCTGTCCGGGCCGCGCTGTTTGCGGACGCGGCAAAGCCGGTTTTCCACAACGAGATCGCCGCGCGCGTGCTGGTACCAGGCGTGCTCTACCCCGCCCCGCCCGTGTCGCGCGACGCGCATGTGTTCGTCGGACCGGGCGCGCACGCTGTGGCCTATTGGGTGGACGATGCGCTGAACCTGGTGCTGGTGTCGCGCGGTCAAAGCGTGCCTGCCGGCCGTCCGCTCGATCCGACGGCGGTGTGCGCGCCCTTCGACGGCTGGTGCGAACCCGTTCAGGCCATTCTCGAGCCGCTGCGGCGGGGCAGCGCACCGGTGCCGCTGGCATGGCCGATGTGCGACCTGCCGCCCCTGCGCACCTGGACCCAGGGCCGCGCGACGCTGCTGGGTGACGCAGCCCATGCCATGCTGCCCTATATGGCGCAGGGCGCGGCGCAGGCCCTCGAGGACGCGGCGGTGCTGGAGAAATGCCTGCGGGCCGAAGCCGACCCCGCACGCGCGCTCGCCCGCTATGACCGCCAGCGGCGCCCGCGTGCGACGATGGTGCAGGGTCTTGCCCGCCGCAATGCCAGGGCGTTCCATGTCGATCTGGGTGCGGCGCGTGGCCTGGTGCACGGTGCCGCCGCCCTGGCGCGGCCGCTGGTCAGCCCTGCGGCGACCCGCAGCCTCGATGCGGTCTATGGGTGGAAGCTGCCGACACCGTGACCGCGGACCGCCGCTCACCAGAGCGGCAGGGTGCCGGCTGCCGGTCGACAGACCGGCGTTCCCCGCGACTTGACCGGGTTGCTTCAGTCTGATAATCCAATATGGTGTCCGGGGCGCGTGACCACACCCTCGATGTTCTGCTGGACCTCGACGGCCAGGTGCTCGTCGTGGACGACGCTGGCAGACACTGGGTTCGGTTCATCGTGTCCCGAGTGCCGGTCTCGCCGGAAAAGCCCCATGGACTGGACTATTCGCTGACCCTTCATGGTCCCGACGGCGAGCGCCTGGTCGGTTTCGACAATGCCCATCCAGTGGGCAATCAGCGGCGCGGCCAACCCCAGGATCATCATCACCGTCTCAGGACGGTCAGACCGTACGAATACGCAGACGCCGCGACACTGCTCGGTGACTTCTGGGCCATGGTCGATGCGGTGCTGCGAGAACGCGGAGTGGTTCCATGAGCACGCTGAAAGTCGGCATCATGACCTATGAAGAGATGAAGGCCCGCTCGCTGGCGGTCGCGCGCGGAGATCATCGGATCACGCCCGATGAACCCAGGGTGTGGTTCACGTCCACCGAGTCGTTCGCCAAGGTCCTTTCGGCAGGAAATCGTGCGCTGTTGCGGGTGATCGTCGACCATCAGCCCGGCTCGCTGGATGAGCTTGCGCGCCTCACCGGCAAGGCAAAGTCCAACCTTTCGCGCACGCTGCGTACCATGGAGGGGTATGGGCTGGTGCGGCTGGAACGCGGTGAATACGGACGCATCACGCCGAAGGTCACCCATGATCGCGTCGAACTGGACCTGCAGCTGGTCTCGTCGCGCGACGTCGGCTGACCGCGGACCGCCGCTCACCAGAGCGGCAGGGTGCCGGCTGCCGGTCGACAGACCGGCGTTCCGTCGGCGGTTGTGCTTACCGCGCCCACAGACCGACAAGGCGGCGCACATCGGCCAGAACCGGTGCGGCGATCGCCGCGGCGCGTTCTCCGCCGTCCGCGAGGATGCGGTCGACTTCGGCCGGCTCGGCCATGTAGCGGCGCATTTCGGCTGCCACAGGGCCCAGCCGCGCGATGGCAAGATCGGCCAGGGCCGGCTTGAAGGCGCCGAACCCCTTGCCGCCCCATTCGCTGAGGACCCGGGCCTTCGAGATGTCCGCCAGTGCGGCATAGATGCCGACCAGATTGTCTACCTCCGCACGCCCTTCCAGCCCGTCCTCGGTTTCGGGAAGGGGGTGCGGGTCGGTGGTGGCCCGCCGGAACTTCTGGGCGATGGCGTCCGGGTCGTCGGCAAGGTTGATGCGCGACTGGTCCGACGGGTCGGATTTGGACATCTTGCGCGCGCCGTCGCGCAGGCTCATCACCCGTGCCGCAGGGCCCCCGATCAGCGGCTCGGGCTGGGGAAAGAAGGCTGGCGCGTCAAAGTCGTTGTTGAACTTCTGGGCGATGTCGCGCGACAGCTCGAGATGCTGCTTCTGGTCTTCGCCGACCGGCACATGCGTGCCCTTGTACGCCAGGATGTCCGCCGCCTGGAGCACGGGATACCCATACAGCCCGACCGACGCGTTCTCGCGGTCCTTGCCGGCCTTTTCCTTGAACTGGGTCATCCGGTTCAGCCAGCCGATCCGGGCGGTGCAGTTGAAGATCCAGCCCAGCTCGACATGGGCGGTGACCGAGGACTGGGCGAACACGATCGAGCGTTTCGGGTCGATGCCCGCCGCCAGGAAGGCCGCCGCCACCTCGCGGACATTGCCGCGCAGGGCCTCCGGATCCTGGCGAACGGTGATGGCGTGCAGGTCGACCACGCAATAGATGCGGTGCTCGAAATCGTCCTGTTCCAGTTCCACGAAACGCTTCAGCGCGCCCAGATAATTGCCCAGGTGCAGGCCGTTGGTCGGCTGCATGCCCGAAAACACCCGACTGGGGCCGACATAGGGGGGCGGGGGCGTGTCGGTCATCCGGGGCCCTTTTGGAAGGGGTTGGCAAGGGGCAGGCCGCGACCGGGTTGGGGACGGTCGGTGTGCGGGCGCCCGTTTGGCAGCGCGCCCCGGCCCTGTCCATGCCCGCTGTCAGGCGCGGGGTGCGGTGGTCAGTCTCCGCGATGGATCGCGAGGCGATAACCCATGCCGCGCACCGTGGTGATCGACGGGTCGAGGCCCGCCGCCCCCAGCTTGCGCCGCAGGCGGCTGATCGCGTGGTCGATGGCACTGGGCTGGACCTCGGTGCCGGCTTCCAGACGGTCCAGCAGGACATCGCGCGAAAAGGTGCGGTCCGCCGCGCGCAGGAAGATCGACACGATGGCGACGTCCTGGGCCGTCAGGGCCACCGGAATGTCGTCGACGCGCACCTCGTGCGCCCGGACATCCAGCGAAAGGCGTCCGACCCGGACCATCTCGGGTGCCATCGCGCGCGGACGGCGCAACAGGGCGCGCACCCGCGCCACCAGCTCCTTGAGGGCAAAGGGCTTGGCCAGATAGTCGTCACTGCCGGCATTCAGGCCATCGACCCGATCCTCGACGTCGGCGCGGGCGGACAGGAACATCGCCGGAGAGGTCACGCCCTGGGCCCGCAGCGCGCGCAGCGCCGAAAGCCCGTCCATCGCCGGCAGGCCCCGGTCGATCACCATGGCATCGAACTGCTGGGTGCGGCAGGCGGCGATCGCGGCCTCGGCACTGGGCACGCCCCAGGGCAGATAGCCGGCCTCGCTCAGGCCGTTCTCGATGTGACGCCGCAGCAGCGGGTCGTCCTCGATCACCAGGATGTGCGGGCGTGCCATGGCCATCAGCGGGGCGTCCTCATGGCGGCATCGCGCGGGCCAGTGTCGTCAGCGTGCGCCACGCGTCCGGGTCCGGAAGGCGACGGGCGGCCAGAGCGCGGTCGATCTGAAGTGCGCACGCGCCCAGTTCCGGGTGCCCGAACGAGGCGGCGCATCCTGCAAGCCGGTGGACCAGAAAGCCCAGGCGCTCGCGGTGAAGCTCGACGCCGTCGGCGCGCAGATGCTCGATCTCGGCGATGTCCTCGCGCGTGCGGTCGGCGAACATGCGCGCCAATGCATCGAAATCGGCACTGGGCGGCACTTCGGCGGCGTCCTGGGCCGGTGGCTGGGGCGATGCAGGGGCGCGCGGTGCAATCCATGTCGCCAGCATCTGGGCCAGGGCACGCGGGTCCAGCGGCTTGGCCAGATGCGCGTCCATCCCCGCTGCCCGGCAGGCGGCGACCTGCTCGGGCAGGGCCTGGGCGGTCAGCGCAATGACCGGCAGGTCGACAAGGCGCGGATCGGCCCTCAGCCGGCGTGTCGCCTCCAGCCCGTCCATGCCCGGCATCCGCACATCCATCAGCACCAGGTCAAACCGCTCGGCCGCAAGCCGCCGCAGCGCATCCTCCCCGCCCTCTGCCGCCTCGGCGACATATCCCAGCTCCGAGATCAGAAGGCGCGCCAGGTCGCGGTTGATCGCCATGTCGTCCACCACGAGGACACGCGCCCGGTCCGGCGAGCGGGTGGGCGCCGCCTGCCCGGCCTCTGCGGTGCCCGGAGGTGCCGCGATCGGCAAGCAGAGGCGGATCGTGAAGGTCGTCCCCACGTCCGGCTGGCTGTCGACCCGGATCGACCCGCCCATCCGCTCGATCAGCCCATGACAGATGGCAAGGCCCAGCCCCGTGCCGCCATGGGGGTTGGACGGCGGGGCGTCGGCCTGCGAAAACCGCCGGAACAGGGTTGGCAGGCTGGCCGCGTCGATGCCGGGGCCGGTGTCTCGGACCTGGATCGTGACGCGCTGGCGCTCGTCCGCGATCCCTTCGGCCATCGCATTGACCGTGATCCCGCCAATCCTGGTGAACTTGACGGCATTGCCGACCAGGTTTGCCAGGACCTGACGCAGGCGGTGGGCATCGCCCAGATGGCGCGGCGCCAGGGCCGGATGCAGTGCCGCATCCAGCGACAGCCCCTTTTCGGTCGCCAGGACCCGCAGCCCATCCAGCGTTCCCTCGATCAGCGCGGCCAGCGCAAACGGCTCGCTGTCCAGGCTGACCTGGCCGCTCTCGAGTGCGGACACGTCCAGCACGTCGTCCACGATGCGCCGCAAATCGTCGCCCGAGCGGGCGATGATGTCGAGCTGGCGCTTGGCTTCGAAGGGCAGGTCGAACCGCCTTTGCAGCAGGCCGCAATACCCCAGGATCGAGTTCAGCGGTGTGCGCAGCTCGTGGCTCATGTTGGCCAGGAAATCGGCTTTCACCGCCGCCAGCCGCTCGGCCTCGGCCCGGGCGGCCACAAGCTCTCTTTCGACCTGCTTGCGCGCGGTGACGTCGCGCAGGACGTCCGTGACGCCGGCAAACCGCCCGGCGGCATCGAGGATCCGGGTGGGACGCGCCTCGATCCAGACATCGTGACCGTCGCGATGCCGCAGCCGATACTCCAGCGACCATGATTCCAGGCCCGCGCGAATGCCGCGTGTGAACGCCGCCACCACCATGGCCTGATCGTCCGGATGGACGAACTCGACGACCGTGCGGCCCAGGACCTCATCGGGATGATAGCCGGTGATCCTCATGCAGGCCGGCGACAGATAGGTCATGCGACCTTCGGCATCGACGTGGGTCACCAGATCGTTCGAGTTCTCGGCCAGCAGCCGGAAATGGGCTTCGCGCGCCGCGGTGGCGGCCTGAGCCTCGATGAAATCGGTCACATCCTCGAACACGCCGATCGCGGCCTCGATCCGCCCGCATGGGCCGCGCACGGCCGACGCCCGGGAGATGACGTGCCGCATCGCCCCGTCGGCACGGTTCAGGCGCAGCCGGAACTCGAAGCCGACACCCTCCTGCAGGCAGCGGGTGATGTACACCCGCACGGCGTCGCGGTCGTCGGGGTGATAGAAGCCCACGGCCTCTTCGAGGTTCGGATCGAAGGTCTCGCGGCGCACGCCGTGGATGGCGTAAACCTGGTCGGACCACTGCACCCGGGGCGGGTCGACATCGACCCGCCAGTGCCCAACACCCGACAGGGCTTCGGTCATGCGCAGCAGCTGGGCCAGGTCGGCCTGCGGGCCCCGGCCGTCATCCCGGACCGGTGGCCACGATTGGTCCGACTCGACATCACGCCCGGCCAAGGTCGTCACCTGCACGCCTGATCCCTCATGCTGCGCTGTTTCCACGGGTCCGGCGAGGCACAACACCCCGGCGCAGCGCTGGGAGAGTACTACGAGATTCGCGGAAGTCCGTACCAATCGCATGCGTGCAGGATCGGCGACCTGAGCTGGAGCCCATCCCGTGCCATCCTGTCGTATCCTGCTCGTCGACGACGACGAGTTCTGTCGCATCCTTTTCGGCAACCATCTTCGCGGACTGGGTCACCAGGTCCAGACCTGCGCTGATGGTCGCAGCGCGCTCCATCTGCTGGAATCGGGCGCGCCGGGCCAGCGGCCGGACGCGGTGATCGTCGATCAGATGATGCCGGGGATGAGCGGGCTGGAATTCACCGCCCGGGTGCGCGGGCGGGGCGACTCGACCCCGATCGCGCTGGTGTCGGCCAATCTGCGTCCCGACCTGCATCTTTTGGCCGAGGCGCTGGGCATCGGGGTGGTGCTCCCCAAGCCGCTGGACCCCGATACCCTGGCCGACGACGTCGCGCGCCTGGTGCAGGCCGTGTCGTGAGACCACGGCGTCTGCTCGCCTTGGTGGTGCTGATCGCCCTTGGCCCCTGTGCCCAGGCGGCCGAGCTGCGCGCTTGGAGCGGCGTCAGCCAAAGCACCCTCTCGCAGGATCGCCCCGACTGGAGCAGCGCCGAGGTCGCGGTCGGCCTGTCGCCCGGCGCGAACCGATGGGCGGTGCTCTCGGCCGCCGAAACCCGTCGCGGCACCGAGGTCGGGCGGCAGATCGGGCTGAGGCTGTCCCGGCCGCTGGGTCCGGACTGGTCGGGCCGGGTGGACATGGCGCTGGGCGCGGGTGCGGCGTTCCAGGCGCGCACGCGCGTGGGGATGGGCGTCGAACGCCTGCCCGCCCGCGGGCGCCCGGGTTTGGAACTGGGGCTGGATGTCCTGCGCCATCCCGAAGCCAGCGCGTTGCGCCTGGTGACGGGAGCAGGGGTGGGCGGCCCCACGGGCACGCTGCGGGCCCGCCTGATCGCCCTGCAAGAGGGCGGCCGCTGGATGGGCGGGGTCGAGGTCACGGCCGAGCGTCAGTTGGGCGCGGGGCTGCGCCTGACGGGCGCACTGCACCACCTGCCCGAGCCGGATGGGGCGGTGCAGGTCCTCACCCGCGGCGTGCGTCTGGGTGTCGGTTGCGAGGTCGGTGCACACTGGCAGGTCGGCCTTTCCGCACTGGTCGAGCGGCGCGATGCGCTGACCCGGCGCGAACTGGGCGTGACATTGGGACGGCGGTTCTGAGATGGGCCCGCACGACCCCGCGCTGACGGCGATCTGGCTGGGATCCATGGTCCTGGCCGGGCTTGCGGTCGCGGCTTTCTGCGCGGTCCTGACGGCGCGCGTGCTGGGACGCGGCCGGGCTGCACGCCGCCGCCGGCTGACCCTGGAAATCCTGTCCGCTGCCAGCGCCACCGATCCGGCAGCCAATGCCTGCCACCTGGTTGATGCGGTCCGCGAGGCCGCCCGCGCAGGCGTGCTGGCGCGGACCATCGTCGAGGCCATGGGGCTGCTGGGCGGGGCGGCGCGCGAGCGGTTCCTGGCGAACCTGTTCACTGCGGGTGCGCCGGCCCATCTGCGACGTGCCAGCACCCGAAAGGGCGCGGACGCAAGGCTGCTGGCGCGCACGGCGCTTGCGCTGTTCGCTGCGGGCCCCCCGCCCCAGGCGGCCATGCAGGCACGCGGCGTCGTGCGACGGCGCGCGGCATGACGATCCTGCACCTGGCCGTCCTTGTGGTCGTGGTGGTCATGCTGGCCCACCACGCCATCCAGTTCACCCTTCTGGGGCTGGCGGTGCGTGCCATGATCCGCCGCCCGCCGCGGCGCGTCGGTATTGCCCATGGCCCCGCGCCGGTGCTGCCCCCGGTCAGCGTCATCCTGCCCGCCTTCAACGAGGCCGCCGGGATCGTCGCCTCCGTGCGCGCCATCCTGGGGTCGCGCCACCCGGATTTCGAGGTCGTGGTGGTCAGTGACGGCTCGACCGATGACACGGTGGACCGCCTGGTCGCGGCATTCGGCCTTGTCCCGTGCACGGTGCCGGACCATGGCCCGCTGGACCACCAGCGCGTGCGCACGGCGTGGCGCTCGCCACTGGTCAGCGGACTGCTGGTGCTCGAGACGGACAATGGCGGCAAGGCGAGCGCGCTGAATGCGGGCGTGTCGGCGGCGCGGGGCACGCTGGTGGCGTGCGTGGATGCCGACTGCCTGCTCGAGCGTGACGGCCTTGCCCGCGCCACCCGCCCCTTCATCGAGGCCGGCGGTGACGCGGTGATCGCGGTCGGCGGCAGTGTAAGGGTCGCCAATGGTCGGCTCTGGCAGGCAGGGCGGCTGAATGTGACCGGTCGCGGCCCCGGCCTGTGGCCGCTGGTCCAGACGGTGGAATACCTGCGCGCCTTTGCCGTCGCCCGCCTGGGCTGGAGCGAGATCGGTGCGGTGACGCTGGTGTCCGGCGCCTTCGGTGTATTCCGCCGCGATGCGGTGCTGTGGGTGGGCGGGTATGACCGCAGCACCATCGGCGAGGACATGGAACTGGTGGTGCGCCTGCACCGGCGGCACCGCGAGGCGGGCCGCCCATGCCGCATCGTGGCGCTGGCCGACCCGATCGCCTGGACCGAGGTGCCCCATTCGCTGGATGTGCTGCGTCGCCAGCGCACGCGCTGGCAGCGCGGCGCGCTCGAGACCCTCTGGCGGCACCGCGTCATGCTGGTGGACCCGCGATATGGCCGCCCCGGCAGGATCGGGCTGGCAGCCGGCGTGTTGTGCGATGTGGTCGTGCCGGTTGCAGAAACCGTCGGCCTGGTCGCGATGCCGCTGCTGTGGATGACAGGCGCGCTGTCGCCGGCCCACTGGCTGGCCTTCCTCTGCCTGGGGACGGTCACCGGCGTCGCGCACAGCATGGGCGCGCTGGTCTTTGACGAGCTGGGCATGAGGCGGATCACGCGCACCCGCGACCTGGCCCTTTTGGGCGCTGCGGCCCTGATCGAGAATTTCGGTTTCCGCCAGCTGGTGGCGTGGTGGCGGGTCTGCGCGACGGCGCAGTGGCTGGCCGGGCGCGGTGCGGGTTGGGGGGCGATGCCGCGCCGCGGGCTGGCCGATCCTCTCGCCGGCTGAGACGCGGCGGCGCGGGGGCGATGGACGCGCGCGCACGCCGGCGCTAGCACGCGGCATGACCGAGACCACGGACCTTCCGCCCGACCGCCTGGCCGTCGACGCCTCCAGCCCCTTCCACGACCCCGCCGCCCTGGCCCGGGGCGTGGGCGTGCGGTTCCGCGGCCGCGACCGCACCGACATTGAGGAATACTGCATCTCGGAAAGCTGGGTGCGGGTGCAGGCCGGCAAGGCGATGGACCGGCATGGCAAGCCGCTCACGCTTCGCCTGGCCGGCCCGGTCGAGGCCTATTGGCGCAGCTGAGACGGCTAGGCGTCGCGCAGCTTCCTCGCGCTGATGTTCCAACCCGCCATGGCCTCCAGCGCGGCCATTGAGTGGCGGGCGAGAAGGCGCGCGCGGTCGGCCTCGATCAGGGCCTTCAGCCTGGCGCGGCGGTCCTTGTCCGTCGTGCGGGCCATTGCGCGCACCCGCATCGAAAGCGCGGCCAGGTCCAGCGTCTCGGTGGGCCAGCGTCCGCCCTTGACCCCCCATTCCGCGACATCGTCGCCATAAACGGCGCGCACGGCTTCGATTTCGGCGGCGGCCTCGCCGTCACGGTCCATCAGGGTCAGCGCTTCGGCGAGGCGCAGCCGGTTGGTGGCCACATTGACCCTCTCGTGGACCAGGCGGCAGGCGATCGGCTCGAGCTGGGCAGGCGCGGCGATTTCCCCCATTTCGTGCGACAGCGCGACCGCATCGAGGACCACGAGGGCGTGCTCGCGCAGATAGGGAGACGCTTCGGTGTCCAGCCGCGGGAGGGTCGCGGCCGCAACACGGTGAAGGTTGTGCCCGCGATTTCCGGTTCCCAGCGCGATCCGGCCCAGGATCAGCAGCGCCTCGAGCCGCTCGAGCGGGTCGGCATGATCCAGCTGGCCGCTGGCCAGGGTTCGGGTCAGCGCCGAGCCATGGGTGCTGGCCCCGTCGGTGGGCGATCCGGCTTCATCGGACCAGCGCCCAAAGGCCGCCAGCGGCTGGCGTACCAGGGCCGTCTCCACATCGGCGGGAAGCCCCCGCCACCACAGATGCGGGCTCCAGCGCTTCAGCAGCGTCAGCATCAGCTGGGCCTCGCCCTCGGCGCCGGCCCGGGCCACAGCGCCCGCCACATCGATCAGCGCGCCCGGGTGATGGCGCACCACCACGGCAGGCATGTCGTCAATCGCCGGCTGCATGGTGCCGGTGTCCTGATAGGTGAACAGCCGGTCGGGCCAGCCGCGCTGCCGCGCATGGAGCGTACACAACCCGGTCCACCACGTCGCGGCCGGCACGCGCACCTCGGTGCCGTCCGGCACGGCAAGCACAAGCTGGGCGTCCTCCAGACGCGCGCCGACACCAAAGCGCGGGGCTGCACGCCAGGCGGGTGCACGGCTGGTCTCGATCAGGTCGTTGACCTGCAGCCGCCCCGGCAAATCATTGTCCAGAATGCCCAGCACCTCGTCCGCCAGCGACTGGAATGCGGTGTCGAACAGCGCCGCCGGGCTGGTGACGCTGACGCGCGGGGCGACCAGCACGGGGCCCTGCGGCAAAGCGGGCTCGCCGCTGGGACCGGCCGCGTGCAGCCCGCGCTCGGACAGCAGCAGCGTGCCCCGCCGGTCGGTGTCGATGACGATCAGGGTCGCGGGTGCATCTTGCCAGCGCACCCCGCGAATCCATGTGCCATGGGCGTCGCGCAGGACATCGTGCGCCAGCGGACGCGCCGATGTGACGTCGCACCCCGCCAACGGGGCGGCGAACCACCAGACCCGATGCGCGTCGGCGAACCAGGCGGTCGGCACGCCATTGTCCAGGGGCAGGGTCCGCAGGGTGTCGAAATCGGCGCCTGGCAGTTCGGCGACCGCCTCGCCATCCAGGTCCATGTGGTGGATCAGCACCCGCTGGCCATCGGTGAACGCCGCCGCGAACAGCGTGCGGGTCGGCTGGTCCTGGCAGACCTCTGCCCGCACACGCGCAAGCTCCAGCCCGGCCGCGCCGCGCCGGGGCATCCTGATGCGCGTCTGGTTGTGCAGCACGTCGACACCGTCGGTCGCGAACTCGGCGTCCAGCATCCTCAGCGTGCGACCCTTGGCGATGCGGGCGGGCTTGCCCTTCCAGTGCACCACCCCGTCCACGACCGAATATGCCATGCAATCGCGCCTCCGGCCTGTGGGTGTTCCGCAGGACGGCTTCGAGCGCAAGCCGCCGATGGGTCCGGTCGCAATGCCCATCGTGCGGACAGCCGCACCGACGATCCGGACTTTGGGACTGACGATCGCGTGACACCGGGCCCGTCACGCTTGATTCCGCGGCGGCGGGGGCCACGTCAGGCAAGGCGCCGGGCCCCTCTGGCGTCACGGCCGGCCCTGCCTGTCCCGTCCGTGACGCGATGTCGGCCCACACCTTTCCCAGCCGGGTCAGGTGACCCCCCTGAACCGTGGACGGGTGCCGGCGTTGACCCGAGCGTCCAGCGTCCGTCCCATCCGGCCGATGGCCGGCCGCAGACAGAGGTCCTTGTACGTTGAACACCAGTGCCGCCCCGCGCCCGTCCAACACACTGCCCGGCCCGCCCGAGGTGCCGGTCGGCACCGCGCGGCCGGTGCTGCGCGGGTCGCGGGCGCGGATCGCGGTGGTCATCAATCCGGCCGCGCGCGCGCTCGGGC
>DBAV01000284.1 GCA_002291875.1 Hyphomonadaceae bacterium UBA1001
CCTCTCCCACCCCTCGCTGCGCTCGACCCTACCTCACCGGGAGGGTGAGGGCACGGCCTCGGCGTTATCCTGCCTCTCTTCCATCCCTCGCTGCGTTGGGCGTTTCAGGGGTTTCAGGGGTCGTTCGATCCCCCGGGTCTGATGTCCGCCCGGCGGGCGTTTCGTGGGGCTCATTTGCCGGCAAGGCGGGGCGTCTGTGCCGACCTGGCGTGGTCACGAACCGCTCCAGTTCAAATCGGCCGCGAAGGTCTTCGAAAATCGAGTCGCCGGCGCGGATGACGTGTTCCGCATCATACCGGAGCAAGGTCCAGCCACGCTGCACTGCCGCGCGGGTCTTTGCGGCGTCGCGCCATGCGACCTCCGGCAGGCGGTGAACACCGCCATCCACCTCGATGACCACGCGTCGGTGGAGCCACGCAAAATCGTATACCCAATCACCCAGTGCCGCCTCGCGACGAAAGTGCGCGCCGCGTTGGTTGAGCCGGCGCAGCAGCGCCCACATTGCGCGCTCACCGGCGCTCGGCTCGCCGCGACGAAGCCGCTGCGCGCGTTCGACCACGGCGCTCCTGGTCACTCTCGGCGTTGAACCGAAGCGGGGTGGTTGCGTGCTCATGCCGACCTCAGAAAGTTCGCTGTATGTTCCACCCCTCCGTGCGCTCGTCCAGCCCTTCCGCGCGCCCCATCCGGCAGGTGAACACCCAATCTCCTGCGCGTTCGAGGCGTGCCCACACCCTGCCGCTGATGTCTGGCGGTTGACCCGCGCGGCGAGGGGCGGGCGAGCAGCAGGATTTGGCCGAGGCTGCGCCGGTTCGGTTTGGACCCACCTCTCCCACCCCGGGTTTTCGTTGAAAACCCGACCCTCCCCACCAGGAGGTTGGCGGGGTGTCCTTTGCGGGTTCCTGCGGGCCGCGGGGGGGCACCTGCCCGTGGGCGTAGCGCGGGCGGCGGGGCGCTGCTATCGCACGCCGACGGATCAACCCTGTCTTGCCGGAAAGGCGCGCCGAGCAACGTGTCGCAGGATCCGCAGATTCTGGCCGCGGCCCTCTCGGAGGCGCTGCCCTTCATCCAGAAATACGACCGCCGGGTGGTGGTGGTGAAGTATGGCGGGCACGCAATGGGCGATGCCGCCGCCGCCCTGTCGTTCGCGCGCGACATCGTGCTGCTGGAGCAGATGGGGGTGAAGCCCATCGTGGTGCATGGCGGCGGGCCCCAGATCGACCGCATGCTCTCGCGCCTGGGCATCGTGTCCGAACGGGTGGACGGGCTGCGCATCACCGACGAGGCCACGATGGAAGTGGCCGAGATGGTGCTGGCAGGGGCAGTCAATTCCGAGCTGGTGGCGGCGATCACGCGCGCCGGCGGCAAGGCGGTGGGCCTGTCGGGCAAGGACGCGCGGCTGATCTTCGCCGAGCGGGTGCGGCGCACCACCCGCGATCCGGATTCCAACCTGGAGCGCATCGTGGACCTGGGCCTGGTGGGCGATCCGGTCGAAGCCAATGTCGAGGTGCTCGAGGCGCTGACCCGCTATGAGCTGGACTTCATCCCGGTGATCGCCCCGGTGGCGATGACCCGGCCCGACCCCGACGACCCCACCCGCCAGAGCGCCACGCTGAACCTGAACGCCGACACGGCGGCCGGCTTTGTCGCCGCGCACATGAAGGCCGCGCGCCTGTTGCTGATGACCGATGTCACCGGCGTCAAGGACGCCGCCGGCCAGGTGCTGACCGAGCTGACCGTCGAGGACGCGCGCGCCATGATCCGCGACGGGGTGGCGACGGGGGGCATGGTGCCCAAGCTGGAAACCGCGATCGAGGCGCGCGAGGCGGGTGTCGAGGGCGTGGTGATCCTGAACGGGGCCATGCCGCACGCTCTGCTGATGGAATTGTTCACCAACCAGGGATCGGGGGGAACGCTTGTCCTCTGAAGTCATCGCCGGGGGGCGTTGGCCGGCTGCGGGGCCGGGATCGGGGACAGGGTGGGCGAAGAGCCTGGTGGCGGCCGTCGCTGCGTTTTTGGTGGCCATGATCGCCGGGGGGCTGGCCGCCGCGCCGGCTGCGGCCCAGGCATCGGCCCAGACCGGCTGGCGGGTCTGCAACGAAACCAGCTATATCCTCGAGACCGCGACCGGGGCCACGGCGGGCGAGCGGGTATCGGTGCGCGGCTGGATGCGCATCCGCCCCGGCGAGTGCCAGATCGTCGCGCCCGCCCCGCTGGCGCGCGGGGACCATTTCCTGTTCGCCCAGTCCTCGGCTGCCCATCGCGGCGGGCGGCGCAACTGGGGCGGCATGGTCAATCTGTGCGTCGACTCGCAGGCGTTCAACATCCAGAACGCCCGCAATTGCGAGGCGATGGGCCTGCAGTCGCGCGGCTTTCGCACCGTGGCCATCACCCGCCGCGACGTGTGGAGCACCAACCTCTCCGAGCCCCAGGTGCTGAACCTGGCCCAGGCGCGGACAGCCGGAATCCGCCGCCTTCTGGAGGATGCGGGCATCGACGCGGCCTCTGACCCGTCGGCCCGCACGGCCGACCTCATCAACCGCTTCCGCATCCGCGAGGGCATCACCGGGGCGATGACCGACGCGCAGCTGATCGACCGCCTCGAGGACAGTGCGCGCCGGCGCGCTGCGGGCCGCGGGCTGACTCTGTGCAACCGCACCCAGTCCAAGATGTGGACCGCCATCGCACGCCGCCGCGGCGAGGGGTGGGAAAGCCGGGGATGGTGGGGGATCGGGCCGGGCGGGTGCGTGCGCACGCTGGACGAGACGCTGGACCTGCC
>DBAV01000242.1 GCA_002291875.1 Hyphomonadaceae bacterium UBA1001
AAAAACCGACCTTCTCGCCCGCGAGAAGGTGTCCGCGTCTCATGTATCAAGCCAAGGACCCGGACGAAGTTTGAATATTCCGGCCCGGTGAGGGAGGCTCGAGGGCTGGGAGCGGGTAAGACAGTGCCCAGACCGTGCCGTCTCGCGCTTTACACCCGCAACTCTCCCACCCCGGGTTTCGCTTCGCAAAACCCGCCCCTCCCTCGCCGGGAGGGTGCACGGACGCGGTTGTCTGGTGGGGGCTTGCGACGCACCCATTGCGCGCCAGGATGATGGCTCCTAGACACGTCGATAAACGATAAGTCGGGAGGGCCGGATGGCCGCGCGTACGATCCTTGTCTCGATGCTGGTCCTGGCCACCCTGGCCGGTTGTGCCGCCCCGGCCGCTGCCCCGCCCGCGCCGACGCCGAGCGCACCGGCAGCGGAACCCGTCGCCCCTGCCGCCCCTGCGCTGGGCACTTTCGGCATCGACCTGCGCTGGCAGGACACCGCCATCCACCCGGGTGACGACTTTTTCCGCTTCGCCAACAATCGCTGGCTCCAGACCTTCGAGATCCCGCCGGACCGCCAGCGCTGGGGCGCGTTCGACGAACTGGCGGCCCTGTCCGAACAGCGCGTGAAGGCCATCATCGAGGAAATGGCCGCCAACGCCGCCACCGCGCCGGGTGACGCCCGCAAGGTGGCCGACCTTTACAACGCCTTCATGGACGAAGCGCGGATCGAGGCACTGGGCGTTACGCCGCTGCGCGCGGACCTGGCCGCCATCGACGCCGCCGCCGATCGCAGCGCGCTGGCGCGGCTGTGGGGTGCGCCGGGCATTCCCTCGCCCCTGGGCGTCAGCATCGGGCTGGATGCCAAGAACCCCGACCGCTATCTGCTGGCAGCCTCGCAGGCGGGCGCGCTGGGCATGCCCGACCGCAGCTTTTACCTCGAAGAGCGGTTCGCCACCCAGCGCGCCGCCTATGCGACCTTCCTCGAGACGATGTTTCGCCTTGCCGGACAGGCTGATCCCGCGGGACAGGCCGCGCGCGTGATCGCGCTGGAAACCGAGGTGGCCAGGGTGCAGTGGACACGCGAGCAGACGCGCGACCGTGACCGCACCTACAATCTGGTGTCGACAACCGACCTGGCCGCCACCGCCCCGGGCATCGACTGGCGGGCCATGCTGGCCGGCAAGGGCATCCCCGAGGGCCGTCGCGACATCAATCTGGCCCACAAGGACGCGATCCAGGCTATTGCGCGCCTGGTCCAGTCCCAGCCGCTGGACACCTGGCGCAGCTGGACCCGTGCGGCGGTGCTGCGCGGGGCTGCCCCCATGCTCTCGCGCGACTTTGCGCGGGCGCACTTCGAGTTTTACGGGCGCACGCTGGGCGGCCAGCCCGAAGAGCGCGAGCGCTGGAAGCGCGGCGTCGAACTGGTGAACGGCACGCTGGGCGAGGCGGTGGGCCGGATCTATGTCGAGCGCCACTTCCCGCCCGACGCCAAGGCCAAGATGGACGAGCTGGTGGCGAACTCGATGCGGGCCATGCGTACGCGTCTGGAAAACGTCGCGTGGATGGGCCCCGAAACCCGCGCCCGCGCTCTGGAAAAGCTGTCCACCTTCCGCACCAAGATCGGCTATCCCTCGCAATGGCGCGACTATTCGGGGCTGGACATCCGCGCCGACGACCTTTTGGGCAATGTCCGGCGCGCCGCCATCTTCGAGAACGCGCGCGACGTCGCCCGCCTCGACGGTCCGGTGGACCGCGAGGAATGGTTCATGACGCCCCAGACCGTGAACGCCTATTACAACCCCAGCTTCAACGAGATCGTTTTCCCCGCCGCCATCCTGCAGCCGCCATTCTTCGACCCCAATGCCGATCCGGCGGTGAATTATGGCGGCATCGGCATGGTGATCGGCCACGAGATCAGCCACGGCTTTGACGACCAGGGCTCGAAATCGGACGCCCAGGGGCGGCTGAACTCGTGGTGGACCGACGCCGACCGCGCCGCCTTCGAGGCCCGCGCCCAGGTGCTGGTCGACCAGTACAGCGCCTTCGAGCCGCTGCCGGGCTTTTTCATCAATGGCCGGTTGTCCTTGGGCGAGAACATCGCCGACGTGGCGGGCATCAAGATCGCGCTCGACGCCTACCGTCTGTCGCTGGGCGGTCGTCCCGCCCCGGTGATCGACGGCTTCAGCGGCGAGCAGCGGTTCTTCCTCAGCCATGCCCAGATCTGGCGGGGCATGCAGCGCGAGGAGGCACTGCGCCGCCAGCTGATGGTCGGCCCCCATTCGCCCGGCGAGTTCCGCGTCAATGGTGTGGTCCGCAACATCGACGAATGGTACGAGGCTTTCGGGGTGACATCCGCGAACCGGCTGTACGTCCCGCAGGACAGGCGCGTCGACATCTGGTGAAACAGCACCACCGGCAGCGCAGGGGGAAAGCGTGGTCGTCTGGCGAGAGCTGATCAAGTCCTTCGTCTTCCGCTGCGCGCTGGCGCTGGTGGTGATCGCCGCCGCCCTGTTCTGGGCGGTGCGTCACGCCGAGAACTTGGCACTCCAGCGCTCGGGATGGACCGAGGGTGCGTGGACCAGCGTGTCGATGCTGGATACCAAGGGGGTGCAGGCCACCCTGGCAGGGGAAACCGCCGCCAATCCGAACATTCCCGGCCAGGTGATGCACGTCATCGCGCCGGCGATCGGGCTGGACGCAACCTTTGCCGCCGGCCCCGGCGTGCGGCCGGACGATGACGCCCGCGTCGCCTCGAACACCAAGACCTTCGTCGCGGCGGCGGCGGCGGTGGCGGCCGAGCGGGGCCTGCTGGGCCTCGACCGCCCGATCGGGCCCGCCCTGTCCGAACCCGTGCGCGCGCTGATGGTCCAGCGCGGGTATGCGATCGACCGTATCACCCTGCGCCAGTTGTTGAACCACACTGCCGGCCTGCCCGACTATCATGCCCAGTGGCAGTTCCACATCCTGTCGCTGACCCCGCCCGCCTTCGGGGGGCTGGCGATCCACTGGCGCCCGATCGACCAGATCTGGTTCGGCCTGACCTTCGGCGCGCGCGGCGAACCCGGCGCCGCGTTCAATTACTCTGATACCGGTTATCTGGTGGCCGCCGACATGATCGCGCGCGCCACGGGCGACGCCGACATCGGGGATGCGGTGCGCCGCCTTCTGGACTGGCCGCGCCTGGGCGCGGACGAGACATTCTGGGAAGCGCTCGAGCCTACCCCGCCCGGCACCCGCCGCCTGCGCCAGTTCCGCGGCGCCATCGAGGAAACCCACATCGACGCTTCGATCGACCAGTATGGCGGGGGTGGGCTGGTCATGAGCATGGACGACCTGGCACGCGCGACCCGCGCGGTGGTACGCGGAGCCCCCTTTGCCGACCCGGCCGCCGGGGTGGCGCAGATGACCGCGCTGACCACCGTCACCGCCCCGACAGGCTATGGCCTTGGGCTGGTGCGCGCGGAGATCGAGGGCGAAATCTGCTGGGGCCATGGCGGCTTCTGGGGAACGTCCGCCCTGCACTGCCCGGTGCTGGACCTGACCATCGCCCGCTCCTGGGGCCAGCAGCGCGCGGCCGCCGACGAAACGCACGGTGCGCTGCGTGCGCTCATTCGGACGGTGCGGGCGTCGCGCGCTGGCGCAGCCATCGCCACAACCGCCGGCGCCGCGCCTGCAGCTGGCGCGCCCGCTGCGCCGATCCCGACGCCTTCGCCGATCGTTTCGCCCTGACGGGCGGGGGCTTGCGGCGCTTCACCGCGAAACAGGCCGCCCAGCTGTCGCGCACCAGTCGTGTCCGCGTCCGCGCCAGGGCTGGGCCAGGCCGCGCGCCACCAGCTCGCGCCCCAGGTCGCGCCCGTCCACGGTGATGCGCACCAGATACCGTCCATGCCGGTCGCGCAGGCGCGAGCCGTCGCGATAGGCCCTGACCGTGCGCGCCTGCGCCACCGCACGGCGCACATAATCGGTCGCCGCCGCCCCCAGCCGCCGCTCGGACTCGCACTCGGCCCGCCCGCCCGTCTCGGGGGCGTCGATCGAAGCGATCCGATAGCGCGCCTCGCCCAGCGCCAGCGTGTCGCCGTCCACCACCCGCGGCCCCTGCAGGGCAATCGGGAAAGCCGCCGCGGCGGGGGCGGACAGGACGAGGGCGGCAAGCAGGCCAAGGGCCGGCATCAGATGGGTGCGTCGCATGATCCACAGATCGTCACGAAGTCATGAACAGACAAGAAACGCCGCCCGAGCGCGACTGCTCACGATCTCGCGATCAAACGATCACAACGAGGGACAAACGATCAGGGAGACTCTCGCGCCCGTACCGCCGCCGGGGGGTTCGGGGCGTCCGCGTCCCCGCGCACCGCTCAACCGCGCGGGACTGCCAGCACGGGCAGGCCCAGCGTGCGCGCGGCGGATGCGGCGGTCGGAAAGCCCGGACGCGACAGCGCACGCACCAGCCCCACCACCAGCCCGGTCAGGCCCGCAAACACCAGCGCCGCCAGAAAGGCCGGCAGGCGCAGGCTCTGGCCGCGCACCGGCGCCGTCGCCGGCTCGATCAGCCGGATGTTGTCATTGGCCTGGGCGGCCAGCGCCTGCAGCGAGCGCGCTTCCTGCTCGCGCGCGGCAAAGGTGCGCACGCCTTCCTCGATGACGGCCCGCTCGCGCAGCAGCGCCTGATGTTCGGGCTGAAGACGGGTCAGCGTGCCCAGCCCCGCCTCGGTGCGGGTGCGCTGTTCGACCAACTCGGCCACGCGCGCCCGCGCCGCCCGGGCATCGCCTTCGGCCGCCCCGACCAGGGCCTCGAGTTCCTGGCGCGCAGGATTGGCCCCGCGGCGTACCGTGCCCGAGGCGGCCACCGCCTCGCCGGCCATCATCGCCTCGGCCTCGGCAATGCGGCGCTCGACATCCACCAGCGCGCGGGCGCCGGGCCGATAGCGGGCCAGCAGCTGCCGCCGCTCGGCCTGAAGGTCGACCAGGCGCTGGCCGGCATTTGTTTCGGCAAACAGCTCAACGCTGGCCGGCATGGCCTCCAGGCGGGTGCGCAGCGCCGCAAGCCGGCCCTCGGCCTCGGCCTGGCGCGCCTGGGCCTGTGCCAGGTCGGCCACGATGGTGCCGGTCAGGGCTGCCACCGCGCCACGATTGGTCTCGAAGTCGGCGATCGAATTGCGCCGCAGGAAGTCCTCGATACGCGTGTTCACCTCGGCCAGGCGGATTTCCAGCTGGCGGCGCTGCTCGGCCAGCGGTTCGGCCTCGTTGGGCACCAGCACCTGCTTTCGGTGGGCCAGATACTCGGCCAGCAGCGCATTTAGCAACTCGGCCGCAATCGCCGGGTCCCGGTGGCGCAGGCTGGTCGAGATGACGGTGGTCCGCGGCGCCGTGCCCACCCCGAAATCGCGCGACAGCGCCAGGCGTGCCTCACCCATCAGCGTCGCCTCATCCGAGATCGCGGGCGACCGGGCGAGGTCGGGAAAGACGCGCGCCACGCCGACCCGCCGCAGCGCACGCTCGGCCACCACCGGCGAGCGCAGCAGCTGGATCTCGGCCTGGATCACCTCCTCGATCTGGGGAACCGCCCCGCGTCCGGCATCACCGACGCGCGGGGTGAACACATACTCCTGGCCAAGCAGCACGATCAGGCGCGATTCGGCGGTATAGGTGCGCGGCAGGGCCAGGATCAGCAGCACCAGCGGCACCAGGACGGCCAGGGCCACCCCTGCCATCAGCCAGCTTTCGCGCACCAGCGCGACCACCAGGTCCAACGGGCCCAGCCGCGGCCTGCGCCGCCAGCCCGGGGGCGGCCCCGGGTCGATGCCGGCAGGCGGTGGGGTGTCGCGCGTCATCGGTCCGTCCGCGCGGCGCCGTGGCATGGGGCCGCTCGATCCCGCATGGGCCGCAATCCGTTAACGCCGGGTTGACCATGTTGCGGCACACCCGCGTCATCGGGCTGCGGACAGGAGCGGGCGTTGGCGCACAAGATGGTTGGGTTGACGCCGCTGCCGGCCGCCGCACTGGTGCTGGCCCTGTCGGTGGGCGGGTGCGTGGCGGGCGACCTGCACGCCACCCCGCGCCCCGATCCCACCGACGCCGGGGCGCGCGGTCAGGGCCCCGGCGCGATGCCCGCATCGACCTCGCGCGCCCCATTCGGCTTCCAGCCCGTCAGCGCGGGTCCGTCCGGCGCGGGTGCAGCCCCCTCTGACCCCTGGGTACCCGCCGCGCCCGACACGCTGCTGCCCGGCGACAGCTTTGACCTGACCGTGTTCACCGCGCCCGAGCTGAACCGCACGCTGCGTGTCGGGGCCGATGGCCGCACCCCTTTCCCGCTGGTCGGCAGCGTCGTCACCGCCGGCGCAACGCCATCGTCGCTGGCGACCGAGCTGACGCGGCTCTACGACACCGAACTGCGCGATCCGATCATCGAGATCGTGCCCCAGGCGCAGACCAGCCGCCAGGTGTTCGTGGGCGGCGAGGTGGCGCGGCCGGGCCTGCTGGACATGCCTGGCCCGATCGACCCGCTGCAGGCGACCATACTGGGCGGCGGGGCCACCCCTGCGGGCGACCTGTCGCGTGTGATCGTGATCCGCCGCGGCGCGGACGGTCGGCCGGCCATGCGGGTGCTGGACCTGCGGGCGGGCCTGCGCGACGTCGCCGCCCTGCCGGACCTGGCGCTCCAGCGTCATGATGTGGTCTGGGTGCCCCGCCGCCGCGTGTCCGAGGTGGGCCTGTGGGTCCAGCAGAACATCCGCGACCTGATCCCGGTCCCCTTTTCGGTCAGCTACAATCTTGGCAACCTCGCACTGTAGGACGACCTTACCCCCTGCGGCCCCCGCTTTTCCCCAGCTCACCGTCACCCCGGATACGTCCTCGCTGCGCTCAGCCGTTCCGGGATGACGTTCCGTTTTTTCGCGCAACAAACAGAACGGCCGTCACCCCGGTCTCGCGAAGCGGGAACCGGGGCCCATCCCCTGAGCTCTGCTGCTGTCCACCGGCCCATCCCCCCAACTGCAATGGATGGGCCCCGGACACGTCTTCGCTGCGCCGAGCCGTTCCGGGGGGACGGTCCTTTCTTGAACGATGGCCTTTGGTGCCCGGATGTGTGCCCCGACGGCAGGTCCGCAGCCCTCGGTGCCTTGCCAGACTCGCGCGGCTGGCTAGTGTCCGCGCCGGGTCTAGGGAGGCGTGCATGGACAGCGCCGCGAGTCGCACGAGCTTCGCCTTCAGCTATGAGGACTTTCTGAGCCACGCCGAGAGCGGCGTGTGGCCGGGCTTTGCCCGCCTGAGCATCGAGAGCGTCTCGTTCCTCAAGCAGATACACGAGGACAGCGCCGAGGACGACCTGTCGGGCGTGGGCCTTGATGACATGCTGGCGCTGGCACACGCCTTCTGGAGCTTTGCCGACGAGCGCGGCCCGGACGAGCGCAAGGTGCGCGTGCGCGCCGGGATCGGCGTCGACGGCCGGCCGATCGGCCGGGACGTGCTGGAAGTCGTCGGTCCGGACATGCCCTTCCTGGTCGATTCAGTGATGGGCGAGGTCGTCGAGCAGGGCCATTCGGTGCTGGCCATGTTCCACCCCGTGGTTTCGGTGGCGCGTGACGAGGCCGGCCGGCGTTCGTCCGAAGGCACCGAGCGCACCGAGAGCTTCATCCAGGTTCACCTGCCGCCGATGAACGAGGAACGCCGCCGGCGCCTGGTCGTGGGCGTGGAGGCGACGCTGGCGGATGTCGGGGCCGCGGTGCGCGACTTTGCCGCCATGCGCCGCGCGATGGGCGAAACCGCCGACGAGCTGGCACGCGCCGTCACCCGCGCCACGCCCGAGGACCAGGCCGAGGCGGTCGCCTTCCTGAAATGGCTGGAGGACGGGCATTTCATCCTGCTGGGCCGGCGCGCCTATGACTATCCGCGCCATCCCGACGGCAGCTTTGTGCGCGACGAACCGACCATCCTGGAAGACAGCCAGCTGGGCGTGCTGCGCAATCCGGATGTCTATGTGCTGCGCCGCGGTTCCGAGCCGATCATGCTGGCCGACACCATCCGCGTCTATGAGGATGACCCCAATCCGGTCACGGTGGGCAAGTCCAATCTGCGCAGCCGGGTGCACCGGCGGGCGGTCTGCGACTATGTGTCGGTGCGCCGCTATTCGCGCGAGGGCGACCTGATCGGCGAGGTGCGCTTTGTCGGGCTCTTCACCGCCGATGCCTACAACGAGACCACCCGCGACATTCCGTTGATCCGGCGCAAGGTGGCGCGCGTGATCGAGCGGGCGGGGCGGCTGCCGGGCTCGCACAACGAGAAATCACTGCGCAACATCGTCGAGAACTATCCTCGCGACGAGCTTTTCCAGATCCCCGAGAGCGAGCTGCTGGAAACCAGCCTGGCCGTCGCGCACCTGTTCGACCGCCCGCGCCCCAAGCTGTTCCTGCGCCGCGATCGCTATGACCGCTTTGTTTCGGCGCTCGTGTTCTTTCCGCGCGACCGTTACAGCACCGATGTTCGCCAGGAGGTCGGGGAAATCCTGCGCCGCGGCTTCGACGGGCGCCTGTCGGCCTTCTATCCCTATTTCGGCGAAGGCCCGCTGGCGCGGGTGCACTACATCATCGGGCTGGATCGCGGCCATCCCGAACCGGACCTGACCGCGCTCGAGGCCCGGATCGCGGCGGCGATGCGCTCGTGGGACGAGGACTTCCAGTCGCAGCTGCTGACCAACCTGGCCGCGCCGGACGGCCAGCGCGAGGAACTCTCGCGTCGCTATGCGGGCGCCTTCAGCGCCGCCTACCGCGAACGCTTCGATGCCGAGGAAGCGCTGCGCGACGTGGTCGAGATCGCCCGCTTCGAGGAAGGCCAGTCGGTGCGCGTGCGGGCCTGGCGGCGCGAGGGCGATGCGCCCGACATACTTCGTTGCAAGATCTATCAGCGCGGCGAGCCGCTCGAGCTGTCCTCGGCGGTGCCGATCCTCGAGCGCATGGGGCTGTTCGTCCGCTCTGAAACCGGCCTGCGGGTCGCGCCGGCGCGTTTCGAGGGCGAGCCGCACGCGCCGGTGCCGGTCTATGTGCACGATGTCGACATGCGCTCGGCCGAGGGCGAGCGGATCGACTTTGCGCGCGTCGAACACTCGTTCGAAGAGGCCTTCGCCGCCACCTGGGAGGGCCGCGCCGAGGTCGATGGCTTCAACCGCCTGATCCTGCGCCTGGGGATTGGCTGGCGCGAGGCGGCCCTGGTGCGGGCCCTGGCGCGCTATCGCCAGCAATCGGGGCTGGACCCCTCGCAGGACAGCCAGATCGAGGCACTCGTCGACAACCGCGAGATCACGTCTGCCATCCTCGAGCTGTTCCGCACCCGCTTTGACCCCGCCTCGGATCGCGACATGGCCGCGCGCGCGCGCCGCGCCCAGGAGATCACCGCCTATCTGCAGGAAGCGCTGGAAAAGGTCTCGAGCCTGGATGCCGACCGCGTGCTGCGTCGCATGGCCCTTTTGGTGAATGCCATCCAGCGGACCAATTTCTACCAGACCGGCGCGGACGGGCGTCCCAAGTCGTGGATCTCGTTCAAGGTCGCCAGCCGCGAGCTGGCGGACCTGCCGGCCCCGCGCCCCTATCGCGAGATCTTCGTGTGGTCGCCCACCGTCGAGGGCGTGCACTTCCGCTTTGGCCCGGTGGCGCGCGGGGGGCTGAGATGGTCGGACCGTCGCGACGATTTCCGCACCGAGGTCCTTTGGCTGGTGGCGACCCAGCAGGTCAAGAACGCGATCATCGTGCCGGTCGGCGCCAAGGGCGGGTTCTTCCCCAAGCGCCTGCCGCGGGGCGGCGCACCCGAGGCGGTGCGCGCCGAGGCCGTCGCCGCCTATCGCATGTTCCTCTGGGGCCTTCTGGACCTCACCGACAATGTCGGCCCCGATGGCGGCATCATCGCGCCCGCCTCGGTGGTGCGCTGGGACGGTGACGACCCCTATCTGGTGGTCGCCGCCGACAAGGGGACCGCCACCTTCTCCGACATCGCCAACGCGGTGGCCGCAGACTATGGACACTGGCTGGGCGATGCGTTCGCCTCGGGCGGCTCGGCGGGCTACGACCACAAGGGCATGGGCATCACCGC
>DBAV01000038.1 GCA_002291875.1 Hyphomonadaceae bacterium UBA1001
GGCCAGCGCCGCCAGCGCCAGCCGGGCGCCACGCCAGGCCGGGCTCATGACGCGACCCGCAGGCGCTCGGCCACCGCGATCGCCTGGTCGCGCGTCACGCAGGCCGTGCCCGGCGGCACCAGCTTGCACCGGAAGTCGATGCTGTAGTCCACCCCGAAGCGCGAAAAGCTGAGCGAGTGGCCATCCTCGGCATCGGCAAAGGTATAGGTCGGGCGCGGTCCTTCGGGCGCCGGAGCATTGTCCGGGGCGACGGTGAACAGCCGCGTGCCGTGGATCACCATGTCATAAGCGGTCCCGGTGATGACGGCGAAATACCCGTCCTCGGTCTGCTGGATGCGCACCGTGTCACCGCCCTGGGGCGTTGCGGTGCCCGGCGCCGGGCCGGGGATCAGCACCGGCACCGCACCGGGCTGAGCGGGGCTGGTGGCGCCGCCCTCGGGGCGCACCGTGCCGCCCTGCCCGCCGCCCTGCTGGATGCGCGCCTGTTCGGCGGCCGCCCAGTCGGGCGTGCGTTCGCCCTCGCGGACCACGGGCTCCTCGTCGGCCTGCAGGGTGCCAAAGGCGATCGCGCCCCCGACCACGATGGCCACGGCCGCCCCGGCGGCGATCAGCAGGGTTCGGGTGTTCATGGTCGGATCTCCGATGGGCCGTCGAGCCCGGCCCGGGCATTGGGATCGGCATAGGCAACCGCCGGGTCGGCCCGCAGCCGCGTCAGGATGCGGCGCGAAAGGGCGGCGGTGTCGCGCACCGGCCGCTCACGCGCATACCGCAGCACCACCTCGCCCCCCAGGGTGACATCGTGCACCACCAGGTCTCGGAACGCCGGGTGGCCGGACAGCGCGCGCGAGAGCGCGTCCAGCGCCCCGCCGGGGGTGGCCAGGTGACGCTCGACCGCAGCGGCCAGAGCGGGGTCGGTTTCGTCAAAGCGGACGATGAATTCCAGGTCCGGATTGCCGGCCGGCCGCGGTGCCGTCACCGGACCGGTGCCCGGGGGCGGTGCCACCCCCGCCCCCTGCGGCCGCACTGCGGGCCCGCCAGTGCCGTCATCGGCCGGATCGGGGGCTGGAGGCCCCGTTCCGGTGGGCGCCCCCGCCGGCGCATCGGCGGAGGGGCCGGTGTCCGGGCCGGGGCCCAGCACCGACACCGCGATCCCGCCGGCCACCAGCGCGGCGATCGCACCCGCGCCCAGCGCAAAGCCGGTGCCGCCGCCGCGCCCGTCGCTCATCCTTGCCCCCTCATGGCGGCCCCGCCACGCGGCCCAGGTCCAGCAGGCCCACCCCGCAGCCGCGCAGCACAAAGCCCGGCCGCCCCGGCACATCCACCCCGCCCGGATAGAGCGCCTTCTGGGACACGCAGGCATCCCCGATGCGCGGCGCAGTGGCCCGCGTCAGCATCAGATTGGCGATCTGGGCATTGGTGGCGGTGGGGTTTTCGCCCTTCAGCAGTGCCAGCGCGGCTGCCACATGCGGTGCCGCCATCGAGGTGCCCTGGTCAAAGCCATACCAGCAGGTCGGAATCGACGCCCCCGTCACCGGGTCCAGGCATCCCGTCGAGCGCCGGGTGGACAGGATGCCGTCGGGCCGGCCGTCGCGGTCGTCGTCGCGCGCGACATCCCCGCCCGGCGCCATCAGCGCCACCTCGGGCCCATAGTTGGAATAGGGCGCCAGCATGCCGCGCGCGTCGCCGGCCGCCACGGTGATGACATTGCGACAGCCCGCAGGGGCATAAAAGCGCACCGGGACGCGCGCATTGCCGGCCGCGGCCACCACCACGACCCCGCGTGCGACGGCGGCGTCGATCGCTTCCTGCATCGACCGCGGGCAGGTCTCGAACAGGCCCAGCGACAGGTTGATGATGTCCGCCGGATTGGCGTTCACCACGGCGCGGCCGTCGGCGGTCCGCGCGGGCGCCAGGCCCGCCGCCCAGCGGATGGCGTCATTGATGTCCGACAGCGCACCCCCACAGCGACCCATCGCCCGCACCGGCACCAGGGTGACGTTCCACGCCCCGCTGGCGATGCCGGCGCCATTGTTGGTCACGGCCGCGCCGATGGTGCCGGCGACATGGGTGCCGTGAAAGGTGGGCGGCACGCCCGGCTCGCAGCTGTCGCCCGGATCATTGGGGTCGGCGTCGCGGCCATTGCCGTCATTGGCGATCTCGGGATTGGACACGAAGTCAAAGCCGGGCGCCACATTGGCCGAGCGGGCGATGTCGGGGTGCGAAAGGTCGAGGCCGGTGTCGATCACCGCCACCCGCACGCGGCGGTCGCCGACCTGCCGGCGCACCTGCCAGAACCGCTCGAAGCCCGCCCCGCCGGCCGACTGTCCGGCCGCGCTGCCATTGGCCCGCAGCGACCACTGCATCCCCAGCAGCGGGTCATTGGGCAGGGGCAGCGGCCCGGCCGCGGCCGCCGTGCGCGAGGGCCGCTCCATGGTGTGCGAGAACACCCAGTTCTTCTCGACGAACTCGAACTCGCCCGAGCGTTCCAGCGCCTCCACCGCGCACACCGTCGCCAGCGCCGGATCGTCCAGCAGCGCCGCGCGCGTCACCCCCGCCGGACAGGTCTGGCCGGTGTCCACCAGCAGCGAGATCGGCGGTTCGGTGACCTGCGGGATCGAAGGGGCGCCGGCGGCGGGGTCACCGGTCGGCACCGCCAATCCGCCAGGTGCCGGCGGCGCCATTCCGCCTGGTGCCGGCGGCGCCAATCCCCCAGGTGCCGGCGACAGTGCGCCCTCGGGGGATGCGGCCTGCGTCGGCGGCGGGGCGGCGGCCGCCGCGACCGACGCGCCGTCCTGGCCGAACACCGCGAACGCCCACGAGGTCGGCACCGCGCGCTCGACGGCGATCGAGATCACCACATTGCCGCTGTCGGTGCGCACCTCGGCCGGCAGTCCCAGGCGCCGCATGACGGTCTGGGCATCGCGCACGCCCTCGACCTCGGCGGCGCGCACCAGCGCCTCGGGGCGCGCCTCGACCTGGGCCATGTCGGTGGCCACGCGCGGCAGGCGCTGGATGATGTCGTCGGGGATCACCTCGCCGCCCGGCAGCACCGGCCGGGGCTTGCCATCGCGGTCGACCGGGGCAGCGCTGCGGATTTCGGCCTGGGGCGGGAGA
>DBAV01000089.1:0-21440 GCA_002291875.1 Hyphomonadaceae bacterium UBA1001
TGCCGGTGCGCCGGGTCGAAGCGGTGGTCGGCACGCTGACCCTGGAATCGGGCGATGTGGACGAGATCCTCGCGACCGAGCGGCGCGGCCTTTTGCCGTTCCTGGGCGTGGCGCTGGCGGTGACCCTGATGCTGTCGGCCCTGCTGGCGTTTCTGGTGGCCCAGCCGCTGCGCCGCCTCGCCGACGCGGCCGACCGGATCAGCGACCGCGGCGACAAGGGCCTGGGCGTGCCCCAGATCGCCCGCCGGCGCGACGAGATCGGCTATCTGGCACAGGCGCTGGATGACATGATCGCCGCCCTGAGCCAGCGCATCGCCGGCAATGAGCGTCTGGTCCAGGACATCGCACATGAGGTCAAGAACCCGCTGACCTCCATCTCGAATGCGGTGCAGACCGCACGCAATGTCTCTGATCCCGAGGCCCGCGAACGGCTCTATCGCATCATTCAGGACGATGTGCGCCGCCTCGATCGCCTGATCACGGACGTCAAGAATGCCATCCACCTCGACGCCGAACTGCAGCGCGCGCCGGTGGCGGATGTCGACGTGGCCCGGCTGGCACAGGACGTGTGCGACATCTATGAGCAGACCCGCACGCCCGACGGCCCCGCGGTGGTGTTCGAGCGCGACGCGGGCGTTGCGGCCGGGCCGATCGCCGTGCGCGGCTATGAGGGCCCGCTGGTCCAGGTGCTGCGCAACCTGATCGAGAATGCGCGCACCTTTTCCCCGCCCGGAGGCACCGTCACGGTGCGTCTGGGACGGCCGGTGCCGGGGCGCGTTCGCCTGACGGTCGAGGACGAGGGACCCGGCATTCCGCCCGAAAACCTGCAGACCATCTTCCGCCGCTTCTATACCTCACGCCCGGAGGGCGCGAGCTTTGGCACCCATTCGGGTCTGGGCCTGTCGATCGCACGCGAGATCGTCGAGGCGCACGAGGGGCGCATCCACGCCGAGAACCGGCTGGATGCGGGCGGCGTGCGACACGGGGCGCGCCTGATCATCGACCTTCCTGCGCGGCGAGGCTGACGGGGGGCCGAACGGCGCATCCGATCGTCACGAAAGACCGTAGGATAGGGCATGTCGATTCCCCTGCCCCGCGCCATGCTGGCTCTCCTTGCGCTGGTTGGCGCGCTTGTCCTTTCAGGAGCGCCCGCCGCGATGGCCGCACCCGAGCCCACCTTCCGGACGGTTTCGCGCGATGGGGCGTTCGAGGTGCGCGACTATCCTGCACTGGTCGTCGCCGAGGTCACGGTGCGGGGCGGACGTGGCGAGGCGGCCAATGCCGCCTTTCGGCCTCTGGCCGACTATATCTTTGGTGTGAACGTCACGCGCGATCGCATCGGGATGACTGCCCCCGTCATACAACAGCGCTCGGGCGAACGTATCGGCATGACCAGCCCGGTCACCCAGACGGCCGGTGCCGGAGAAAGCTGGATCGTGCGGTTCATCATGCCCGAGGGTCGCACGCTGGCCTCCCTGCCCGAACCGCTGGATCCGGCCGTCCGCCTCGCAGAGAAACCGGCCATCCGCATGGCTGTTCTGCGGTTTTCAGGCCTGGCGGGCGGCGGGGCGCTGCAGGACCGCACCGAGGAATTGCGGCGGTGGATCGAGACGCGCGGCATGCGCAGCGTCGGCCCGCCCACCTATGCCTTCTATGATCCGCCCTGGACCTTGCCCTTCCTGCGACGCAACGAGGTGATGATCCCCGTGGCCTTGCGCTGACCCGTTCAGGCCGCGCGCTCGACCGTCACCGCGATCCCCTCGCCACCCCCGATGCACAGGCTGGCCACCCCGCGATGGGCTCCGCGTGCCTGCAGCGCCGCGATCAGCGTCACCAGCACCCGTGCACCCGAGGCACCGATGGGATGACCCAGCGCGCAGGCGCCGCCATTCACATTCACCACGTCTTGCGGGATCGACAGGTCCTGCATGGCGATCATCGGCACGACGGCAAAGGCTTCGTTGATTTCCCACAGGTCAACCGCGCCGACCGACCATCCCGCCCGCTCGAGCGCCTTGCGCATCGCAGGGACGGGCGCGGTCGTGAACTGCGAGGGTTCCTGTGCGTGGGCAGCCGCCGAAACGATGGTCGCCAGAGGCGGCAGGCCGCGGCGCTCGGCCTCCGAGCGGCGCATCAGCACCAGAGCCGCCGCCCCGTCCGAAATTGCCGAGGCATTCGCTGCCGTCACCGTACCATCCGGCGAGAATGCCGGCCGCAGGCCGGGAATCTTGTCCGGGCGTGCCTTGCGCGGAAGCTCGTCACTGCCGACCTCGACCGGCGCCTTGCCGCCCACCGACACGGGGACGATCTCGGCATCGAAGGCGCCGGTTTCGCTGGCCGCCTGCGCGCGCCTCAGCGTCTCGATGGCATAGGCGTCCTGGGCCGCACGGGAAAGCTGGTGCTCGGCCGCCGAGCGGTCGGCATACACACCCATCGCCAGACCCTCATAGGCGTCCTCGAGGCCATCGAGCGCCATATGGTCCAGCACGCGATCATGGCCATACTTGTGACCCCCGCGGAACCGCTTGAGCAGATGCGGGGCATGGGTCATGCTCTCCATGCCCCCGGCGACGATCACGTCCGCCTCGCCGCTGGCGATCAGAGCGCGCGAGAGGACCACCGCCTCCAGACCCGAGCCGCACATCTTGTTCAGCGTGGTCGCCTGGGCAGACTTTGGCAGGCCGGCCGCCAGGGCCGCCTGCCGCGCGGGCGCCTGGCCCTGGCCGGCCGAGAGCACATTGCCCATGACGACCCGCTCGATGTCATCGGCGCCGATGCCGGCGCGCTGCGCCGCCGCGGCGATGGCCGCCGCGCCCAGCTGCGGCGCGGTCAGCCCCGCCAGTTCGCCCTGCAGTCCCCCCATCGGCGTGCGGGCCATGCCCACCACGACGACGGGGTCGCGCGCGCCTTCTGCCATGCTCGTGTCCTCAGCCCTGCTCGGCGATCTGACGGCGCGCCGTCAGCATCAGGTCAGCCATGTGCGCGCGGATCTGGTGCTCGGTCTGGGCCGATCCGGCCGCCTGAAGGTCATCGTGGATCTTGCGATAGAGGTCTTCCTCGCCGGGCTCCTCGAGATCCGAGATCACCACCGACTTGGCATAGGCCAGCGCTTCGTCGCCCTGCAGGCCCATCACGCCCGCGGCCCATTCCCCCAACAGCCGTGCACGGCGCGCATGGGCCTTGAACTCCTGCTCCTGGTTCAGCGCGAAACGGAATTCCTCGGCACGCTCACGGTCGTCGAAGCTGTTCATCGGGCACTCCGTTCCGGCCAGCCGAGCCGACCTTCCAATTCGTCCTCCGATAAAGCCCGCCAAGGATGGGCGCAACCGTCACCGCCCGTGCCGCACGCATGGTGGCATCGGGCGACGTGGTGGAACTCGACGAGGAGTTCGCCGGCGGTGGGGCGAAGATGGCCCGGCCACTGGACCCCAGGGGCCCCGCCCGAGAGGTGGTGAACTGCCGCTGCACGCTGGTGGTGCTGAACCGCAGGACGGCCGAGCGGTGGCAGGGGCGGGCACGGATCGCACCGGTGCCGGCGCCGGCGCAGACGGTCGCCCCGGCGCAGACGGTCGCGCTGGCGACGCCAAGCGAGGTCTCGCGATGGATCGACGATGCGCTGACGCGGCGCGTGGGGCAGCCGGCGCCCGCAATCGACCTCGCGGTGGTACCTGACGGGCTGTCCGACCGGGTCATTGCGCTCGGCTTGCGCCCCATTAAGGCAGGCGCGCCGCCGCGCGTGCTGTCGCTGGACGCGTCCGCGACACGCCATGCATTCGACAACCACGGCGATCCGGTCCGGGAGGCCGCGCGGGGACAAATCGCGATCACCGCACAGGACATCGCGCAATGGGCGGCCCTGCTGCTAGCCGCCGACTGGGCCCAGATCATGCGCGGCGACTCGCCAAACGCACCGTCCGGTGCGCCGAGGTTCACGGTCGAGGTGCTTGTCGGGCCGCGTCGTTACGTCCTTGTGTTCGAGGGACGGCGCAAGCGGTTGGTGCTGGTGACCATGTGGAGCCCGCGATGACTGGGGTTGCTGCGGTCCCCGATGTACGCGCCGTGAGGCACCCCCGGGGCCAACGTCCGGAACGGCCCGCAGCATAGGAAGACATAGGGTTCAGAGGCCCGGGAGTCCAGACATGATCGTTACCCGCAACGCCGCCGGTGCCCTCGAGCGCCGGGCGATCCCGATCGACATCCGCGCGGTGGGCGAGGACGGCACCTTCACGGGCTATGCCAGCCGCTTTGGCGAGCAGGACAGCTATGGCGATGTCGTCATGCCCGGCGCGTTCCAGCCCTCGATCCAGGCCAGCGGCGCGCGCGGCGTGAAGCTGCTGTGGCAGCACGACACCGCCCGGCCGATCGGGGTGTGGACCGATCTGCGCGAGGACGTCGCTGTTCCCGCCATTGAATTCCTCCACGCGCAAAGGACGCGTCGGGTCGCCCCGCACGAAGCGGGCGTCACTCGGCGGCGAGCGCAGGCATGGGGCTTGCCTCGGCCCGGTCGAGTCGCGCGAGCAGATCGGTCCGCTTGTGCGCCGCCACCTCAACCGAAGCCTCCTTGACGTGGCCAAAGCCGCGGATCTGGTCAGGCAGGCTCGCAAGTTCGACCAGCAAAGCATGCGTGGCAGGCGACAGCGCGTGCAGCCGGGCGTCGATATCGGCCTCGTACTGGTCGCGCAGGGCCCGCTCCATGCGGCGTTCGGCGGTGCGACCGAAGATGTCGGCCGAGGTGCCCCGGAGCCCCTTGAGCTTCCGCAGCACGCCGAAGGCGGTCAGGATCCACGACCCGAACGCCATCTTGCGCGGCTTGCCATCCGCCCCCTTGCGCGACAGCAAAGGCGGGGCCAGCCAGACCTTCATCCTGGGATTGCCCGCAAAGGCTGCGCGCAGCTCCTCGGCGAAACGCCCGTCCGTATAGAGGCGCGCCACCTCATACTCGTCCTTGTAGGCCATCAGCTTGGCAAAGTTGGCCGCAACGGCGCGGGTGAGGTCCTCCCCCAGACCCAGCGTGGTCTCGGCGGCCCGCACGCGGTCGACCAGATCGCGATAGCGGCGTGCATAGCCAGCATCCTGATAGGCCGTCAGGTGCGCCTCGCGCTGGGCGATCAGCGCATCGAGGGTGGCAGGAGCAGGCGCTTCCACCCGCAGGTCATGATGTTCGGGAATACGCTCCGGCGCTGCCGCCGCGACCCGGCCGAGATCGAAAGCCGCAAGATTGGCCTTCACCTGCGCACCGTTCAGCTCGATCGCCTTGCGGATCGCCTCGAGGCGCACGGGGAGCAGTCCGCGCTGCCACGCAAAGCCCGCGGTGATCATGTTGGCGAACAGGCTGTCGGACAGGAAGCGACTGGCGAGCGTTTCCGCGTCCAGCGTCGCAAGGTCGGCCACCGCCTGCTCGAGCCGGCGGCGCATCACGCGTCCTTCGAACCGCACATTCCGGTCGCGCACGAACGCCGCCGTGGGGGCCACATCCAGGTTGGCGACGGCACGCGTGCCCTCTCGCGACAGCATCGCCAGCGTTTCCTTCGAGGTCGCCACCACCACGTCGCCGCCCACCAGCGCGTCCACCGCGGCCGGCGGGATGCGCGACGAGCGGATCAGGTCGGGCGAACGGGCGAACCGCAGGTGGGACACCACCGGACCGCCCTTCTGGGCCAGGCCCGTCATGTCGAGGGTCGATGACGCCACGCCGTCGATGTGCGCAGCCATCCCCAGGATTGCCGCCACCGTAGTCACCCCGGTGCCGCCCACCCCGGTGAACAGCACATTCCAGGTTTCTCCCAGCGCCGGCAAGGAAGGTTCGGGCAGATTGGTCGCGTCGATCGGCTCGGGCCTTGCGGCCTTGGCGGCCGGCTTGGCGCCCTCCAGCGTCACGAAGGAGGGGCAGAACCCGTCCACACAGCGAAGGTCCTGGTTGCACGAGGACTGATTGATGCGGCGCTTGGTGCCGAAGGCGGTCTCCACCGGCTCGACGCTCAGGCAGTTCGACGCCTTGGAACAGTCCCCGCAGCCTTCGCAGACGGCCGTGTTGATGAAGGCACGGGTGGTGTCGGGCTTCATCAGCCCGCGCTTGATCCGCCGGCGCTTTTCGGTGGCGCAGACCTGATCGTAGACGATGGCGGTGACGCCCTCGATCTCGCGCATACGGCGCTGCAGTTCGTCGAGCTGGGCGCGCGGATAGATCTCCACCCCGCCCGGCAGTCCCTGCACCCAGCGATAGCGCTCGAGGTCATCGGCAACGATGACGACGGCCTTCACGCCCTCGGCCTTCAGCTGGATGACGATGTCGACGACGGTCTGGCCCGAATCCACGGTCTGGCCGCCCGTCATGGCGACCGCATCATTATACAGGATCTTGTAGGTGACGTTCGCCTTGGCGGCCACGGCCTGCCGGATCGCCAGCGATCCCGAGTGCGAATAGGTCCCGTCGCCGAGGTTCACAAAGACATGGTTCTCGTCGGTGAAGGCCTGCTGACCGATCCAGCCCACGCCCTCTCCGCCCATCTGGGACGTGAAATCGGTGTTCCGCTCGGGCATGAAGGTGACCATGTAATGGCACCCGATCCCTGCCAGCGCACGCGAGCCCTCTGGCACCACGGTCGACGTATTGTGCGGACAGCCCGAACAATAATGGGGCTTGCGCGCCAGTTCGCCCGCCAGCGAGACCGCCGCCTGCCCCGAAGCACCGATCCGCACCAGATAGCCCTCGCCCTGCGCACGGGGCGCCTCGGGCGGCAGGCGGTCCAAAAGGGCGCGCACGATCTCGGCCACCGGCACTGCGCCCACATCCGACAGCAGCGGCGCGCCCGCCTCGTCGCGCTTGCCTACAATGCGCGGGCGTTCGGCGTCGGGCAGGTGGTACAACAGGTCTTTCAGCTGATCCTCGATCAGCGAGCGCTTGTGCTCGACCACCAGCACCCGTTCCAGCCCGCGGCAGAAGGTGCTGACGGCCTCGCCCTCGAGCGGCCACGGCATCGAAACCTTGAACACCGCCAAGCCAAGATCGGCTGCCTGTTCGGGGCCGATCCCCATGGCGTCGAGGGCCTCGAACACGTCGCGAACGGCCTGGCCGCTGGCCACGATGCCCAGCCGGGGACGTGCGCCCATCAACACAGGCCGGTCCAGCCCGTTCGCCCGCACCCACGCCTTGGCCGCCGGCAGCTTGAACCGGCGCAGCCGGAGCTCCTTGGCCATCGGCTCGTCGAAGTTACGGATCGAGAGACCACCCTCGGGCAGCGCGAACTCGGCCGGCTCGCGCCACTCGGCGGGCAGCGTGTCCAGATCGACCACGGCCCCCGAATCCATCGTGTCGGCCAGTGCGATCAGGCCCACCCAAAGGCCCGAATAGCGCGACATCTCGATCCCGGCGCGCCCGAAGGCCAGAACCTCGGCCACCGTCGACGGCGAGAGTACCGGCATCTCGAAGTCACGGAAGGCATATTCGGACTGGGATGGCAGCGTCGATGACTTGCACTGGTGATCGTCACCAGCAATCGCCACAACACCGCCCAGCCGGTTGGTGCCGGCGAAATTGGCGTGCTTGAAGACGTCACCCGTGCGGTCGACGCCGGGGGCCTTGCCATACCAAAGCCCGAACACCCCGTCCTTGCGCGCACCCGGCGTCAGGCCGACCTGCTGGCTGCCCCAGACGGCAGTGGCCGCCAGATCCTCGTTCAGCCCGGGCTGGAACACGACGTCCAGCGCCGTCAGCCTTTTCTCGAGCCGCGCCAGCTGCTGGTCATAACCCCCCAGCGGCGAGCCGCGATACCCCGAGATGAAGCCGCCCGTTCGAAGGCCGCGTGCCCGATCCGCGCGAATCTGATCCAGTGGCAGGCGGACCAGGGCCTGGATGCCGGTCATGAAGACCCGACCCGAGATGGCGTCGTACTTGTCGTCGAGCGAAACGGGTCGCATGTCCATCGGGCGTCGGCCTCCCTGGCCTCTGAGTTGTTTGAGTCAGCTATAGCGCAGGTTCGCGCGAAAAAATTTGCAAATCTTGCGCGAACCAGTCACTACTCCGCACGTTCATGCCTCCGTCATGACAGGTCCACGCCAATTCGTTTCAGACGGGCGGCCAAGTGCCGCCACCGGTCACGCCAGAAGGGATGCCGACCCATGCCGCCGTCTCCTCCCGCCGCCGAACTCGACGGCATCGACGCCCGAATCCTCGACATCATCCAGCGCGACGCCGCGCTTTCGGTGGCTGAAATCGCCGACAAGGTGGGACTGTCATCCAGTCCGGCCTGGCGGCGCATCAAGCGGCTCGAGGAACAGGGCTATATCGTCGGCCGCGTGACCCTTCTGGACAATGCGCGCCTGGGGCTCGGCTTTGAGGTGATGGCCTCGATCAAGCTGGCCATGCCCTCGCGCGAGAACCTGGCCGCCTTCGAGGAGGCGGTCCAGCAATGGCCGGAAGTGGTGGACTGCTGCACGGTGACGGGCGCCGTCGACTATATGATCCGCATCGTCACGCGGGACATGCACGCCTATGACGATTTCCTGCGCGACCGGCTGTTGGCACTGGGCCTGGTTTCTGACGTGCAGTCGCGCATCGTGGTCCGCATTGCCAAGCGCTCGACCGCCGCACCGCTGTCGCTGGTCACCACCCATCTGCGGCCCTGACATTGCCGCGAAAATGCGAAAAGGGGCACACCCTCCGGTGTGCCCCTCCGCGCCAAGGGCGTCTCCTCCCCGAAACGCCGTCCCCGGATCCTCTGGCGGGATCCATCAGGTGGTCACGCTGCTCTGACCGACACGCATGGCCTTGTCAATCGCCTGCAATCCCTTGCACTGCAAAGGAAAAATGGGTGTGCACATGCACTGGTGGGCGGTGCGTTACCGGCGATCCAGCGCAGCGGCAAGTGCATCCCAACGCGGCTCTCTGGCCTCGAACAGGAAGTCCGTCCGTCCGATCGATACGGCCCCTGTGGCCGCACCCGTGCCTGACAGTGCCCGCGCGCGCGCACTTTCCGCGGTAACCCACACCGCTTCGCGACCGGTATCGACAAGGCGGGTGTCACGGGCCCTCGCACGCGCTTCCAGCGTCCGCACGAATGCTTCTGCCGTGACCCTCAGCCCGTCTGTCCAGCCTGCCCCCAGCGCCGCGGCCAGCTGCGCCTCGCTGCGTACGATCAGGCCGTCGGCAAGGGTCTTCAGCCGGTTCGCCCGAAGCGTGGCGCCGGTTGTGGTGATGTCGACGATCACGTCGGCCAGCCCTGCCCCCGGTGCAGCCTCGGTTGCGCCCAGCGACTCGATGACCCGAAAGGCCTCAACGCCATTGGCGTCGAAAAAGTCGCGCGTCAGACGCTGGTACTTGGTGGCAACCCGCAGCCGCCGGCCCGCGCCCGCCAGCGTCCTTGCCGCCACATCCGCAAGGTCGGCCATGGTCCCCACGTCGATCCAGCCGTCCGGCACGGCCACCACCATGTCCGCCCGGCCAAAGCCCAGCCCCCGCACGGCGTGCACCGGGCCATCCGGCAGCCCGCCATCCTCGCGCAGCAGGTCCGCCCCGGTCACCCCGAGGTGCACCTCGCCCGCGATCAGGGCGCGCGAAATGTCTCCTGCCGACATCAGGCGGACATCCACGCCCTCCAAGCCCTCGAGGCGTGCGACATAGCCCCGCTCGCCCCCCTCCTGGCGAACGGCAAAGCCCGCATCCGCCAGCCAGGTTTCAACCTGTTCCTTGAGGCGGCCCTTGGAAGGGATCGCCAGAGACAGAAGCCCGTTCATTGCCCTGCCCCCCGCCTGTCGCCCCCTGACGCGCGCAGCACCCGCGCCGGGCGCAGCGCCGCGCCCGCCGCGCGGACCTCGACCCTGCCCCGGCTGAGGCGCCCCACCAGCGAATCCGTACGTCCGCCACCACCCAGCAGCGTGCGTGGCCCCGACGCAACGTCCAGCCATGGTGCATGCACCTCGAACACCATGCCGTCATAGTATTCCAGCGGGCGCGCCAGACCCGCCCTGAACCTTGCCGGCCGCCCCTCCAGCGCAACCAGGCGGCGCATCCATCCCGCCGCGCCTGTCGAGAGATCGACCCCATGATGCCCGGCCAGTTCGACTGCACGTTCGATGGCGGCGCGGGCGTCCCCGTCTATGCTGGTCCAGGCGCGCACGCCTTGCGCCTGCGCCTGAGTCAATGCGGGCGCCCCGTCACGCTGCGCCCTGGCCAGAAGGCGATCGAGGATCTGCTCGGCGGTACGTCCGGCCAAAAGGCCGTGTCCCGCCGCAATGCGCTCCTCGACGAGGGCCAGTGCATCCGCGCGCGGCAACCCGACCAGAGTGCGGGTGAAGATGTCCGAAGCGGGTGGTGCGCGCAGCGCGCGTACAAGGGCCGCCTCCACCCCGCCCGGACGCGCCCCCGCAAGGGTCAGCCTGCGTGCCTCGAACGGTTCAATCCCCAGCCCCTCGAAAAAGCTCAGCGACAGGCCGATGTCGCCCACAACCAGTGCGGCGTCGCGCACCCCGCATTGCTCGAGTGCGGCCATGGTCCGGGCCAGCAGCAGGGCATCCTCGGCTACCGCGTCGGACGCGCCGTACGACTCCATCCCAACCTGGAGGAATTCAGGCTCTCCGCCATGCCCGGGCGGCTGCTGGCGAAAGGCCAGACCGGCATAGCAGAGCCGCTCGCATTCGCCTGCAAGAGGGCCGCACAGATGCTCGAGCGCCGCCGGAATGGTCAGATCGGGGCGCAATACCCACTCGCTGCCATCCACGGCATTGGTGAAGAAGGCACGGCGCGTCAGCTCCTCGCCGATCAGTTCGGCGAAAACGCGCGCCGGCTGCAATACCGGCGGATCGATCCGCCGTGCCCCTTCGCCCAGGATATCGATCAGGCGCGCCACCACCGGCTGCGTCTGCAAAGCGGGGTCAGCGACGGTGCTCACGCCCCCTGCTCCGCTGCTGCCAGCACCGTGCGCACGGCGTCGACCAGCGCGTTGCGCGAAACCTCGTTTTGGGCCGGCCGCGACTGTCGCCAGGCGGCATTTTCCTCGATCCCGGTGGCCAGCCGCGCACCCAGGGCCAGGTCCTTGACCGTCACCACGCCGCGCGCGCGTTCGTCCGACCCCTCGATGACCACGGCCGGAGCGCCCCGCCGGTCCGCGTATTTCATCTGCGCCTTCATCCCCGAGGCCCCCAGATAGACCTCGGCGGCGATGCCCGCCGCGCGCAGTTCGGCCGCCATCGCGAAATAGCCGGCCATGGCATCGCGATCCATGGCCAGGACGACAACCGGCCCCTGCGCCACCCCTCGGGCGCGCGCACGGGTTTCCAGTGCCGCCAGAAGCCGCGAGACACCGACCGAAAAGCCCGTCGCCGGTACCGTTTCGCCGCGAAAGCGCGACACCAGGTCATCATAGCGCCCGCCGCCCCCCACCGAGCCGAACCGCGCAACATCGCCGCCCTCCTCGGGCCGCCCGACGAGTTCGGCCTCGAAAACCGGGCCGGTATAGTATTCAAGGCCGCGTACCACGGTGGTATCGAACCGCGCGCGGTCTTCGCCGATCCCCAGCGCACCCAGGATGGCGTCGATCACCGCCAGTTCTTCGAGCCCCTGACGGCCCGCCTCGCTGGCGGCCACCAGGGGGGCCAGGGCATCGAGCGTCTGCCTGCGCGTTCCCCCGGTGACGGCCACGAAGCGCACCAGTCGTTGGATCTGCGCCGGCGTCAGCCCGGCACCCTTGGTAAAGTCGCCGGACTCGTCGCGTCGTCCCTCGCCCAGCAGGCGCTCCACCCCCTCGACACCCAGCCGGTCCAGCTTGTCGATGGCCCGCAGCGCCACCAGACGCTGGCCCCCGTCGACTCCGCCCGCCGTCATTACCCCGTCCAGCAGACGGCGGGTATTGACCTTCAGAACCACCTCACCGGGTGCCAACCCGGCGGCCTCATAGGCCGCAAGGGCCAGCGCCACCATCTCGGCGTCGGCGGCGGGCCCGGGCGCGCCCACCGTGTCCGCGTCGCACTGGGTGAATTGGCGGAACCGCCCCGGCCCGGGCTTTTCATTGCGCCACACCGGCCCCGCCGCCCAACGCCGATAGGGGCGCGGCAGCGTGTCGGGATTCTCGGCGACAAAGCGGGCCAGTGGCGCGGTCAGGTCATACCTCAGTGCCATCCACTGGCCGTCATCGTCCTGCAGCGCAAAGACGCCCTCATTGGGCCGGTCGGCATCGGGCAGGAACTTGCCCAGCGCGTCTGCATATTCAAATGCCGGCGTTTCCAGCGGCTCGAACCCCCATGCCTCATAGACCGCGGCGATGCGCCCGATCAGGGCGCGTTCGGCACGCGGCACCTCGGCGCATCGGTCGGGAAAACCGCGCGGCGCGCGCGGGACGGGACGTTCGGCAATACTGGACATGGGGATGCTGACCGGAGGCAAAGGCACGCCCGGACCGGGACATGCGAGGGGGCGAGGATCGTTGCGCGCGCTCTAGCCAAGCGCACGCCCGCGTGCAAACCGCGCAAGGGCGCGCGGCGGGCGGGCCGTTCAGGCGGCGCGGAGGACGACGAAATCCACCAGCGCCGCCAGCGCGTGTCGCCAGGCATTGTCGGGTGCGTGGACCAGCCGAGAGCGCGCGGCCTCGCAATGGTCGCGGGCCGCCGCCAGGGTCGCCTCGATCGCACGGGTGCGCATCATCAGGGCCTGCGCCCGCGGCAGGTCGCCCTCGGTCTGGCTGGAAGGGTCGCTCATCACACGCTGCCAGAACGCCTGTTCCTCGGGCGTGCCGGCTGCCTCGCGGGCGTGGATGACCGGCAAGGTGACCTTGCCCTCGCGAAAGTCGTCGCCGACATTCTTGCCCAGGGTGGCGGTGCGTCCGCCATAATCCAGCGCGTCATCGACCAATTGAAAGGCCAGGCCCAGATCGCGCCCATAGCCTTCCATCGCGCGCTCGGCCGCGCCTGCCTGGCCAGCCGCCAGCGCGCCCGCGCGCGCCGAGGCAGCGAACAGCGCTGCGGTCTTGGCGCCGATGATGCTCATATAGCGTTCGCGGGTGACCGAGGCGTCATTGGCGGCCGCCAGCTGCATGACCTCGCCTTCGGCGATCACCGAAGAGGCCTTGGCCAGGACGTCGAGCACGCTCACCGAGCCGGTTTCGACCATCAGGTTGAAGCTGCGCGCGAACAGGAAATCGCCGACCAGGATCGACGCCTTGTCACCCCAGACATGGTTGGCCGTCCGTCGGCCGCGGCGCAGCCCCGAGCGGTCGACCACATCGTCGTGCAGAAGGGTAGCCGAGTGGATGAACTCGACCGCAGCTGCCAGCTTGAGGGCGTTTTCTCCTCCGCCGCCGAACATGCGCGCGACCGCCAGCGTCAGCATCGGACGCAGGCGCTTGCCCCCGGCTGCAATCAGATATCCCGCCAGGTTGGGGATCAGCCCGACCGTCGAATCCATGCGCTCGTGGATCAGCCGATCCACCGCCGACAGATCCTCTGCCAGCAACGAGGCCAACCGCTCGACCGCCTCGCGCGCGGCCTGCACAGCTGCGCCGTCCGATGCGCCGCCTGGGCCCTCGGCCATCGACGGGCCCGACGCCGCACCATTGAGCGGGCCAGGCATCGGCCCCGTCATTGCCCCGGTCACGGGACCGCCCGGCGCAGCGGCACGCGCCGGATTGGAATTGGCCGTGACGGTCTGGGTCAAGACGAAGGCTCCGCGCTCGGATCAGCGCGCCGGGCGGAATGCCGGCGGGCGCGACATTGGTGCGCAGACCCCGGCGGGTCAACCGCATGTGCGCCTATGTCGCTGAATCCCCTGCCCGGAAAGGGGGGTGTCAGGCGCAGTGTCTGGGCGTCGGTGCACGCGCGGTGGCCGCGGATCGCTTCGGGAACGTCCCCGCATGTCCCGGCGTTGGCGCGCGGGGCCATCTCGCCCGTTGCGCGGCTGCGTTCATCACGCGTTGGGTCGGCATGGGCGAAGGGACGGGGGATTTGACTTGACCCGATGTCCTTCCCCGCCTCTGACTAGCACGGGCATCGGCAGGGAGCTGGACCATGTGCGAGATCGAAGTCGAAACCCGCGGGCGGGTGCGAATGTCACGGCGAGCGCTGGTCGCGGGCCTCGCGGCTGGCAGTGTGGTGCCGCTGATGCCGCTGGCCGGATGCACCACCAACGAACTCACCGGTCGCTCGCAGCTGGCCTTCATCTCCGACGCCCAGCTGGCCCAGATGTCGGCATCGGCTTGGCAGCAGGTCAACGCGCAGGAACGCCGGTCGACCAATCCGGCGATGAATGCGCGCCTGCGTTCGGTCGGTGACCGCATCACCGAGGCGGCCGGGCGCGGCAACCAGCCCTGGGAGTTCGTGGTCTTCGACAACCCCGAAAAGAACGCCTTCGTCCTGCCCGGCGGCAAGGTCGGCTATTTTTCGGGCCTGATGGCCATTTCCGAACGCGATGACCACGTCGCCACGGTGCTCGGCCACGAGGTTGCGCACGTGACCGCACGCCATGCTTCCGAACGCGCCAGCCAGGGCATGCTGGCCCAGCTCGCCGCCGCCGGCGGGCAGATCGCCATCGCCCAGTCCGACATCGGTTTCCAGCGCGAGGCGGCGGCCATTCTGGGTCTGGGCATCCAGTTCGGGATCCTGATGCCCTATTCGCGCCTGCAGGAACTCGAAGCCGATCGCATCGGTGTCGATTACATGCACACGGCGGGCTATGACGTGCGCGAGGCGGTCCGGTTCTGGGAGCGGATGAATGCCGGGGGCGGGCGGCGTCCGCCCGAATTCCTCTCGACCCACCCCGATCCGGTGACGCGGATGGCCGACCTGCGGGCCTACATCAACAATCGAGGCTATGCACGCCTGTGATCGCGCGCGCTGGGCATGGCGCGGATGGTCGTCGGGGGTGACGCCACCCATCGCTGTCGCGGCGCAATGGCATCGCCACCAGCGACCGCAGCTCACGGATCGCCCGCCACGACAGCCGCCACCGGAACGAACGCGCAATCCTCGGTAGCGGCGCACCGGCGCACCGGCCGCCCCGCCGCGGCCAGTGGGATGCACGATCCGCCTTGCTTCCGCGCCCCGCCTGCGCTAACCGCGCGCCTCCCGGAGAGGTGGCTGAGCGGCTGAAAGCACCGCACTCGAAATGCGGCATACGGGCAACTGTATCGGGGGTTCGAATCCCCCCCTCTCCGCCACGAAACTGTGCCCATCTGTTTCTGCGTGTTTCCGAAGCCGGTAGAAGTCGTTGTTCTGCAAGGCTTTTCCGGCGGCAAACGTTTCGCGGGGTTCGCGGGCGTTTCTCGCTGTCCGCACGGCGAGTGTGGGACAAAATGTGGGACAGGTTCGATGGGGCCTGGTTGACCCCGGGGTGGGTCACGCTAGGGTCGGGGCGCGGTCCCAAAATGTGACGGAAGGCTGCACGGACCCGTCATGGCGCTCAACCGGCTCTCCGCCACCACCGTCGCCGGCCGGCTGGCCCCGGGGCGGCACCCGGATGGCGGGGGGTTGATGCTGTTCGTGCGCCCGGGTGGTTCGCGCCAGTCGGTGCTGCGGCGCCTGCCGTCAATACCTTGCCCGACCTTTGGCGCACTGGACACCGAGGTCCACGCTGCCTAGGCGCCGACCATTCGCAATCCGCGCCATCACGCTCGCGCTGACCAGATATCCGCCTTTTCCAGTGCCCGCGTGCTTGCTGGAAGGCCGTCCTCAGAGCCCGCGCAGGCCCGACCTTATCCTTCCGACCTCCAGTTCTTTACACCCAGTGTTCAGACCCAGAAAAAATAACCTGCCACGCGATGCGCGATCACATTGAAGAGCAAGGCTGTAACGATGGAGTAAAAAAAAACCGAAGTGCCGATATGCCCGGGACTTCATGACCGCCAAGGCCGAAACGGTTCAACGGCAAGCCCTGCCGGTTTTTTGCGGCGAGCCTGTTTGAACCCGCTTCCGAAGACCCTCGCAGAACCCTTGCTCCACAAGGATTCCACGGAGTCAGTTCACTGCGTCCTGTGCGTATCCAAAGCCACGCGAAAATCGCCCATTCCGTGTCCACCCACCAACTTGTCCTGATTGCCCTATGCTGACCTGTGGCCGCTTCCGGTGGAGACAGCGGCGGTGGTGGGTTCATGAGGGATGCTGAACGGGGCGCAGGCCCGCGCGGACACACCGACCCATGACCTGCCCGCGATGCACCTTGCGCTGTAATGTGGCCGCGTCAGAGCGGCACGTCCTGCAGGTCAACAATGGCGGCGGCCACCTCCGGGTGGGCGCTCTGCCTCAGCGTGCGCACCAGGCGCTGGTCGGCGGTGACCAGGCTGCAGCCTCGATCAAGCGCCAGCAAAATGTAAAGGCAGTCATAGGCGGGATGGTCGAGGTCGATCGCCATGGCGGTCGCGCGGTGCAGATGCTGGCCCATGGCGACGCGCTCGATATCCGCGTGCTCAAGCAGTCGGGCGGCCATGACGGCTTGCGCGGACGCGAGCTCCCCAAGCCTGTGCTTCTTCCACAGGATGTCGGCGCACTCGGGAACAAGCAGGTCCGGCGCCGACAGCTTCGCCCGCCGCAAAGCCAGCGCGTTTGCCGTGCCTGGTTCCTCGACGACCCATTTGACCGCCACGCTGGCGTCGACAACGAAGGCGCTCACCGCTCCTCGCGCATCTGCCGGAGGAGCTCTTCTGAAGGCGTCTGGCGCCGGCCAGCCGTCAGTGCGCGCAGCTGGGCGGCCAGCTCTTCGAATGAGGGCTCGGCCTCGGTACTCAGGGCCTGGCGCAGGATCTCGCGGTGCTCGGCCTCCGCCGATCGGCCATGCCGGGCCGCGCGGCGCTTGAGGCGTGCCACGAGGTCCTCGTCCAGATTGCGCACATGCAGGCTGGCAGGCATCGGCATCCTCCGGATCAGGGCCACATGGGATCAATGCTGGCAAAGATAGCACTGCTGCCGTCTGGTGCCAATCTTGAGCAGGCACCGCGTTGCGCGAGGGTGCGTGCGGTCAGGCGAGCAGCGCTCGGGCCGGATTGCATGCACCCCTGCAATGATCACGGCGCTTGGCGGCTGTGGCCGACGGCGCCAGACACAGGCAGGTGGTGCATGGTCAAGGAGCGCGGTTGGTCGCCTCACGCGTCAAGCCGCCCCAACCCGTGTCGCCGCGCTCACGCGGCCGCGCCCGCGCCTTGCGGCTCGGGTGTTTCGGGCCTTGGCACCTGCATCAGCCGGCCGCGGTCGAGCACCCACACCTCACCGGCGGCGGCGATGGTCTGGGGGCGATGGGCGACGACGATGCGGGTGATCGGCAGGGTGGCGAGGGCTGCGTTCAGCGCCATCTCGGTGGCGACATCCAGGTGCGCGGTGCCCTCGTCCATCACCAGGATCGAGGGCTGGCGATAGAGCGCGCGGGCGATCATCAGCCTGGCCTTCTGACCGCCCGACAGCGCCGCGCCGAGATCACCGACCAGGGTATGAAAGCCCATCGGCATGCGCTCGATGTCGTCGTGCACCTGGGCCAGGCGGCACACCGCGCGCACCCGCTCCATGTCCACCGACGGGTCCAGCCCTGCCACATTCTGCGCGATCGACCCGGCCAGCAGGGCATCGTCCTGCATCACCACGCCAAGCTGGGCGCGCACCTCGCCATAGGACGGCTTGAGCAGGCCCAGCATCACCTTGATCAGGGTCGATTTGCCCGCCCCCGAGGGGCCGGCAATGGCGACAAAGGCGCCCGGCTCGACCCGCATCGACGCCCCGGACAGCACTTCGGGCTCGCCCACGGCATAGCGGTGGACGACATTGCGCAGCTCGATCGCCCCGCGCAGGCGCACGGCCCCCGTGCCGCGCGGCGGGGCATCCAGCCCCGGCTCGCGGGCGGCGAGCGCGATGTCGGCGATCCGCTCGAGTTGCAAATCGAGCAGGCGCAATGCGATCACCTGGTCGACGAAGGCGGTGGCCCGTGCGCTGAACATGCCCTGTAGGCCAGGAAGGCGGTCATCATGCCCACCGTCATGCCGCCCTCGATCACCATGCGCGCGGCCATGAACACCAGCGCCACATCGACCAGGCGCATCACGAGGCGATTGAGCCCGTCAAATCCGATCTGCAGGTTGCCAGCCCGGATCCCCGAGTTCAGCGTGGCGGCGGCGAGGTTGCGCCAACCCTCCTCGCGCTGTCCCTCAGCGCCCATCACCTTGAGCGTCTGGATCGCGCGCACGGTCTCGAGAAAGCGCGTCTCCTCCTTGGCGTCGTTGACGATCTGGTCGGCCGCCGTGCGGCGCTGCAGGTCCAGCGTCAAAAGCCGGATCGCCGCGAAGGCCGCCACCGCGCCCATCACCAGCACCGCCAGCGTCGGCGCAAAAATGAACATCAGCACGGCGGTGGCGATCGCCAGCACCCCGTCGAGCAGCACCGCGATGGCGCCCGAGGTGATCTGGTGCTGGACCTGTTCGGCGGCCTGGAAGCGTGACTGAATATCCCCGACATGGCGTTTCTGGAACCAGTTCAGCGGCAGGCGCACCAGATGGTGGAACAGGGCCGCACGCATGTCGAACGACATCGCATGGCCCACCATCTGCAGCACCAGCCCGCGCACCGCGCCCGAGATCACCTCGAAGGTGGCCGCGATCGCGAATCCCAGCGCCAGCACGACCAGCAGCTGGCCATCCCCGCGCAGGATGGCGCTGTCGATCACCAGCTGGGTATAGAACGGCCCCGCCAGCACCAGGGTCTCGATCACCAGCGAGAGCACCAGCGCCTTGACCAGGCCCCCCGTGACCGCCGGCGTGAAGCGCACCAGGCTCGACAGCTTTACGGGGTTGCGGTTGCGCTTGGGCTGGAAGGACGGCGTGGGCGTCAGCTCGAGCGCGATGCTGGTGAAATGCCGCCCCGCCTCGGCGAGCGTCATGTGCACGCGCCCCGCCGCCGGGTCGTGCAGGATGAGGTGGGTGCGCGTGGCCCTCACCAGCACCACGAAGTGGTTGAGGTCCCAGTGCAGGATGGCCGGCCTGGCCAGCCCGCGCAGTTCGTGGGGCTCGCACCGCACCCCGCGTCCGCCCAACCCCAGGGCGGCCGCCACCTCCAGCATGGCCCCCGCCATCATGCCCTTGATCGACACCGGAACGCGCGAGGCGGACACCTTCTCACCGTCGAAGGGGTCGGTTTCTTGCTTGCAAACACCGAGTTGAGTGGGTCATCGGTCGAGCAGGAATAAAGCCCGGGACGCGCCTGAACCGCCAAGTTTGCGCCGGCCCCTCAACCCATGTTTCGCACAGCAAAACATGACCTTCTCCCCGAGGAGAAGGTGTCGACGCTGGGGTCTTTGGGGTCGCGGCGAAGGATGGACGAAGCTGGTAGCCCTGCCTCTGTCAGAGAGGGTGTGACTCAACCGTCGAAGCGTTCCGGGGCGCACATGACGCTGGTCCCACGATGGATCCGGAGCCGGCGCCCAACGCGGACGGTTGATCGACCGTCCCCGGCATTCCCCCTGCCCGCCACACCGGTCGCCGCCCTGCGTGCGTGACCGGTGCGCGCCGCACTTACCAGCTGATGCGCGTGCCTGCCCGCACGCCATGGCTCTCGGAGCCGAAATCACCCTCATAGTCGGCGAACAGCGTCAGCGGGCCCAGCTGGCCATCCAGGCCCAGCGCCACGAAGGCGTCGCCGCGCGCGCGTCCCGTGCCCTCGACGCGGAAGCGTGCGCCGCTGGAGAAGGCGGCGTCGAGCACCGGCACGTCATCGCCGAACACCTGGCGCCAGCCGACGGTGGCACGCGGGGTCACCGCCCCCAGATTGGTCGACACCGTGCCGGCGAGGCGCGCCAATGCACCGGTGAGGTCGGTACTTCCCACGCGCAGGTTCAGCGCATTGGCACCGGTTTCGGTAAAGCCGTCGATGCGCACGTCGCGCACCTCGACCCCGGCCTCGGGGGTGAAGGTGAACCCGCCCGCAGGGATGGCACGGGCGACCGACAGCGCCAGCACCCGCGAGTCTGCGTCCGGGGTGCCGCTGGCGACGCGGTCGGGGGCGGTGAAGCTGATCGAGCGCGTGCTGGTGCCGTCACTCCAGCCGAAACCGATGCGACCCAGCGCCTGCGGCATAGGCCGCATGGGCGCCCACCAGCACGGTTTCCTGTTCGAGGGTGGCGCGCGCCGGCAGGCCGGCGTCGGCCTCGCTGGCGATGAAGGCGCCGTGCCCGCCGACACTCCAGCCCGAGGGCCAGCGATGCTCGAGCCCGCCGACGACGCCGAAATGGGTGTCATCACGACCGGCACGGCCCCGCTCGGTGGCAATTTCACCGGCAGTGGCGACGAGGTCGGCAAAGGCGCTGAGCCCCTGGGGCACTTCGCCCCCCGTTCGCACACGCCGGTCGAGGCTGCGCCCGGCAATCTCGAGTGCGTCGGCCACCAGGGGGGCGGCGTGCGACAGCCCTGCCCCGGAGGCTTCGTCAAGGCCGGTGCGCGCTTCGCCCGCCGTGGCGAACAGGAAGGTGTCGCACACGGCGAGCTGATCGCCCGCGCTCGCGGTGTCGCACACCGGCTGCAGCGCGCCGGCCACCGCTCGCTGGTTGTCGGCGAGCGCGATGGAGCCAAGGTCGGCGGCATTGCGGGTCATGGTCAGCACGATCGCATTGCCGGTATTGGCACTGCTGATCGAGAAGAAAGCCAGCGGCACGACCTGGAAATTGCCGGTCACCCCGCCACCTGAGGTCAGCACGGTGAATTGCTGAGGCCCCGTGGGGAAGGCGGTGCGGTCGACCAGCGAGCGCACCCGCACCTGGGCGCCGGTATCGACGGTGGTGATGCCCGCCACGACCAGACGGTCAGACTGGGCGGCGTTGACATCGACATCCAGAATCGATCCCGCGCGGAAGCGCGCATCGTCGGCCGAAAGCACCCCGATGGTGCCGCTGCCCGGAATGCCGGCTGCCACGACCCCGCCCGAGGCGACATCAACGACGCCGCGCACGCTGCCCAGTCCCGAAAGGGTGGTCCCGGACTGAAGGACAAGGCCCGGTCCACCGACCTCGAAGGCCGATCCGGACGCCAGCGACAGCGCGCCCTGGCGCACCGTGAAGCCGTCGGACACGAACATGGTGCCCGTGAAGGTCAGCGTGCCGGCGCCGGTCTTTTCGGCCGTCTCGAACCCGAAGAAGAAGGCGTCATTGCCGGCATGGGTGGTGTCGGCGCTGGCGATGATGCGCAGGATGTCGGCACCGGCCTGGCCATTGACCGCTCCGAGTACCGTGCTGCCAGCCGTCAGCTCGACGACGTCATCGCCCGCGCCGAGCTCGATGTCGCCCGACAGCGTGCCGGAATTCTCGATGCGGTCATTGCCGCCGCCCATCAGGATGTCGCCGCCCGGGCCGCCCATCAGCAGGTCATCGCCGCGGTCGCCGAAGAGCCGGTCGGCGGCGACGCTGCCGAAGATCGCGTCCCGGCCGGTGCTGCCGAACACGTCCCGCCCGGTCAGCGAGAGGATTTCGGCGCGGAGCGCGGCGCGCGCGGCGTCAT
>DBAV01000089.1:21610-21852 GCA_002291875.1 Hyphomonadaceae bacterium UBA1001
GCCGCCCATCAGGATGTCGCCGGTGACGGTACCGGCATTGACGATGCGGTCATTGCCCGAGCCCAGCAGGATCGCGCCGATGGTGGGCGAGGCTGCAAAGCGCGAGCCGGTAATCGAAGCCCCGGCACGGTTGTCGACCAGCGAATCCCCCGTCCCGCTGCTGAGCTCCACGCCGGTGCGCTGCGCACCCGTGGCCCGCAGGATGCCCGAATTGGTGACGCTGGAACCGGCGCCCGCCTGCA
>DBAV01000089.1:22173-24573 GCA_002291875.1 Hyphomonadaceae bacterium UBA1001
GGAACCGGCGCCCGCCTGCACGGCTGCTCCCGTGCCCGAGGCGGGATTGGCCAGACCCTCGATCACGGCGCCTGACGCATTGGTCAGGGTCAGCCGCGCCGATGGTGCGAGGACGCCGTGGGCCGAAAACCCGCCCTCGCCGCGGATGGTGCCCGCATTGTTGAGGGTGTGGGCCGTGGGCGTGCCGGCCAGGGTGATGGCCGCGCCCTGCCCCGACCCGCCCGCGCTCAGCGCAAACCGAATGGTGCCGGTGTTGGTGATGCTCGACGCGGTGGTGGTCGAGCCGACCTGGAGCCCTGTGCCGGCATTGCCGATGCCTTCAATGCTGCCCGCATTGGTCAAATTCACTGCGCCCTGGGTCGACACGCCCGTGCCGATCCCGGCGCCGGTGGTGCCCAGGCCCTGCATGAGCGCACCCGCGCGGTTCTCGATGGTGGCGGTGCCGGTCGCGCCCAGCAGGCGGATGCCGGTGGCGGTCAACCCCTGGGAGAAAATCCCGCGGGAATTGATGATGCGGCTCGACGAGGCGGCCCGCACGCCGAAGGTTTCCAGCCCGCCGCCCAACACCGTCTCGCGCGCGAAGATGTCGCCGCTGGCGGTGTTGGTCAGGTCGATACGCTCGGAAGGGGCGTCGATCCCTGCCCCGCGGGTCAGGACGTCGGTGGATATCGTGCCGGAGTTGGTGATCGTGGTCACCGCGCCGGACGCGCCATTGATCCGCAGCGCGGCGGAAAACCCGCCTGGCGTGATGCCCGAGGCGAGGCGCTCGATCAGCCCCGAATTGGTCACGGTCAGGGCGCCACCGGCCGCTTCCCCCACCACGTTCGCGCCATCATCACCTTCGCCCAGAATGGTGCCCGCATTGTCGAGCGAACTCGCGCCCGCCATGGTGACCAGCTGCGGTGCGCCGCCCCCTGTCATCCGGCCCAGTGGGTCGATCCGCAACGCGGTGCCCGACCGCAGGCTGATGCCATTCCCGAACAGGCTGACATCCCCGTCACCTCCGATGACCATCCGCCCTTCGCGAATGTCGATGCCGGAAATGTCCACGAGGCCGCGCAGGGTCAGCGTGCCTGCACCGGTTTTTTCCACCGTCTCGAAGCCGTTGATCTGGGTGCGGAGCACGGGCCCCGATGCAGCGCCAAATCGCACCGTGCCGTCGCCGGGCAGCGCAAACCGCAGGATGTCGCTGCCGGCGCCGCCGTCGACCACTGTCCCGGTGCCCAGGATTTCCAACCGCGCACCGGCACGCAGTTCCATCAGGTCGTTGTCGTCGCCAAGGTCGAAGGAATCGCCGACCATCGCCCCCGAAACAATGACGGTGTCGTCGCCTGTGCCCGCCGAAAGGTCACCGCGAAAGGTTCCGCTGGTCTCGAAGCGGTCATTGCGCTGACCAAGGTCGAGATTGCCGGTGAACGTCCCCGAGTTCAGGACCTGATCGTCGAGGGCCTCGGTAAACAGATTGCCTTCGAAGACGCCGCGGTTGTCGAACAGGTCGGCGCCATCTCCCATGAAGATGAAGGTGCCAAAACCGCCCGGCCCCGAGGTGATGGTGCCGCTGTTCAGGATCGAGTCGCTGCCGGACCCGAGGGCGGCAAAATTCAACTCCGCACGCCCGGAATTCACAACGGAACTGTCGCCGCTGGAGAAGTTCAGACTGCCGACGAACAGGCCGCTGTTGGTGAAATCCACGCGCCCGGATGCAATCGACACCGTGCCCTCGATCGTGCCGGCATTTTCGAGCAGGTTGTTGCCGGCACCCAGATATATGTCGCCCTGAATGAGCGCACCAGCGAGATTCCCGATCTGGTCGTTTCCGCCACCCGCCACGATGTCGCCGACAATGGTGCCTTCATTGCCGACCAGGTCGTCACCGCTGCCCAACACCACCGCGCCGCGAACCCCGGAGCCGAACGTCGCGCCTTCGATGCGGCCGGTGCCGAGGTTGAACACTTCGGAATTGCCGGTGCCGCCGCTCAAGTCGATGCCGCGCCGGGAATTGCCGCCAACGGCGCGGATGATCCCCCTGTTCAGGATCTGCGAGCCTGCGCGGGCAGTGATGGCGGTCGTCTGGGTGAACCCCTGACCGGCCACCGCCTCGATCACGCCGCCAGCCTGGTTGGTGAGCTGGATGCGACTGTTCGAGGCGGTGATCCCGCCCGCGAACAGGTTGGCCTGCGCCGTGATGGTCCCCGAATTGGTGATCTGATGCGGGCCGGTGGCCGACCCGCCAATATTGATGGCGTTGGACAGGTTGCCCGCATTGGGATCGGTGGTGACGAACCGGATCGTGCCGGAATTCGCGATCGTGTGGGGCGTTGTGCTGCCCTGGAGGTTGATCGCCTCACCGCCGGAGGCACTGCGCGTCTCGATGGTGCCCCTGACCTGCCACTGAGATGT
>DBAV01000161.1:0-152 GCA_002291875.1 Hyphomonadaceae bacterium UBA1001
GCCCGCGCGGAGGTCGGGCGCGCGGGCGACGCGCGCCGCCGCTGTCAGCGCCTTGGAATCGGCCAACCCCGCAAGGGGGCGCGCTGGGTCGAGAATGACCGCGGCCGCGACCACCGGGCCGGCCCACGGACCGCGCCCGGCCTCGTCCACCC
>DBAV01000161.1:479-6978 GCA_002291875.1 Hyphomonadaceae bacterium UBA1001
CCGCGCCCGGCCTCGTCCACCCCGGCGATCATCTCACAGGGCGCGCGCCGAGAAGGTGTCGCACTGGGCCGGCTGGCCCGAGTCAAAGCCGCGGCGGAACCACGACATGCGCTGTTCCGAAGTGCCGTGGGTAAAGCTGTCGGGCACCACATAGCCCTGTGTGGCCTTCTGCAGGGTGTCGTCACCCACCGCGAAGGCCGCCTTCAGCGCCTCGTCCATGTCGCCGGTCTCGAGCCGGCCATCGCGCTGGACGAAATTGGCCCACACCCCGGCAAAGCAGTCCGCCTGAAGTTCGACCCGAACCTGCCACTCGTTCATCTGCCGCTCGTTCAGTCGGCCGCGCATCTGGGCCGTGCGGTCCATGACTCCGATGATGTTCTGGACATGGTGGCCGACCTCGTGGGCGACGACATAGGCCTGCGCGAAATCCCCCGGCGCCCCGAACCGCCGCGACAGCTCGTCGAAGAAGGCAAGGTCGATATAGACCTTGGAATCACCCGGACAGTAGAAGGGGCCCATTGCACTCTGGCCCACCCCGCAGGCGGTCTGGACGGCCTCGCGGAACACGACCATGCGCGGGGGTTCATAGACCGACCCGGCGGGCACGCCGAAGGCCGCCATGCCGCCGCTGCGGAATTGCTGGGCCCAGGATTCCTCGGTGATCTGCAAGACCGCCGACACAAAGCGCGTATCCTCGCCCGGCGTCGCCGCCGGTTCGGCGTTCTCCACCGCCGCCTGCTGCGGGGCGCCCATGCCGCCGGTCATGCCCAGAAGCTGCATCGCCAGCTGAGGTCCCCCGATCAGGAAGGCGATGCCCAGCACGACGATCAGCCCGATGCCGCCGAGCCGCCCGCGCACCGGAAAACCCCCGCCCATGCGCGGAAAGCCGCGCCCACCGCCGCCGCCGCGTCCGCGCACATCCTCGATGTTGGACGAGCCTTCCTTGTCTTCCCAGCGCATCGCGCCCTCCCTTTGCTGGCCGATCAGGCCGTTCCGCTCACCGCCGAGAGGAAAGCCGGGTCGATGCCGATGCTGCCAAGCGCCCTGGGCCACTTGCCGGCATGGTTGTCGCCGAAGATCAGGTCCGCGTCGAGATCGGCGACGAACCACGCACCCTCGCCAATTTCCGCTTCCAGCTGGCCGGTGACCCAGCCGGCATGGCCGGCCGCCATCACCGCGCGGGGACTTGTGCGCTGGCGTGCCAGCCGCGCCAGGACCGCCGGGGCACCACTCATCAGGATGCCCGGCACGATCGGCTGGGCGTCGTCGTCGGGGTGGGCCCAGGCCTCGTCGAACAGCACGAACCCGTGGTCGGTCTGGCACGGCCCACCGTCGAGCATGGCGCGGCGACCCCAGGCGCCCGGCTTGACCCCCAGCGGCCGGATGGCGTGGGCAATGGTCAGTTCGGCATGCGGGCGATTGATGACAAAGCCGGCCGAGCCGTCCTCGTCCTGTCGCCACAGCAGGATGACCGAGCGTTCGAAGCGCGGGTCATTGATCTGGGGCGAGGCGACCAGCAGGCGCCCCGCCAGGTCGCCCGCATCAATGGGGCGCTGGGCGTTCAGGCTGGGGCCGCGTCGTCTCGCATGCAGCATTCGGGCTCGCTCCCGGGTTCCGGTGTTGCCGAAACCGATGCTGTCGGTTCGCGTTCCCGCATGCAAGCATCGTCAGCGGTGGCGACCGTGCGCGCAGGGCGCCTGTGCAGCAGCGCGGAAAAGGGGTTTGCCGCGATGGCGGGCGGTCCTATGGAGGGCCGCAACCATCAGGAGCACCCCATGCCCATCGAAGTCGGTCAGAAGCTTCCCGACGTCACCTTCATGACCCCCACCCCCGATGGCCCGCGGCCCACCACCACCGCCGAGGTGTTCGGCGGCAAGACGGTGGCGCTGTTCGCTGTCCCCGGTGCCTTTACCCCCACCTGTTCGGCGCGGCATCTGCCCGGCTTCAAGGACAAGGCCGACGAATTGCGCGCCAAGGGCGTGGACGCCATCGCCTGCACCGCCGTGAACGACGTTTTCGTCATGGGCGCATGGGCCAAGTCGGCCGAGGCCGAGGGCATCATGATGCTGGCCGACGGCAACGGCGATTTCGCCGATGCGATCGGGCTGAAGTTCGATGGCTCGCGCTTTGGCATGGGCGCACGCTCGCAGCGCTATTCGATGATCGTGCGCGACGGTGTCGTCACGCACCTGAATGTCGAGGAGGGCGGCGAATTCCGCGTCTCGGCCGCCGACTACATGCTGGGACAACTCTGATCCGCCGATTGCGTGCGGGCCTTGACGACACGAAAAGGGGCGCAGCCCCCCGGGGAGGACTGAAATGAAGAGGATGCTGGCCGCGCTGGTCGCGGCAATCGCGCTGGCCGCGCCGACGGCCAAGGCCGCGGAGGGCATGTGGACCTTTGACGCCTTCCCGTCCGAACGCGTGCGCGAGGCGTTCGGCTGGGGCCCGGATGCGGCGTGGCTGAACCGGGTGCAGCAGTCGGCGGTGCGCCTGACATCGGGGTGTTCGGCGTCGTTCGTTTCGAACCAGGGCCTGATCCTGACCAACTGGCACTGTGTCTCGGACTGCATCTCGAACCTGATCACGCCCGAGAACGACCCGCAGGCCACCGGCTTTCACGCCCGCACCCTCGGCGAGGAAAAGACCTGTCCCGGCGTGGGCGCGCAGGTGCTGACCTCGATCACCGACGTCACCGACCGGGTGCGTGCGGCAACCGCCGGTCGCCCGCAGGCCGAGTTCAGCCGCCTGCGCGACGCCGAGATCGGGCGCATCGAGTCCGAGGCCTGTCGCGGCATCGAGAACCAGTTCCAGTGCGAGGTCGTCTCGCTCTATCGCGGCGGCCAGTTCAAGCTCTACAAGTATCGCGACTATCGCGACGTGCGCCTGGTGTTCGCGCCCGAGTTTGCCGTGGGCTTTTTCGGCGGTGACCCGGACAATTTCAACTTCCCGCGCTTCAATCTGGATGCCGCCTTCCTGCGGGCCTACGAGGACGGCAAGCCGGTCCAGCCGGCGCACTTCCTGCCCTGGCGACAGGATGCGGTCGCCGAGGGCGATCTGGTTTTCGTCGCCGGCAATCCGGGCTCGACCTCGCGGCTGGCAACCCAGAGCCAGCTGGCCTTCCTGCGCAACTGGCAGATTCCCGTCACCCAGAACGTGCGCTCGCAGCTGCGCGGGCGGCTTTACGAGTTCGCGCGCCTGAGCGCCGACAACCGGCGCGACGCCACCGACATCACCTTCAGCGTCGAAAACAGCTTCAAGGCGTGGAACGGTCGCCTGCGCGCGCTGTCGGATGCCGAGTTCATGGGCGTGCACGCGCGCGCCGAACAGGACCTGCGCCGCCGTGTCGCCCAGAACCGCCGCCTCTCGCGTGAGATCGGCGATCCGTGGGCCGACATGGACGCCGCCGTCCGCGCCCAGGAAGAGCTGTTCCTGCGTCATCAATATCTCGAGGCCAATGCCGGTTCGTTCTCGTCGCTGTTCTCGGCGGCGCGGATGCTGTTGCGCGGCGCAGCCGAACGCACCAAGCCCTCGGCCGAGCGTCTGCCCGAATTCGCCGATGCCCGCCTCGAGGAGATCGAACGTCAGTTCGCTGCCGAATACCGCATCACGCCCGGCCTCGAGCGCATCGCGATCGAGACGTGGCTGACCACCACGCGCGAGCTGCTCAGCGTCGATGACCCGGCGGTGCAGCGCCTGCTGGGGACCGAGAGCCCCGAGAACCTGGCAATCCGGCTGACCGCCGCGACCACGCTGGGCGATCCGGCGGCGCGCCTGGCCCTGTGGCGCGGCGGCCAGGCCGCCATCGAGGCCTCGACCGACCCGCTGATCCAGTTCGTCCGCCGCACCGATGCCGATGCGCGCGCGGTGCGCGAGCAGTTCCGCACCCGCGTGGCCGGCCCGCGCGACCAGGCCGCCCAGCGCATCGCCCAGGCGCGGTTCGCCGTGCTGGGCACCAATGTGTACCCGGACGCCACCTTCACCCTGCGACTCAGCTTTGGCCGGGTGCAGGGCTGGACGTTCGGGGGGCGCACGGTCACGCCCTTCACCACGATGGGCGGGGTTTTCACGCGGGCGACCGGCTCCCCGCCCTTCGCGCTGCCCCAGCGCTGGCTGGACGCGCGCGGCCGCATCGACCCTTCTGTGCCGTTCAACCTGGTGTCATCGAACGACATCATCGGCGGCAATTCGGGCTCGCCGCTGATCGACCGCGAAGGCCGGGTGGTCGGCGCGGTCTTTGACGGCAACATCCACTCGCTGGGTGGCGATTATGGCTTTGATCCGCGCGTGAACCGGGCCGTGTCGGTCACCACCGCAGCGATCGGCCACGCGCTGGATCGGGTCTATGGTGCCGACAACATCCTGCGCGAGCTGGGCATCAAGCCCACCGCAGAACGCTGAGCCCGGCAAGGGACTCTCCCCCTTCCGGACACCGGAAGGGGGATATGTCATCCATGCAGGCCTTTGCCGAGCTGATCGACCGGCTGACGCTGACGCCCCAGCGCAATGGCAAGATCGCGCTGCTGAAGGCGTATTTCTCGGCCACGCCCGACCCCGAGCGCGGGATGGCGGTCGCGGCGATCTCGGGCGCGCTCTCGTTCGACGCCGCCAAGCCGGCGATGCTGCGCACGCTGGTGGGCACACGCGTCGATGGCGAACTGTTCGCGCTCAGCTATGACTATGTCGGCGACCTGGCCGAGACCATTGCGCTGATCTGGCCCGCCCGCCCCGGCGCCAACCGTCCGCCGGACCTGCCCGAAGTGGTCGAGGCGCTGTCGATTGCCGGCCGCGCCCAGGTGCCCGCCCTGATCGAGGGATGGCTGGACGCGCTGGACGATGCGGGGCGCTGGGCCCTGCTCAAGCTGGTCACGGGCGGCTTTCGCATCGGGGCAGGAGGACGGCTGGTCCGCCAGGCCCTGGCCGATTGGGGCGGGGTCGATGTCGCGGAGATCGAAGAGCTCTGGCACGGCCTGCGCCCGCCTTATCCCGAACTGTTCGCCTGGCTCTCGGGGGCAGCACCGCGCCCGCAGTCGGCCGCCGCAGCCCCGTTCCGCCCGGTCATGCTGGCCCATCCGCTCGAAGAGCCCGACCATGCCCAGATCGGGCCCGACACCCATTTCGCCGAATGGAAGTGGGACGGGATCCGCGTCCAGGCGGCGCTGGATGACGGGGTGCGACGGCTCTATTCGCGCGCCGGCGAGGACATTTCGGCCGCCTTTCCCGACCTCCTGGGCGCGCTGACCCAGCCGGGTGTGCTGGACGGCGAAGTGATCGTGCTGCGCGAGGGGAAGGTGGCGCCCTTCGGCGACCTCCAGCAGAGGCTGAACCGCAAGGCCGTGACCGCGCGCATGCTGGCCGACCATCCCGCCCACATCCGCGCCTATGACCTGCTGTTCGACGGCAGCGAGGATATCCGCACTTTGCCGACCCATGCGCGCCGCGCCCGCCTCGAGGCCTTCGTCGCCCGCTCGGCCAGCCCCCGCATCGACCTGTCGCCCCTGGTGACCTTCACCGATTTCGAGCACCTGGCCGCCCTGCGTGCCGATCCGCCCGAAGCCGCCGCCGAGGGCCTGATGCTCAAGCGGCGTGACGCGCCCTATGTGGCCGGCCGCGTGAAGGGGCTGTGGTGGAAGTGGAAACGCACGCCGCACACGGTCGATGCGGTGCTGATGTATGCCCAGCGCGGCCACGGCAAGCGATCCAGCCTCTATTCGGACTATACCTTCGGGGTCTGGCAGGGCGAGGCGCTGACGCCCGTGGGCAAGGCGTATTTCGGCTTTACCGACGAGGAGCTGCGCCTTCTGGACAAGTATGTGCGCGACCACACCACCGACCGGTTCGGGCCGGTGCGCGCGGTGCGTGCCACGCGCGAGGCGGGCCTTGTGCTGGAAATCGCCTTCGAGGGCCTGCAACGCTCGGCCCGTCACAAGTCGGGCGTCGCCATGCGCTTTCCGCGCATCGCACGCATCCGGTGGGACAAGCCAGCCGCCGAGGCCGACACGCTGGAAACCCTGTCGGCGCTGTTGCCGGCCGCGCCGAATTGACCCCGCGCCTTGGCCCGAAAAGACAGGGGCCCGGCCTTGATCGTGCACATCACAAGACCGGCCTCACCCAACAGGCCGCCGCCGGAGCGCGGGCCTCCGTGCCCGCATGTTGCGCCGGCACTTGCCCCGGGGCGGGCACGGAGGCCCGCGGTCCGGCGTGTGTTCTGCGGGATATGGGCGCGGGCGGCGCCCTCGCGTCCGAGGCGCCCCGGTCGAGATGGTGCCCGCGGATCGCAGGGCTTCAGGCCCGGCCACCCAACCCACAGTGCATGAGAGGCACGCTGCACCACCCAATGCTGCCAACAGGCTCGGCGGTGAGATGGTTGCCGAAAATCGAACCGAACCGTTCGGTTCGATTTAATCAAGCAATGATGGCGCAGCCGCTCGACGGGGTGGGGCTGGTATAGGGTGGGCCAACTCGCAAGGGGTGGGCGGGCACGGAGGCCCGCGCTCCG
>DBAV01000213.1 GCA_002291875.1 Hyphomonadaceae bacterium UBA1001
AGCACGCTTGCGGGATAGGTCCCGGCACTGCGCTGCGCTTCGGCCTGGATGACGGGCGGTTTTCATTCAACAGGTGGATGGCGGTTCCGGGTGCTCGCGGGTTGCGGCGGCGCGTCAAAGGTCAGCCGCGAGGCATGAAGACCAGGCCGGCGCTGCCGTCCTCGCGGCCAAAGGCGAGGGTCCAGCCGTCGGGTGACCAGGCCAGGGCGCTGATCGGGGCGGGGCCCTCGGGGTCGAGGTCGGCGGGTTTGGGGGCGCCCAGGCGGCCCAGCTGCAGCAGGCCGTCCTCGGTGCCGCCGGCGACGATGTCCTCGGCGGGGTGGGCCGCCAGCACCGCGAACGGCGCGTTGGCGTTGCCGACCGTCTCGGCCCGCTTGCCCATCGGTCCGTCCTTGCTGACGAAGGGCCACATCGGGATGACGGGCGCCCCGCCGGTGGCCAGCCAGCGGCCATTGTGCAGCCAGCTGAACGCGCGCACCTTGCGGGCATAGCCGCCCATCTGAAAGTCCATGCCATCGGCGACGCGCCAGCCATGCAGCGCGTTTTCCTGCATGCCCGTGACCACGAAGGCCCCGTCCGGGCTCCAGGTCACGGCGACATGATTGCCCTTCCATTTCAGCGTCTTGGGCGTCTGGCCGGCGATGGTGGGGATCAGCAGCGACACCCCGCCATAATGCGCCGCCGCCAGGCGCTTGCCGCGCGGATCGAACGCCAGCGCCTCGACACTGGCGGGCAGGGCCAGGCGCACGCGCTCGCTCCCCGTGCCGTCCAGCGTCACGAGCGTCTTGCCGAACGCCGCGCCGATCACTGCGCCATCGGGCGTGGCCGCCAGCGCGGTCGGCCATTTGCCGCGCGCCTCGAGCAGCACGCGCACCACCCCGTCGGGCGCCACGCGCACCACCCGCCCGTCATCGCCGGCGCTGATGACCGTGCCATCGGTCAGCCCGACCGCCGCCAGCACCGCCCCGTCATGGGCCTGGGCCACCGGGCCGGGCGTGCCGTCCGCCAGCACCAGCCGCACCGTCCCGTCGCCCAGCGCAAAGGCGAACCCGCCCGCCGCCGGCATGATCGCCACCACGAAGGCGCCGTCGAAATCCAGCCGCAGCCCGCTCTCGTCGACAAAGCTGCGCTGTGCGGCGCCGGCAGACGGGCCATCTGCGGCGATGCTCACGCCCGGCATCCCTCGAAGCCGGCCTTCAGCCCCTCGCGGTCCAGATTGCGCCCGATGAACACCGCACGGCTCCACCGCCGCTCGTCCGCGCGCCAGTCGCGCTGCCAGTCGGCGTCCAGGATCATGTGCACGCCCTGGAACACCAGCCGCCGGTCGTTGCCGGCAATGGAGAGGATGCCCTTGTAGCGCAGCAGGTCCGGGCCCAGGCGCTGGGACACCTCGCCCAGCCAGTCCTGGACCTTGTTCTCGTCCAGCGGGGCGTCGAAGGCGAACGAGACGCTCTCGACCCCGTCCGAATGGCGCGACGGGTCCAGCCCGCCCGCGGCAGGGGCATGGTCCTGATGGTCGTGCGCGTGGTCATGGTGATCGTGGCCGTGGTGATCGTGGCCGTGGTGATCGTGGCCACAGTGCTCGTCATGCACATGGTCTGCCGTGCAGGCATGCCCGTCATGGTCGTGACCGTGGGAATGGCTGTGGGAATGGCCGTGGTCATGGTCGTGGTCCGGCGTGCCCGCCTTGCCCAGGAAGCGCGGGTCCACCTCGAGGATGCGCCCCAGGTCGAAGGCGCCGACATCCAGCACCTGGTCCAGCGCCACGCCGGCCCGCTCGGCCCGCACGATGCGCGCCACCGGATTCATCCGCCGCAGCCGCGCCTCGATCCGCGCCAGGTCGGCGGGCGTCACGAGATCGGTCTTGTTCAGCACCAGGACGTCGGCAAAGGCGACCTGCTCGGCCGCTTCCCTGGCATCCAGCAGAGCAGCCTCGATGTGCTTGGCATCGACCATGGTGACGATGGCATCGAGGCGCGTGCGCTGGCGCACCTCGTCATCGGCGTAGAAGGTCTGGGCGACGGGCGAGGGGTCGGCCAGCCCCGTCGTCTCGACGATGATCCCGTCGAACCCGCCCTTGCGCTTCATCAGGCCCGACAGGATGCGGATCAGGTCGCCCCGCACGGTGCAGCAGATGCACCCATTGTTCATTTCGAACACTTCCTCGTCGGCGTCGACCACCAGGTCGTTGTCGATGCCGATCTCGCCGAACTCGTTGACGATCACGGCATAGCGCCGGCCATGGTCGCCGGTCAGGATGCGGTTCAAGAGGGTGGTCTTGCCGGCCCCCAGAAAGCCGGTCAGCACGGTGACAGGCGTGGTGAGCGCGGTGGTGGCGGCCTGTTGGGGAACCCCGGCGAGCGGGTCCGCGGCGGTGTCGGGCTGGATGGACATGGGGCCTCTCGGGGCAAAGTGCGGCGGCAGAGGGACAAGGCGGTGCACATAGGCCCTCCGCGACCGGCCCGCCAGTGGCGGCGACGGCGCGCGGTGGCCCCGGTTCACAACCGCGACAGACGCTGGACGTTGCGCGCCGCGCGTGCCAACGCGCTGGGTGCGCCCAGGGACCATGTCGGCGGGTTGGATGATGTCCGGGGGCGCGGGGGAAGACATGCCGGCCGATGCAGCCATCGGACGAGACCCATCGGCCGTGCGCCGCACGCACGGTGACGCCGCCAGCCGTGGGCAGCCCGCGGCCGACGGTGCCGTTGCGCCGGCTCCGGCGGGGGCTGATGCCGCGTCGCCGGGGGGCACCCCTGCGGACGGCGCGTCGGCCGATGCGGCGCGCGATACCCCCACCGGTGCCCCTCCCTCTGCCCCTCCCGGCGCCCCGTCGCAGGGCGATCGGGACAGGCCGGTCAAGGCGCTCCGCGGCAAGACGTCCGTACCCCGGCTGCTGCTGGCCTTCGGGGTTGCCCTGATCCTGCCAACGCTGATCGCGCTGGGCGTGCTGCTGGCCGGGGCGGCCGACGGCGAACAGCGCCGCATCGAACGCGAGGCCAGGCTGGCGGCCACCGCATCGGCCAATGATGTCGGTGCCAAGTTCAACGCCGCGCACACGCTGACCGACTTTCTGGCGGGCACGCTTGCCGCGCGCTCGCTGAGCGCCGAGCAGTTCCTGCCGCGCGCCGTCGAGGCCCGGCGCGAGACCGGCAATGACGTCATCCTGATTTCCCGGGCCGGCCGCGTGATCGTCGCCACCGGCATGCCGCTCGACCCGGTGGCGCTGGCCTCGGTGCTGGCCAATCGCGCAAACCGCGCCTTCACCGGGCTGGACGGCATCGACGCGGTGGGGGTGATGTCACCGGTGATGCGCGAGGGCGAGCTGGTGGGCCATGTCGTTGCCCTGATCCCGGGCGCGGGCATCCGCACCGCCCTCTCGAACTCGATCGAGCAGGATTTCGTCGCTGCCGCCCTGGTCAGCGACCAGCGCCGGATCGTCATCCGCACCCGCGACCAGACGCGCTTTGCCGGCGCCACCATCAGCCGCGAACTGGCGCTGGCCCTGCCCGAACGCAGCGGCAACTGGCAGGGTGTCAGCCATGAAGGGGTGCCCATTGTCGGCGGCTTTGCCTTCGTGCCGGGCCTGGAATGGCTGGTGGCGGTGGGCATCGACCAGCGCGCCTATTTCCGCCCCCTGGAACGCGGTGCCATCCAGCTGGCGCTGACCGCGCTGGTGCTGCTGGCGCTGTCGCTGGCGGTGGGCTGGGTCGTCGCGCGGCGCATCCTGGTGCCGGTGCGCCAGCTGACCGAGGCTGCCGGGGCGATGGGCCGGGGCGAGGGCCATGGCGTGGGCCCGTTCGGCATTGCCGAGCTGGACACCGTCGCCGCCGCCCTCGAACGCTCGCACGCCGAGCTGGCCCGGCGCGACGCAGAACGCGACGCCGCCCAGGACCGCCTGCGCCAGAGCGAGGAGCGGCTGCGCCAGATGAATGCGGGGCTCGAGGCCGAGGTCGAACTGCGCTCGGCCGAGGCGGCGCGCGCCCTTCAGAAGCTGCACGAGGGCCAGCGCCTGGAAAGCATCGGCCAGCTGACCAGCGGGGTGGCGCACGACTTCAACAATCTGCTGTCGGCGGCGTCGAACGCGCTGTTCCTGCTGCGCAAGAACCATCTGCATGATCCCGAGGCGCTGCGCCTGGCCGACAATGCCATTGCGGCGACCGACCGGGGGCGGACGCTGACCCAGCGCCTGCTGACCTTTGCCCGCCAGCAGGACCTGGATGCGCGCGCCGTCGACCTAGGTCGGCTGGTGGCCGACCTCGAGCCGCTGCTGACGCCCAGCCTGGGGCCGACCTTCCGGCTCGAGCGCCAGCTCCGGCCCGACATCGTGCCCGCCTTGGTGGACGCGGGCCAGCTGGAGCTGGCGGTGCTGAACCTGGTGGTCAATGCACGCGACGCCATGCCCGAGGGCGGCACCATCACCATTGCGGTCGACGAGGCCGAGCCCGCACCCGGCGCCACCGACCTGGCGCCCGGTCGCTATGTGCGCCTGACCGTGCGCGACCAGGGGCGCGGCATGGATGCGCAGACGCTGGCGCGGGCGCACGAACCGTTCTTTACCACCAAGGGCGTGGGCAAGGGCACGGGCCTGGGCCTGTCGATGGTGCACGGGCTGTGCGCCCAGTCGGGCGGGGCCATGCGCATCGCCAGCGCCGCCGGCCGTGGCACCACGGTCGAGCTGTGGCTGCCGCCCGCGCCCGACAGTGCACACCCGCTCGAGCCGGTGCGTCCCGCCCAGGTCGAACCCGCCACCCGCGCGCTGGACGTGCTGGCGGTCGATGACGATGCGCTGGTGATGATGGGCACCGAGGGCATGCTCGAGGATCTGGGCCACCGGGTCATCGTGGCGCGCTCGGCCGACGAGGCGCTGGCTGTGCTGGCGGCGGGGACCGCGGTGGATGTGGTGGTGACCGACCACTCCATGCCGGGCATGACCGGCGCGGCGCTGGCGCGGCACCTGCGCGAGACCCGCCCCGATCTGCCGGTGATCCTTGCGACCGGCTATGCCGAAATCCCGGCGCTCGAGGGGCTGGAGGTGGCGCGCCTGGCCAAGCCGTTCAGTCAGGACGCGCTGGCGCGGGCCCTGGCGGCGGCGTGTTCGCGCGCCAGCAATCCATAGAGCAGCCCGTCGGTCCACGCGCCCTCGGTAAAGTGGCTCTCGCGCTGGCGGCCCTCGGCGACGAACCCCAGCGCAGGCAGCAGCGCCTGCTTGGCCGTGTCGATGGCATAGATCTCGGCCCACACCCGGTGCAGCGCCAGTTCGCCAAAGCCATAGTCCAGCAGCACGCGCCCGGCGTCCGGCGCCAGCCGCTGATCGACATAGAGGTCGTCCGCGCCCAGATAGATCGAAAAGTCGGCGTTGCGGTTCACCCAGTCGATCCACACCAGGCCGCACGCACCGATCAGGCGGCCGGTGTCCAGCTCTTCGATGGCGAACATGCGCGATCGCTGGGCGCCCAGCACCTCGGCCTCGTACCAGCGCTCCTGCATTTCGGGGCTGATCTCGCGGTGCTCGCGGAAAAAGCGGCGCAGGGACGGGCGGTTGCGCCAGCCGCGCAGCGTCTCGAGGTCTGCCCGCGCAATCGCGCGCAGCCCGGTGTGCGTGCCGCGCAGCACCGCCGTGCCGTCAGCCGCGGAACAGCGAGAGCAGGGCCTGGGGCGCCGCGTTGGCGATCGACAGCGCCTGGCTGCCCAGCTGCTGCTTGACCTGCAGGGCCTGAAGGTTCGCGCTCTCGCGCGCCAGGTCCGCGTCCACCAGATTGCCGATGCCGCCGGTCAGCGTGTCCGACAGCTTGACCACGAAGGTCTGGTGCGCCTCGAGCATCTTGGACGACGAACCGAACCGCGCCAGCGCGGCGTTCACATTGGTGATCGAGGCCTGGAGCGCCGTCAGCGCCGCCTGGGCATTGGTCACCGAGTTGATGTTCTGGGTCGTCGAGAGCGTGATGATCGAGCCCGAGAAGTTCATGTTCTCGACGTTCAGCGTCAGCCGGTTGACGCCCTCGGCATCGGCCAGGAACTGGATGCCGGCCGCCAGCGAGCCGTTGATCAGGTTCGCCCCGTCGAAATTGGCGTTGTTGATGATCGAGTTGATCTGACGGCGCAGCGCGGCGAAGTCTTCGTTGTAGGCCGCGCGCGAGGCCGCATCCAGCGACGGGTCCAGCGCCGCCGTCACCTTGTTGCGCATTTCGACCAGAAGGTTCGAGATCGACTCGCCCGCTGCCAGCGCCACGTCGGCAATCGAGCGGGCCCGGTCGAGCGAGGTCTTGACCGCCGCATACGCGCCGATGTCGGCCCGCATGTTCTGGGCGACCGCGAACACCGCCGCATTGTCCTTGGCGCCTCCCACCGACAGGCCGGTCGAGACCCGGTTCTGGGACTCCACCAGGTCGCGGTTGGTGGCGTTCAGGTTCTGCAGCGCGACCAGGGCGCTCATATTGGTCTGGACGCTCGTCGTCATCGTCGTCTCCGGTCGTGGCGGACGGCGACAGGCGCCATCACACCGACTCGACGATGTTTATCGTCCGTTATCCTTAACGGATCGTATGCGCGAAAAAGGGGTCGGGGCGCGCGACCGGGGGTCGGCGCCCTTCAGGAAAAAGCCTTGCGCGGCCTGGCTTTTCAGGCCGTGCGGTCGACCATCTGCCCGGTCGCGTCCTGGGCGTCCTTGCGCACCAGCCACGAATCGCGCGGCCACTGGAACATCAGCGCGCCGCTCTCGGCGTCGATGTGCCGCTGGACGAACACGCCGGACTGAGCGTCCTTCTCGATCACCAGACGGGTGGCCGACGCGATTGCCGACTGGGCGGCCGTGACGCGCTGGACCGTGCGGTCCGCGGTCCGTTCGACCCCGCCGGCGGCATTGGCCAGGATGGCGGTCGAGCCCGAGGCCGGCACCGGTTCGCGGGCGGGCGCGGGAATGGAAGGGGTGAGCTGGACGACGCCGATGGCGCCTGCACCTGATGCGATCATGGGGTGATCCGACGGTCTTGCGTCCGCCGGCTCCTCTCATCGTAGGGGCGGGGGTGGAGGCGAGGGCAGGGCCCCCGCCTCCGGACCGTCCTCAGCGGAAGAAGGACAGGATCACGCCGGCCGACGAGTTCGCGATCGACAGCGCCTGCGCGCCAAGCTGCTGCTTGACCTGCAGGGACTGCAGACGGGCGCTCTCGCGGGCCAGGTCGGCGTCGACGAGGTTGGAGATGCCACCCTCGAGCGAGTCCGAGATCTTGCCCAGGAAGTCACGCTGCACGCCCAGCGACTTCGACGCGGTGCCGAGGTTCGCAAGGCCCTGGTTTAGGTTGATGATCGACGCCGACACCCGGGCCAGCGCCGCGGTGGCCAGCGACGAGCTGGTCACCGTTTCGGTCGCCAGCACGGTGACGTTGGCACCGCCCAGCGAGAAGTTCTGGGCCGACACGTTGATGGTGCCGCCCGTGGCATTCGACAGCGCCCGATAGGTCGTGGTCGAGCCATTGATCAGGTTCACGCCATTGAACGAAGCGTTGGACACCACGTTGGCCAGCTGCGTGCGGAGCGCCACGAAGTCGGCGTTGAACGCGTTGCGCTGGGTGGCGGTCAGCGTCGTGTCGGTGGCGGCCAGGGCCTTGGCCTTCATCTCGTTGAGCAGGTCGCCGATCGATTCACCCGCCGCGATGGCGACGTCGACCGTCGAGATGCCGCGATTCAGCGATTGCTGGGCCACGACATTGGCCGAGATGATCGATTCCATGCCCTTCGCGATCGCGAAGGTGGCACCGTCGTCCTTGGCCGAATTGACCGCACGGCCCGTGTTGATCCGGTTCTGGACCTCGTTCAGCTCGACATTGGTGCGGTTCAGGTTCTGCAGGGCGACAAGCGCGCCCATGTTGGTGTTGACGCTGAGCATTTCTGGCTCGCTCCGTTCTGGATGGCTCGGGGCGTTTTGCCCCTGCGGCCGTTTTGGCCACGCCCCCGTCCAGCATCGTGCGTGCCAGCCGCGTTAACCGCGCGCTCACCCTGCCCGGCCCGGCGCTGCCGCGCGGCGTGCGGACACGGCCTCTCGACCCGGCAGGAAATGCCTGCCGGCACCGGGCAATTCCTGCCTGGCCGGCAAAACATGCCGGTCGGGCGGTGACCCCGCATCCGACAGCCCGCCAGGGGGTGACGGGACGGCACGGATGGCCCTCGGGGCGGCTCTGTTTTTCGGGAACCTGCGCCCTTCTGGACGCAGCGCCGGGCCTTCGGCGCACCACCTTGGATGGGGGGCGCGTGGGCGGACGGCGAAGCCCGGAACGGGGCGCGGCGCACCTTCTGGGCGCCGGGACGTTCTGTCCGGGGAAAAGCGTTGCAATGGTCGTGCCGCGCAGCACCACCCCTTCCGGGCGTGCGGCGGCGGCGCTAGAGCCGCGGGGGGCCTTTGGGACGCGCCATGATCCGCATCATCCTCAGCTGGGCCATCGCGATCCCGCTCGCGGCCTGGCTGCTGTTTGCCGCAGCCGAGAAGCTGACCGACGCCGAGAGTGCGCGCGCGGTGTTCGAGACGCTGAACGCGCGCACGGGCATCACGATCTTCGACCCGATGATGCGGTTCTATGTCGGTGTCATCGAGGGGCTGGGGGCGTTGCTGCTGCTGTTTCCCGCATCGCGCCGCTTTGCCGCGACCGTGTTGATGGCGCTGCTGGTGGTGGTGGTCGGGGTGCATTTCTCGCCCTTCCTCGGCACCGAGGTGCCGCTGACGCTGGAATGGGATGCCGGCAGCGACGCGCAGGCGCGCCTGCTGGCGTCGCTGATCGGCCTGATGGCGGTGATGCTGCTGCTTTTGGTGCATCCCAAATGGTCGGTGGCGTCGGTGCGCGACGACGCCGATGCCGGCACCGAGGCCCCGCGCGCCGACACCTTCCCCCCGCCCGGCTGACCGCCGGGCCCGCAGACGTCGCCCGCGACTCCATCGGCGCGCTTCAAGACCGCGCCTCGGAGCCCGGGCTTCCAGGCCCGGAAAAGTCCCGCGACCAAGTCGGCCCGTTTCAAGACCGCGCCTCGGAGCCCGGGCTTCCAAGCCCGGAAAAATCCCGCGACCCCATCGGCGCGCTTCAAGACCGCGCCTGGAAGCGCGGGCTCCGGCTACCGCCTTTTCGCCAAGTCGGAACTGTCAAAGCGTGCCCCCACGGAGCCCGGGCTTCCAGGCCCGGAAAAGTCCCGCGACCCCGTCGGCCCGCTTCAGGATCGCGCCTGGAAGCGCGGGCTCCGGCTACCGCCTTTTCGCCAAGTCGGAACTGTCAGAGCGGCCCCCCACGGAGCCCGGGCTTCCAAGCCCGGAGAAGTCCCGCGACCCCGTCGGCCCGCTTCAAGACCGCGCTTGGAAGCGCGGGCTCCGGCTACGGCCCTTTCGCCAGGTCGGAACTGTCAAAGCGTGCCCCCACGGAGCCCGGGCTTCCAGGCCCGGAAAAGTCCCGCGACCCAAACGGCCCGCTTCAAGACCGCGCCTGGAAGCGCGGGCTCCGAAGACCGCCGGCATTCACTGGCCCGATCCGTGCTGGGCCAACCGCGACCAGGGCGCGCGCGTTTCGAGGTGGGGCGCACCGACGGAGCCGCGATGACGCCGCAGACACCCTATCCCGCCGACCTTCGGCCCCTGACCGCGCTGCGATTTGTCGCCGCGGCCTGGGTGCTGGCCTATCATTTCCGCGACCATCTGGGCGTGGGCCTCGGAGCCGCATCGGGCCTGGTGGCGCACGGCAATCTGGGCGTCGACCTGTTCTTTCTGCTGTCGGGCTTCATCCTGGCGCACGTCTATCTGGACGGTGTCGCCGCCGGCACCCACCGCCATGCCGCCTTTTTGTGGAACCGCATCGCACGGGTCTGGCCGCTGCACGTCGCCACCCTTGCCGGCATGGTGATGCTGTGGATCGTGGGCAGCCGCACGGGCGCCGACTTTGACCCGGCCGCCTTCAATCCCGCCGATCTGCCCGCACACCTGCTGATGGTGCATGCGTGGGGCACCACCGAGACCGTGGGCTGGAACTTTCCCAGCTGGTCGATCAGCGCCGAGTGGGCCGCCTATCTGCTGTTTCCGCTGATCGCGGCCGGCGTGCTGGCCGTGTCGCGTCGCCCGGCGCTGGCGCTGGGCGCGGTGTCTGCCCTGATGGTGGCGGCGTATTTCGGCCTCGAGGCGCTCTATGGGCGGCCCTTTACCGAACTGACCGCGCAGGGTGGTGCGCTGCGCATCCTGCCGACCTTTGCGCTGGGCGTGACGCTCTATGCCATCACCTGCGCGCGGGGCCTGCCGCCGGCCTTTGGCTGGCCGCTGGTCTGCGTGTCCGTGCTGTGGATCGTCGCGGTGACCCAGATGCACCTCGAGCCCCTGTGGGCGTGGCTTGGCCTGGCGGGCCTGGTGGTTGGCCTGGCCGAGGCCGCGCGCCGCGGGCAGGCGGGCTTTGCCGGCACGCCGGTCGCGCGGTATCTGGGCGAGATTTCCTACGCCATGTACATGACCCATCTGGCGGTCGACATCGTATGGTTCCGCCTGCTGGCCATGGCCGGTGTCGACGCGGCCCAGCCCGAGCCCGTGCGCATGGCCGCGGTGGTGGGCGCATGGCTGGCCACCATCGCAGTGTCGGTCGTCGCCTATGAGGCCATCGAGCGCCCCGCCCGGGTCTGGCTGCGTCGCCTGGGCGACCGGTGGTTCGCCCGCCCGGCCGCCCCCCCTGCTGCCCGCGGGCGACGATCGGATTTCGGTGCGACATCCGGGCTGAACGCGGCGCAGGGCCCGGGGTGAGGGCCGTTGTTGCATTTCAAAAAAAGGGAACGTCATCCCGGAACGGCTGAGCGCAGCGAGGACGTGTCCGGGACCCATCCATCGCGTGTGAGGGGATGGCCGGGTAGACAGCAGCATGGTTGAGGGGATGGGCCCCGGTTCCCGCTGCGCGGGCCCGGGGTGACGGTCGTCTTGTTGTCAAAGGGCTCGGTTGGCCTAACCCACATTCCGATTCCAGTTGAAGAGCAGCAGGGCGCGGCGGGCGGTTTCGTCGCTCCAGCAGCTGGCCCCCTCCAGCCGTCCCATCGTACCGGTCTGGCCCGTGGCTTCGAGCGCCCCCCACAGGCCGCAGGTGCGCTCGCGCGAGGTCAGCCAGGCGCGCTGGGCCTGCTGCAGCGCGGTGCGCACGCGGCGCTCGGGGTTGCGCATCGCCACGACGTATTCGCGGTTCAGCACCTGGTCCCACGCTTCGGCCTCGCGGCCAAGGCAGCCGACCATGGCGGCGGTCGAGGCGGCGTCCGGGGCGTCGAGGCAAGGGCTGGAAATCTGGCCGATGCAGGTGTCGGGGCTTCGGTCCTCGGCCACCGCGCTTGCCAGGCAGGCGTCGAGGGTCGCCAGATCGGCGGCCGAAACCACCGCCGACCCACTGCCCGCAGCGTGGGCGGGCATCGGTGCCGTCACGGTCAGAGCAAGGACAAGGGCCGGGGCGGCCAGGAAGGGGATCAGCTGCATGGCCACATCTCCGAAGAGGTCGAGACGCCATTGGGTGGTCGCCCGCGCGCACAAGGTCAAGCGCCGGCCTTCCCGCCCGACGCCCGAGCCGCTAGTGCGCTGCGGCAGGACACCGGACGGCGAGGAATTGATGGCCGGAAACTTCAGAGCCGACGCCGCGCGCGAATGGCGCCTGGCCCGTCGGCCCGAGGGCGAAATCGCGCAGGGCGACCTGGAACTGGTGACCGTGGCGCGCCCCCAACCCGGCGAGGGCGAGGTTCTGGTGCGCACGCTCTATCTGTCGCTCGACCCCACCAACCGAATCTGGATGAGCGATGCGGACGGCTACCTGCCGCCCGTGGGCATTGGCGAGGTCATGCGCGGCGGCTCGATCGGCGTGGTCGAAGAGAGCCGCAGCCCCGACCTGGCGCCCGGCACGCTGGTGATGCCCATGCTGGGCGGGTGGCGCGACTGGTTGACCACGCCGGCGGCCATGTGCCGGCCGATCCCGCGCATTCCGGGCTTTCCGGTCACCGGCTGGCTGTCGGTCGCGGGCCTGACGGGTGTCACCGCCTATTATGGCATGGTCGAGATCGGCCAGCCCAAGGCCGGCGAGACGGTGGTGGTGTCCGCAGCCGCGGGCGCGGTGGGATCGGTGGCGGGCCAGCTGGCCAAGGCGGCGGGGGCGCGCGTCATCGGCATTGCCGGCGGACCCGAAAAGTGCGCGCGCGTGGTCGAGCGCTATGGCTTTGATGCCTGCATCGACCATCGCGGCGCGGACGTGGCCGCGCGCCTTCGCACGCTGGCCCCCAACGGGGTCGACGTCAATTTCGAGAATGTCGGCGGCGCGGTGATGGACGCGGTGATCTCGCAGATGAATGTCGGCGCGCGCATGCCGCTGTGTGGCCTGATCTCGGGCTATAATGGCGGCAATCTGATGCCGGGGCCGGCGGATTTCGGTCGGGTGCTGATGAAGCGCATCACCATCAGCGGCTTCATCGTGATCGACTATCTGCCGAAATGGGCCGATGCGGCGGCCAGGCTTGCGGGCATGGCGCTCGAGGGGCGCCTGCGCTGGGATGACCATGTGGTCGACGGCCTCGAGAATGCTGCCGAGGCGGTGCGCCTGCTGTTCACCGGCGGCAACCAGGGCAAGCTGATGGTGCGCGTCTCGCCCGAGTAATCCCGCCAAGACCCGACAGCCCGAGCCTTGGGCCGCTGCCCGGAAACAGGCGGACATGCGAACGGCGCCGCGGGGTTTCGCGGCGCCGTTGCGTGTTCAGGGACGGCGGATCAGACCGCTTCGGCAACCTTGTGGGCCGCACGCTTGCGCGCGAGGTCATAGCGGTCGAGGTTCATCACCTTGGTCCAGGCGGCCACGAAGTCCTTGACGAAGCGGGCTTCGCCATCCGACGCGGCGTAGACTTCGGCCAGGCTGCGCAGCACCGAGTTCGAGCCGAACACCAGGTCCGCGACCGTGGCGGTCCAGCGCAGGGCGCCGGTCTTGCGGTCGCGCCCTTCCAGCACGCTGGCATCGGTTTCCGAGCGGGTCCAGACCGTGCCCATATCCAGCAGGTTGACGAAGAAGTCGTTGCCCAGCGTGCCCGGCCTCTGGGTCAGCACGCCATGGCGCGCGCCATGGGCATTCGCCCCCAGCGCCCGCATGCCGCCGACCAGCACGGTCATCTCGGGCGCGGTCAGCGTCAGCATCTGGGCCTTGTCGACCAGCGCCTCGGCGACCGAGCCGTTGAAGCCGCGCCGCACATAGTTCCGGAAGCCATCGGCCTGCGGATACAGCACCGTGAACGACTCGACGTCGGTCATTTCCTGGGTGGCGTCGGTGCGACCCGGCGCGAACGGCACGGTGATGGTGTGGCCCGCGCGGCGTGCGGCCTCTTCGATCGCGGCGCCGCCGGCCAGGACGATCAGGTCGGCGATCGAGACCTTCTTGCCGTCGGTGCGGCCGGCCTCGAACGACGCCTTGATGCCTTCCAGCACCTCGAGGACACGCGCCAGCTCGGTCGGGTCATTGACTTCCCAGTCGCGCTGGGGAGCCAGGCGGATGCGTGCGCCATTGGCGCCGCCGCGCTTGTCACCGCCGCGGAAGGTCGAGGCCGAGGCCCACGCCGTCCGCACCAGCGCCGACACGTCCAGGCCCGCCGACAGGACGCGGCCCTTCAGCTGGGCGATGTCGCCGTCGTCGACCAGCACATGGTCGACTTCGGGCACCGGGTCCTGCCAGATCAGCACCTCGTTCGGCACCAGCTTGCCCAGATAGCGCGGGCGCGGGCCCATGTCGCGGTGGGTCAGCTTGTACCAAGCCCGCGCGAAGGCGTCGGCGAACGCGTCGGGGTTCTGGTGGAAGTGGCGCGAGATGCGCTCGTAGATGGGGTCGGTCCGCAGCGCCAGGTCGGCTGTGGTCATCATCGGCGCATGGCGCACATTCGGATCGTGCGCGTCGGGCACCGTGCCCTGGGCGGCCGGGTCCTTGGGCGTCCACTGCCAGGCGCCCGAGGGGCTCTTGGTCAGTTCCCACTCATAGCCGAACAGGACATCGAAATAGCCATTGTCCCAGACGATCGGATTGGTGGTCCAGGCGCCCTCGATGCCGCTGGTGATGGCATGCACGCCCTTGCCGGTGCCGAACGAGTTGGCCCAGCCAAAGCCCTGCGCCTCGATCGGGGCGGCCTCGGGCTCCTTGCCGACATGGACGGCGGCGTCGCCGGCCCCGTGCGCCTTGCCAAAGGTGTGACCGCCGGCGACCAGGGCGACGGTTTCCTCGTCATTCATGGCCATCCGGGCAAAGGTCTCGCGGATGTCGCGCGCCGAGGCCATCGGGTCGGGATTGCCGTTGGGCCCCTGCGGATTGACATAGATCAGGCCCATCTGGACGGCCGCCAGCGGATTGGCCAGGTCACGCTCGCCGGTATAGCGCTCGTCGGCCAGCCACTCGCCCTCGGGGCCCCAATAGATGTCCTCCTGCGGCTCCCACACGTCGGCGCGGCCGCCGGCGAAGCCAAAGGTCTTGAAGCCCATCGATTCGAGCGCGACGTTGCCGGTCAGCACCATCAGGTCGGCCCAGGACAGGTTCTGGCCGTACTTCTGCTTGATCGGCCACAGCAGGCGGCGGGCCTTGTCGAGGTTGCCATTGTCCGGCCACGAGTTCAGCGGCGCAAAGCGCATGGTGCCCATGCCCGCACCGCCGCGGCCGTCCGAAATGCGATAGGTGCCGGCCGCGTGCCACGCCATGCGGATGAAGAAGGGCCCGTAATGGCCATAGTCGGCCGGCCACCACTCCTGGCTGTCGGTCATCAGCGCGCGCAGGTCGGCGACCACCGCATCCAGGTCCAGCGATTCGAACGCCGCGGCATAGTCGAACGACTTGCCCAGCGGGTCGGACAGCGACGAGTTCTGGTGCAGGATGTTGAGGTTCAGCTGCTCGGGCCACCAGGCGGCGTTGCCACGCGCACCGGCCAGCGTGTGCCTGCGCGGATCGTGCATCACCGGGCACTTCGGTTCGGTAGACATGTGGGGATCTCCTTGATCGAGCACTCTCGACACGGGTGCGATACACCTCTCTGGTGTGTCGAGGAAATAACTAATGCGCGTGCGGTCCATAGAACGGATTTATGGATGCAGGCGGGTTGAGGGGGCGGCCCGGGGGGCGTAGGACGCGGCGATGACCAGCCCCCTCCCGGATTTCGCCATCGACGCCCATGGCGTGCGCAAGACCTATCGTGCCCAGGGCAAAGGCCTGGCCAAGGAGGCGCTGAAGGGCATCGACCTCAAGGTGCCGCGCGGCTCGATCTTCGGCCTGCTGGGCCCGAACGGCGCCGGCAAGTCCACCTTCATCAACATCCTGGCCGGCATGGTGGTGAAGGGTGCGGGCACGGTGCGGGTGTGGGGCAATGACATCGACAGCCACCCGCGCGAGGCCAAGGCCGCGATCGGCGTCGTGCCCCAGGAACTGAACATCGACGCCTTCTTCACCCCCTTCGAGGCGCTGGAACTTCAGGCGGGCTATTATGGCGTGCCGAAATCCGAGCGGCGGTCCGAGGAAATCCTGGCGGCGGTCGGCCTGCTCGACAAGCGCGACGCCTATGCACGAACCCTTTCGGGCGGCATGAAGCGGCGCCTGCTGGTTGCCAAGGCGCTGGTCCATGCCCCGCCCGTGCTGGTGCTGGACGAGCCCACAGCCGGGGTGGACGTCGAGTTGCGCCGGCAGCTGTGGGACTATGTGCGCAGCCTGCACGCGGCCGGCACCACCATTGTCCTGACCACGCACTATCTCGAAGAAGCCCAGGAGCTGTGCGACACCATCGCCATCATCGACCATGGCCGGGTGGTGGCCAGCGAGCCCACGCCCGTGCTGCTGCGCCGGCTGGACCGCAAGACCCTGGTGATCCACCCCGCCGCGGTGCTGGACACGGTGCCTTCGGCCTTTTCGGGCCTGGATGCGCGGCTGCGGCCGGACGGGGCGCTGGCGATTTCCTACCGCACAGGCGATCACGCCATCGAGGACCTTCTGGGCCGGGTGCGCGAGGCCGGGGTGGGCATTCGCGACCTCGCCACCGAGGAGCCCGACCTCGAGGACGTGTTCGTGTCGCTGACCAGCTGAGCCGGCCATGACGCGCGTGAAGATCTGTGGCCTGACCACGCCCGGGACGCTGGATGCCGCGCTGGATGCGGGGGCGGACATGGTGGGCCTGGTGCACGTGCCGGCCAGCCCACGCCATGTGTCGCTGGTCGATGGTGCGCTGCTGGCGGCGCGGGCGCGTGGCCGGGCGGCGCTTGTGGCGCTGCTGGTGGACCCCGACGACGCGCAGGTGTCTGCGGTGTGTGCCGCGCTGGGGCCCGATCTGCTGCAGCTGCACGGCAGCGAGGACGCGGCCCGGACAGCGGCCATCGCCCGCCTTTCAGGACGCCCCGTCATCAAGGCGTGCGGCGTGTCGGATCGCGCGGACCTGGATGCGGCGCTGGCGCTGGCGCATGGCGCGCAGCACCTGTTGCTTGATGCCCGTGCGCCGGCGGGCGCGGCCTATCCGGGCGGTCATGGCGCCGTGTTCGACTGGGACGTGCTGGAGGGCGCGGCCCTGCCGCCCGGCTGGATGCTGTCGGGCGGGCTGACGCCGGACAGCGTGGCCGGGGCCGTCGCGCGCCTGCGCCCCTGGGGGGTGGACGTGTCCTCGGGTGTCGAGCGGGTTCGCGGGGTCAAGGACCCCGACCTGATCCGGGCCTTTGTCTCGGCCGTGCGGTCTGCCGATGCCGCGTGACGCGCGCGGGCGCACCATCGCCAAAGGCAATCTGCCGTCAAAGCCCTGTGCGGCCTGCGGTCGGCCGTTCAGCTGGCGCAAGAAATGGGAGCGCGACTGGGAGAATGTGCGCTTCTGCTCGGACCGCTGCCGTGCGGCGGGGGCCAAGGGTTAGGCGCGGCGGGCGTCAGGCCCATCCCAGCAGCATGGGCAGCAGCATGCCGGCCACCAGCGCCAGCAAGACCCACGACGCACCATCCAGCGTCGCCGGAGCGGTGCTCTCGAGTTCGGGATCCAGCGGTTCGAAGACCTTCACGGCGGCCACTCCTGAAGGCGTCACCATCGCACGCGACCGGTTTGGGCCGCGTTCACGCGAAGGGTTAAGCGGGGGTTTCTGAAGCCGCTCTCAGGCTCCACAAGGCTTAACCGGTGGAAAATCGGCGCCATAGGGCTGGAAAATCGGTGCCATAGGGCTGGAAAATCGGCGCCATAGGGCTGGAAAATCGGTGCCGTAGGGCTGGAAAATCGGCAACGAGGGTGCGGTCCCGGAGCGCGGGCTTCCATGCCCGCACCACGTCCACACTCCGGAGGGTGCGGGCCGGAAGGCCCGCGCGCCGATGCGGCGCGTGCCGTGGACGCTTGCCGACCGGCGGCGGCTTGCGCATGAACCTCAGCCTCAGGAGACCTCCATGACCATCCCCGCCGCCGGCTTTCCCGACTTCACGACGCTGGACTGGGATGCGGTGAAGGTGGCCGCGGGCGCGCCGACACCCCCGCCGGGCGAAGCGTGGGCGACACCCGAGGGAATCGCGGTGCCGCGGCTGCGCACGGCCGCCGACATCGAGGGCCTGGCGGGGCTGGACGGATGGCCGGGCCTGGCGCCCTTTGTCCGCGGCCCCTATCCGACCATGTATGTCCAGCAGCCCTGGACGGTCAGGCAATATGCCGGCTTTTCGACGGCCGAGGACTCGAACGCCTTCTATCGGCGCAATCTGGCCGCCGGGCAGATGGGGCTGTCGGTGGCTTTCGACCTCGCCACCCACCGCGGCTATGACAGCGACCATCCCCGCGTGCCCGGCGATGTCGGCATGGCGGGCGTTGCCATCGATTCCATCCTTGACATGCGCACCCTCTTCGACGGCATTCCGCTGGACCGCATGTCGGTGTCGATGACCATGAACGGGGCGGTGCTGCCGGTGATGGCGCTCTATGTGGTCGCCGCCGAGGAGCAGGGCGTTGCGCCCGCGCGGCTCTTGGGCACGATCCAGAACGACATCCTCAAGGAGTTCATGGTCCGCAACACCTACATCTACCCGCCCGGGCCCTCGATGCGGATCATCGGGGACATCTTTGCGTTCACCTCGGCCCACATGCCGCGGTTCAACTCGATCTCGATCTCGGGCTATCACATGCAGGAGGCCGGGGCGACGGCGGACCTCGAGCTGGGATATACCCTGGCGGACGGGCTGGAATACATCCGGGCGGGACTGGCGGCGGGGCTTTCGATCGACGCCTTTGCGCCCCGCCTGTCGTTTTTCTGGGCGATCGGGATGAACCCGTTCATGGAGATCGCCAAGCTGCGGGCCGCGCGGCTGTTGTGGGCCGGGCTGGTGCGGCGCTTTGCGCCGTCGGACGACAAGTCGCTGGCGCTGCGGACCCACTGCCAGACCTCGGGCTGGAGCCTGACCGCCCAGGATGTCTACAACAATGCCATCCGCACCTGCGTCGAGGCGATGGCGGCGGCCTGGGGGCACACCCAGTCGCTGCACACCAATTCGCTGGACGAGGCGCTGGCGCTGCCCACGGACTTTTCGGCGCGGATCGCACGCAATACCCAGCTTTTCCTCCAGCAGGAGGCCGGCTTTACCCGGCCGATCGATCCGTGGGGCGGCAGTTTCCACGTCGAGCGCCTGACCCACGACCTTGCGCGGCGCGCGCTGGCGCACATCAACGAGATCGAGGCGATGGGCGGCATGGCCAAGGCGATCGAGGCGGGCCTGCCCAAGGCGCGCATCGAGGAGGCCGCCGCGCGCACCCAGGCGCGCATCGACACCGGCCAGCAGGTGGTGGTGGGCGTCAATCGCTTTCGCCGCGCCGATGACGAGGACGTGCCGGTGCTGAAGGTCGACAACACCCGGGTGCGCCAGCTGCAGCTGGACAAGCTGGCGCGGCTGCGGGCCGGGCGTGATGAGGCGGCGGTGGGCGATCGGCTGCGGGCACTGACGCAGGCCGCTGCGCGCGGCGAGGGCAATCTGCTGGCGCTGTCGATCGACGCGGCGCGCGCGCACGCCACGGTGGGAGAGATTTCGGCCGCGCTCGAGGCGGTCTATGGGCGCCACCAGGCCGAGTTGCGCCTGCAACGGGGCGTCTATCTGGAAACCGCCGGCCGGGATGGCGGCCCGGTGGCGCGGGCGATGGGGCTGGTCCGGGCATTCACCGCGCGCGAGGGGCGACCCCCGCGCATCCTGATCGCCAAGATGGGACAGGACGGCCACGACCGCGGCCAGAAGGTGGTGGCCTCTGGCTATGCGGATCTGGGCTTCGAGGTCGAGGTGGGCCCGCTGTTCGCCACGCCCGACGAGGTGGCGGCGATGGCGGCCGAGCGCGAGGTGCACGCGGTGGGGGTCTCGTCGCTGGCGGCGGGGCATTTGACCCTGGTGCCGGCGCTGCGCGGCGCCCTGGCCGAGGCCGGGCGGACCGACATCATGGTCGTGGTGGGCGGGGTGATCCCGCCCGACGACATCCAGGTCCTGCGGCAGATGGGCGCCAGCGCGGTCTATCCGCCGGGCACGGTGATCGCCGAGGCAGCGATCGACATGCTGGAAAAGCTGGCCGGACGGGCCGGCTGGGCCCTCGAGCCGGCGGGATAAGGGCGCGACCTTCGCAGCCGGGCATCGGTGGTGTCACGCCCGGGCCAGGGGTGCGCGTCGGCGCGGGTTAGGCGGAGGTGATGATTTCGGTGACGGCGTCGGGTTCGGTCATCATCGCATTGTGCCCCGTCGCCAGTTCCCGATAGCGCCAGCGGCCGGGCAGCGCGCCCTCGCGCACGGCACGCGCATGGACCGCAAACGCCGAAGGCTCGAGAGCGGGGGCATTGCACCAGACATAGGTCCGCGCGATTGCCTGCACGGCGGCCTCGTCAAAGGCCAGCCGCTCGGTCCAGGTCGGCAGGGGATGCGCGACCAGCCGCGCGCGCAGGATTTCCAGCAGGTCCGGCCGGCTGGACGGAATGCCGAATACCTCTGGCGGCAGCGGTTCCATCCAGACGCCGTCACGGGTCAGCCCGCCCAGCGCCGCCACGGCTGCGGCCTCGGCTTGCGGGGTGGCGGTGGCAGGATTCTGGGTGATCATCGACTGGCCCGAGCGGGGCAGCGCGGCATCGAGATACACCACATGGCGCACGCGGGCCGCGCCCAGGCGGGCGGCGGCTCCGGTGGCGACCATGCCGCCATACGAGTGGCCCACCAGCACGATCCCCGCGCCGCCAAGCCGCTCCGCCTCGGCCAGGACAGCGGCCACATGATCGTCCAGCGTCGGGACCAGCGAGCGGTCATGGTCGGGCGTCAGGCCCGGCAAGGTGGGGGCGGCGACCTGCCATCCCGCGCGCCGCAGGCGCGCCGCGATCTCGTCCCAGGCCCAGCCGCCATGCCATGCGCCGTGCACCAGGATTGCCGCCTCGCGGCGGCGTGCGCCCGCGGCCATCTCCTGGACCTGATCCTGCGCCGGTACCGGGCCGGTGCCGACGGCGGGCAAATGGGTGTTGGGCGTGCAGCCAGCCACCAGCGCCGCCACCCCGGTCAGGGTCACCCGGCGCCGCGAAACGGCGCCGGCAGGCCCGGACAGCGGGGGCTCAGACACCGTCGCCGCGCCCATAGCGCAGCCGGGCCAGGAACGAGACCGCAGCCCTGGGCAGGTCCTCGAGCGGCCGGGCCTGCGCCTTCAGTTTTTCGAACTGCATCACATTGTCGATGCGACGGTCGAGGAACGCCCAGGTGTCGGCATGGTCGGACGTGCGATCATTGGTCCAGTGCAGCAGCACGGCGGCATGGACGCCGGCCAGGATCGCCCGCTTGGTGTACCAGTTGGCGTCGGTCGCGGTGTCCCCCAGCCCGGTCCAGATCCGGTCGGCCGTTCGCCAGCCCAGCCGGGCCGCGATCGGCGCGCGGTCAGGAGTGGCCATGGCGATCACCGACCGACGGACGGCCTCTTCATGGCCAGCGAGGCTTTCGAGCCGACGCCGTACGGCCAGGGTGACGCGGGCACGGATCTTGAGGCCCGACAGGTCCTCGACCGTCAGCGCGCGGGTCATGTCCCGGTCGGCGCGATCGGCGAGGGCGTCGATCAGGTCGATCACCCCGTTCGGCGCGGCCAGCTGAAGCTCGCCCTCGTCGAGGCGGATGTCGTCGGCCGCCTTGCGCAGTGCGCGCAGGGTCCAGCCATCGGTCACCGCCTCGACCAGCATGGCGTCCAGCAGCCGCTCGCGCAGCATGCCCGAAGGCAGGGTGGGGTCGAAGTCGCTCATGAGGGCCACATAGGGTCGCCGCGGGCAGGCGTCGATGGGGCCATAGCGCCCGGCCGCCGTGGCGTCGCGTCACGGCCGGGGGCGGGG
>DBAV01000214.1 GCA_002291875.1 Hyphomonadaceae bacterium UBA1001
CTATGCGGCGCGGGCCGAGGCCGCCATCGCTGCGGCCGAAGCCTCGGCACTCGAGGCGCGCGCGGGCCTGGGTGCGCCCGATCTGCGCGCACCGCGCGACGGGGTCGTCGTCAGGGTGGACGCCAGGGCCGGCCAGAGGCCCCCGGGGGGCACGCCGCTGGTCACGCTGCGGCCCGATCGCGGTGCCTTCGTCATCGCCCGCTTTGACGGCCGCGCCCTGGCGCGGATCGCACCCGGCCAGCGCGCGCGCATCGCGCTGGCAGCGACCGGCCAGACCCTGACCGGCCGCGTCGTCGGTCTGGAGCCGGCGGTCCGGGATGCGGACGGCGGGCTCTATGCGGTGCGCATCGCCCTGGACGATGACCGCGTGCCCGACGCTGGGGGCGGGCGCGTCACCGCCCATGTGGTGGTTGACCGCGTTCCTTAGCGACGCGTTAACCTGCAGCGCCGAAACGGTGGTGGCCATCCTGGAGCCGCCCCATGGTCGAATCCCCCCGCGCGTCCCAACGGCCGGCCGCTGCCGCGCCGCAAGGGGCAGACGACGACTGGACCCCGGCGGACCCCGTGCGCGAGGCCGAGGACGAGGCTGCGGGCCTGGGCGTGTCCCCGTTCGAGGATCCGGTGGAGGCGCTGCTGCAGGCCCGGCGCGCTCCGCCGCCCTTTGCCGACCCCGCCCCGATCGATTTCACCGGGCAGCTGGATGCGCTGCTGACCCACCGGGACTTTCGCCAGCCCGAGCCCGACCTGAACGACAAGGTGATCCTGGTCACCGGTGGCACGGGCTCGTTCGGGCAGCACTTCGTCGCGACCGTTCTGGCGCGCTGGCGGCCGCGCAAGCTGATCATCTATTCGCGTGACGAGCTGAAGCAGTACGAGATGGCCCAGGCCTTCCCGGTCGAGGCCCACCCCTGCATGCGCTATTTCATCGGCGACGTGCGCGATGGCGAGCGGCTGGAACTGGCCATGCGCGATGTCGACGTGGTGATCCACGCGGCCGCGCTGAAGCATGTGCCCATCGCCGAATACAATCCGATGGAATGCATCCGCACCAACGTGTTCGGCGCCGAGAACGTGGTCAACGCCGCGATCCGGCGCGGGGTGCCGCGGGTGATCGCGCTGTCCACCGACAAGGCCACCAATCCGGTCAACCTCTATGGGGCATCCAAGCTGGCCTCCGACAAGGTGTTCGTGGCGGCGAACAACCTTTCGGGCGAAGGCGGGCCGCGCTTTTCGGTGGTGCGCTATGGCAATGTCATCGGCTCGCGCGGGTCGGTGGTGCCCTATTTCCGGCGCCTGGTGGCGGCCGGCGCGGACAGCCTGCCGATCACCGACAAGCGCATGACCCGGTTCTGGATCACGCTGGACCAGGGGGTGAACTTTGTCCTGTCCTCGCTGGTGCTGATGGAGGGCGGGGAAATCTTCGTGCCCAAGATCCCCTCGATGCGCATGACCGAGCTGGCGCGCACGCTGGCGCCCGACCTGCCGCACCGCATCGTCGGCATCCGTCCGGGCGAAAAGCTGCACGAGATCATGGTGCCCGAGGACGATGCGCGTTCGACCGTCGAGATCGAGGACCGCTTTGCCATCCTGCCGCCCCTGCGTCCGCGGCTGATGGAGATGTGGATCGGTCGCGGGGCCCGCCCGATGCCGGACGGATTCTGCTATGCGTCCGACAACAATCCCGAAATCCTGGGCGCGCGCAGCCTGCAGGAATTGCTGGCCCGGGTGTATGGCGGGCGCACCGACGCCGGTTGACAGCGGCGCGGCGGGGGCGCGAAACCGCCCCCATGACCAGCCTGCGCTTTGAACCCACCATGGTGCGCGACACGCGCCCGGCCCGCGAGATCTTCGAGGAGGTGCGGGCCAATCCCGCCCGTGCCCGCTTTGGCATGGGCCGGCGCCTGGCGATCGTGAACGTCGATGTCCAGCAGGCCTACACCCGGCCCGACCTGTTCCCGAAAAGCGCCTATGTCACCGACCCCGACCAGATCGCCCACATCAACCGGCTGTCTGCGGCCGCGCGCGCCCAAGGCATGCCGGTGGTGTGGACGCGTGTCTGCTACAAGCCCGATGGCGGGGACGCGGGCATCTGGGGCACCCGCACCGACACGCCCGACAGCCTGCAGAACATCAAGCACGGATCCGATCGCCATGCCTTCGACCCGCGCGCCGACGTGGACTGCGCGGTCGACCTGGTGTTCGACAAGCGCATGCCTTCGGCCTTCCACGAGACGCCGCTGCAGTCCTATCTGGTCTGGCACCGGGTGGACACGGTGGTGGTGACGGGGGGCTCGACCTCGGGCTGCGTGCGTGCCACCGCGGTCGACAGCCTGTCACGCGGCTATCGCACCATCGTCCCCGAGCAATGCGTGGCCGACAAGCACGAGAGCTATCACTTCGCCAACCTCACCGACCTGTTGCTGAAATATGCCGACGTGGTGGACGTCGCGGAAGTCGAGGCCCACCTCGCCACCCTCGCCTGACCATTCTGCCCCGAAGCCTTCATTCAACAACCGTCATCCCGGCCGGAGCGAAGCGCAGGGCCGGGAGATATCCACCGCGCTTTGGGGATAGGTCCCGGATACCGGATCGCTGCGCTCACCGGTTCCGGGATGACGGGCCCTTCTTTCATTCAACTTGCGGCCGTCATCCCGGGCCGGTGCGTCAGCATCGGACCTGGGACCTATCCACCGCGCTTTGGGGATAGGTCCCGGATACCGGTTCGCGCTGCTCACCGGTTCCGGGATGACGGTCGCAGTGATGGAGTGGGGGGATCAGCGTGGCACTTCGCGGCAGGTGGTGCGCAGGGTTTCGTCACCGGGGCGGAAGGTGTCGTCCAGCGGCATGTCCATCAGCATCGCCTCGGCACCGCGCGTCCACCACACCACCCCCGTGTCCGGCGCCAAGCCCCGTTCGGCGGCATAGCGCACGCCCGAGGCGGCCCGGGTGGCGCGCAGGTCCAGCGTCTGGCGGCCGACCTGCAGGCGTGCGGTGTCCATCCCCTCGACCATCCTGTAGGTGGCGGTGATGCGGCTGCCATCGTCGCAGGCATAGAGCACCGCCCCCGGCGCCGGCGGCCCGGGGGCGCGGCCGCCCAGGGCCGGCACGCCTGCACACGCCGCCAGCCCCGTTCCCAGGATCACGAGGGCTGCGGCGCGGACACCGCCCGATTGTGCAATGCGCATGGTCCCACTCCATCCAGACGCTTGGACACGCCCCGCCATCGGCTATGGTGGCGCCCGGTCCAGCGGATTTCCAGCGACATGTTCCAGCGCTTCTTCACCGAATTGCGGCAGGCCCGGGTGCCGGTCTCGCTGCGCGAATACCTGACCCTGCTGGAGGCGCTGGATCGCGGCGTCATCGGGCCCGATGCCACGGACTTCTATCACCTCTCGCGCGCGGCCCTGGTCAAGGACGAGCGCCACCTCGACCGGTTCGACCAGGTGTTCGGCCATGTCTTCAAGGGGGCCGAACGGATCGACGAGGCGATGGCGGCCGAAATCCCGGCCGACTGGCTGAAGGCGCTGACCGAGAAATACCTGACCGACGAGGAAAAGGCCCAGATCGAGGCGCTGGGCGGCTTTGACAAGCTGATGGAGACGCTGGCCGAACGCCTGAAGGAACAGAAGGAGCGCCACGAGGGCGGGTCCAAGTGGATCGGCTCGGGCGGCACTTCGCCTTTCGGCAACAATGGCTACAATCCCGAGGGTGTGCGCATCGGCCAGGACCGGGGCCGGCACGGGCGTGCGGTCAAGGTCTGGGACAAGCGCGAATACCGCAATCTGGATGACGGGGTCGAGCTGGGCGTGCGCAACATCAAGGTGGCCCTGCGCCGCCTTCGCCGGTGGGCACGCGAGGGGGCGCCATCCGAACTCGACCTCGACGGCACCATCCGCGCCACCGCCAGCCAGGGCTATCTGGACCTGGTGCTGCGGCCCGAGCGGCGCAACACGGTCAAGGTGCTGCTGCTGCTGGACGTTGGCGGCTCGATGGACCCGCATGTGCGCATCTGCGAGGAGCTGTTCTCGGCCGCGCGGACCGAATTCCGCAATCTCGAGCACTTCTATTTCCACAACTGCATCTATGAGCGGATGTGGAAGGACAACCGCCGCCGCCACACCGAGACGACGGCGACCTGGGACGTGCTGCATCGGTTTGCCCACGACTGGAAGGTGGTGATCGTGGGCGACGCCACCATGAGCCCCTATGAAGTGACCTATCCGGGCGGGTCGGTCGAGCACTGGAACGAGGAGGCGGGCGCGGTGTGGCTGCGCCGCTTCACCGAGGTCTATCAGAATGTGGCGTGGATCAACCCCACCCCGCGCCAGGCCTGGGACCACACCCCCTCGATCGGCCTCGTGCGCGAGCTGATCGGGCCCGAGCGCATGTTCCCGATGACACTGGGCGGCCTGGAAGGCGCAATGCGCGAGCTGGGGCGGCACTGAGGGCGCAGGCCCCTGCGGTCTCGCGTTCTTGTGGCTGGCGCGGGGCAGCGAACCGGTTAAGGTCGTGGTCCCGGATGGCCTGGCCCGGACGTGGAGATGTTGGATGAAAACCCTTCGGATGACGCTTGTCCGGCTGCTGCTGTGCGCGGGTGTTGTTGCGGCTTTGCCCACCATGCCCCACGCCATGGCCCAACCGGGCGGCACGGCCCCCGGCGCTGCCGCGACCGCCGCCAGTCCCCAGGACCTCGACGACGCGGCCTCGGTTCGCGCCGTCAGCGACTGGATCCAGAGCCAGATGCCCTATCAGCAGCAGGCGATGGACTCGCTCCAGGCGGCGCTTCCGCCCATTCAGGCGCTGCTGCAGGCGGGATCGAGCGGCGGCCTGCCGGCTGTTCAGGCCAGCGCCCCCCAGGCGCGCCAGGCGCTGCTGCGCGCCCAGGTCCAGATCCGGCAGGCGCGGGCCGGGTTCGAACGGATCGGCCCGCTGGCGGCGGATGCGCGGGTGACCGCCTCCTGGCGCACCATGGCCGCTGTCATGCATCGCGACAATCTGGCCAATTTCGCCGCCGTCGACACGCTGGTGTTCCAGCTGATCGAGCTGCTGGACGCGGTCGAGGCCGGGCGCCGGGATGCGATCGAGCGCCTTGGCCCGGCCATGATGTCCACCTCGCGCACGCTGGTCGACGCATCGCGCCTTCAGATCGAGGGGCGCAGGGCGATGCTTCCCGCCACGGACACCGCCCACCATACGCTGGGCGCACTGGCGGCCTATTATGCTTCGATGTCGGCCTTGCTGGCGGGGGAAGGGCCGAGCGCTGCGTCCATCGACGGCGCCGCCGATGCCTATGCCGCCTGGGTGGCCAGCGGCCGCGCGACCCTGGCTGCCCAGCGCGGGCTGACGCTGGCCGCCCCGCCGGAGGTCGCACCGGTTCTGGCTGCGCTGCACGACAGTTATGCGCGCGGCTTTGCGATCGACGACAGCGCCATTGCGATCCTGCGACGGGTGGAAGCCAGCCTGGCTGGCGGACGCTCTGATCCGCGCGTCATCGGGCAGGCCCTGATGGACCTTGGCGCGCTGGAGTTCGAGATGGTGCGCCTGGGCAATGAACGCGTGGTGATTGCCCGGCGCCTGGCCGGCGACTGACAGCGCGTGACGCACGCGCGATCCGGCTAACCCTCGCGCAGGCGGTCCAGCAGGCCCTGCAGCATGAAGGCCGCAGCGGCGGCATCGACGGCATCGGCACGGCGGGCCCGCGACACGTCGTCGGCGATCATCGCGCGCGTGACCGCGGCGGTCGACATCCGTTCGTCCCACATCAGCGCCGGCACATCGCGCACGGACATCAGATTGCGGGCAAAGGCGCGCGCGGACTGGGCCGCGGGCCCCGACGTGCCGTCCATGTTCAGCGGGTGGCCGATCACCAGCCCCACACAGGCCCGCCCATCATAAAGCGACAGGATGGCCGCGGCGTCGGCGGCGAACCGGCTGCGCCGCACGCCGGCCAGAGCGCTGGCGATCAGCCGGGTGGGGTCGGACACCGCTACACCGATGGTGCGCGAGCCGGGGTCGAGCCCGATCAGCGCCCCGTTCGCGGGCAGGGATGAGGTGAATTCGGCCAGGTCGAGCAATGCCATCGCCGATGCGCTAGCCCGCGACACCTGCCGAGTCGACCTCGTGCCCGCCGGTGCGCTAGGAGGGCGGGGGGCACGCGGGAGAGACGGGAGGTTATGGCATGACGCTGCGGATCGTGGACTCGAACGCCGAGGTCGAGGCGGCATGGGAGGTGCTGGGCACCACCTTGCGGACCTGGGCGGGCGAGAACAACGACGCCTGGCAGCGCGATGGCCTGGTGGACAATGCCCGCGAGCGTGGTGACATGTTCTGGCGCCGCGACGACTTCTATGTCTTTCTCTATCGCAGCGACCGCGAGTTCGGCCTGGGCGTGTCGCTGACCGAGCGCGACCGCGACCTTCTGCGCGTGGCCATCGACCGGCGCGAGCCGGCGCGCGACCGGCGCAAGTTTGCCGTCGCCAAGAGCCCCGAAGGCGAGACGTTCCTTTTGGTCGCGCTCGAGCAGCTGCGGCGGCAGAACATACGCGACGCTCTGACCCGGCTGCCCGGCGTGGCGGCGATCAAGCGTGCCACCATCTCCAACCGCGATTTCCTGCTGATCGGGCCCATGTCGGACCCGCGCATGCCCGACGCCCTGGTGGCACTGATCCAGCTGAGCCCGGTGTTCGAGCGCCATCTGGAACGGCTGGGCAAGCTGCTGGAAGGCGACGATGACGACGAGAACGACGTGCCGCTCTATCGGCTGTCCCAGCGTGTGCGCTCGCAGCGCCGGGTGCAGGCCCGCGTCGTCGAGGCCCTGTTCCAGCGCCTGCGCGGGGCGGGCTTCGAATGGTCCGAGACGCGCATCGGGGAATGGGATGCCCAGGGCCAGGACGAGCCGCGCAATGACCGCGAGCGCGAACGGCGCCTGATGCGTGCCGACTTCGTCGCGGCGCGGGCCGGCGGCACGCTGGTGATGGAGATCAAGGCCGAGGCCGACCGCGAGGACGTCTTCAAGGCGGTCGGCCAGCTGGCGGTCCAGGGCAGGGCGGTGGCGGATTCGCGCCGGGTCCTGGTGCTGCCGGCGCCGCGCGATCCGCTGGGGCGGGCGCTGGCACCCTTCGAGGCGGCCTTTGCGGAGCTGGACATCACGGTGCTGATGTTCGACTTCAAGGGCAGTGCGGTGGACCTGTGGATGGTGCGCAGGGGCGCACGGATCCCGGACGACGTGGCGAGCATTTTCCCAATCATGGGCTGACACCGGGCGCGCGCGCCGACTGGATGGGGAGACACCACATGAAATGGCTGGGGATCGGGGCGATTTTGCTGGTGGTGCTGGGCGCGGTGGGCGCGTTCCTGGCGACGCCATGGCTGGCGCTGGATGACCTGCGCAAGGCCGCGCGGGCAGGCGACGCGGCCCAGCTGGAACAGAAGGTGGATTTCGAGGCCGTGCGCACCAGCCTGCGCGACCAGCTTCAGGCACGCTTCGAGGTGGAACTGGGCGCCCTGGGCGACCGCTCGAACCCGCTGGGCGCGGCCCTGGCCGAGGCGCTGGGGCCGCGCATCATCCAGTCGGCCGTGGACACCATGGTCACGCCTGAGGCCGTCGCGAACATGCTGCGTGCGGCCGATGCCGGGGCCCAGGACGTGGTCGCCGATTCGCTGCCCGCCGGCGAGGGCGCCAGCACGCCCGCCGATACGGCCGCAAATCCGCCCGCCGATTCGGCCGAGGTGAAGATGGACGTGTCCTATCGGAACTTCGACCTGGTGGCGGCGCGGTTCTCGCGCGCGGACGGGCGCGGCGAGCCGATGACGCTGCTGCTGCGGCGCGAGGGGCTGATCGGCTGGACCCTGGTGGCGTTCGAGCTGCCGCCCAATCCGCGCGTGGTCGCCGCCCAGCAGGAGGCGCAGGCTGCGGCCGAGCGCGCCCGCCAGTCCGAGCGCGCTGCCGCAGAGGAACAGGCAGCCCAGCAACAGGCCGCCGACCAGGCCGCGCCGGACGCCCAGCCCGCGCCTGCGATGCCGCCCGCCAGCCCGGTGCCTGTCACGCCCTGAGGCGCGGCGATGACGGTTGCGTGACCGCAACCACGGGTTGAGTAACGCAGCGGCGTCAAGGACTCCGCGATGCTTCATGGCCGCGACGTGTGCGGGGGGCGCAGCGTTGTCCACGCCTGCGTGGCCCAGACACCCCGCCAATGGCTGTCCGTGTGCATGCCGACGCTGTTAAGTGTTTGTGAAACCGAATCCGGCATTGACGCGTTCGTGGCTTCGAAGCACTATATCTAGTGGGTGAGGGCTTTGGGTCACACTTCATGATGGGGTCTGGGGCGGGAAGGATTAACCCTTCCTCAACCGGTCCCGGGTCGGGCGAGCAGAGAGGGCGGAAGATCATGATTCGCAGTGAAACCGTGGCCACCACCAACCCCCGGCCCGCGTCCGCCCCGCCCGCCAGACGCCACGAGCGCGGCAAGCCCAAGCCGATCACGCCACACCTCACGGTTGTGCGCACCCTGAAGACGGACGCCTCGCGCGATGCGCTGCTGACCGATTTCGGCAAGAAGACGCTGGATGACCGCTATCTGCTGCCGGGCGAGAGCTATCAGGACATGTTCGCCCGGGTGGCGCTGGCCTATTCGGACGACATCGACCACGCCCAGCGCATCTATGACTATGTCTCGCAGCTGTGGTTCATGCCGGCGACGCCGGTTCTGTCGAACGGCGGATCCGAACGCGGCTTGCCGATCTCGTGCTTCCTGAACGCGGTGTCCGACAGCCTGGACGGCATTGTCGACACCTGGAACGAGAATGTCTGGCTGGCGTCGAATGGCGGCGGGATCGGCACCTATTGGGGCTCGGTGCGCTCGATCGGCGAAAAGGTCGGCCAGTCGGGCGAGACCTCGGGCATCATCCCGTTCATCCGTGTCATGGACAGCCTGACGCTGGCGATCAGCCAGGGCTCGCTGCGGCGCGGCTCAGCGGCGGTGTATCTGGACATCCACCACCCGGAAATCGAGGAATTCCTGGAAATCCGGAAGGCGGCGGGTGACTTCAACCGCAAGTCCCTGAACCTGCACCACGGGGTGAACCTGACCGACGCGTTCATGCTCGCGGTGCGCGACGGCCAGGACTTCGGCCTGATCAGCCCCAAGTCGGGCGAGGTCGTCAAAAAGGTGCCCGCGCGCAAGCTGTGGCAGAAAATCCTGGAGATGCGGCTGCAGACCGGCGAGCCCTACATCATCTTCTCGGACACGGTGAACCGGGCCATGCCCGAGCACCAGCGCGCGCTGGGTCTGTCGGTGCGCCAGTCGAACCTGTGCTCGGAAATCATGCTCCACACGGGGGCGGACCATCTGGGCCGCGACCGGACGGCGGTGTGCTGCCTGTCGTCGCTGAATGCCGAGAAATTCCTGGAATGGCACCGGGTCGAGGGCTTCCTCGACGACGTGTTCCGGTTCCTCGACAATGTCCTGCAGGACTTCATCGACCGCGCGCCCGACGAGATGGAACGCGCGCGCTATGCCGCCTGGCGCGAGCGCTCGGTGGGTCTGGGGATCATGGGTTTCCACTCGCTGCTGCAGAGCCAGGGCGTGCCGCTGGAAAGCGCGATGGCCAAGGCGTGGAACAACCGCATCTTCCAGCATGTCCGCAAGGGCGCGGATGCGGCCTCGCGGCGCCTCGCCGAAGAGCGCGGTCCATGCCCCGACGCGGCCGAAACCGGGGTGATGGAGCGGTTTTCACACAAGCTGGCGATCGCGCCCACCGCTTCGATCTCGATCATCTGCGGTGGCACTTCGGCGGGCATCGAGCCGATCCCGGCCAACATCTACAGCCACAAGACGCTGTCGGGCACCTTCGCGGTCAAGAATCCCCACCTCGAGCGCCTGCTCGAGGAAAAGGGTCACAACACCCCCGAGGTGTGGTCTTCGATCCTCAAGAACGAGGGCTCGGTGCAGCATCTGGACTGCCTGACCCAGGACGAGAAGGGCGTCTTCAAGACCGCCTTCGAGATCGACCAGCGCTGGATCATCGAGCTGGCGGCCGATCGCACGCCCTTCATCTGCCAGGCGCAGTCGCTGAACATCTTCCTGCCGTCCGACATCCAGAAGCGCGACCTGCACTGGCTGCACTGGCAGGCATGGGAGAAGGGCGTGAAGTCGCTCTATTACTGCCGCTCCAAGTCGATCCAGCGGGCTGCATTCGCCGGGGCCGAGGACCGCGCGGCGGTCGAACCCACCATCGAGCCCAGCCGCACCGACTACGAGGAATGCCTGGCCTGCCAGTAAAGCCTGGCCGCAACACCCACCCCGTCATCCCGGCCCGGGATGATGTTTGTTGAATAGAAAAAAGAGAGACCGTCATCCCGGAACCGGTGAGCAACGCGAACCGGTGTCCGGGACCTATCCTCAAAAACTGTTCCAGAAAACGTAAAAGCCGCCGCTGCACCCTTGCCCTCAAACCCCACCCTC
>DBAV01000247.1:0-5186 GCA_002291875.1 Hyphomonadaceae bacterium UBA1001
CCGCGCCCCTCCGAGGGCGCCCTTCCCCAGACCATGCGGGCCTGGAAGCCCGCGCTCCGGATTCGCCTGCTAGTGGAGGGGTGCTGGACCATGCGGGCCTGGAAGCCCGCGCTCCGGATTCGCCTGGAAGGGGAGGGGCGCTGGACTTGGCGTGGCGGGGCCGCGATACCGGAGGGCATCAAGCGGAGCAGTGCATGTCCAGCGATGCCGGCCCGGCGCGGCAGGGCGCCATCTTCATGGCCGGATATTCCGGCCGCGAGCCTACGGTCCCGACCGCCTATCCCCAGCTCGAGGCGCGCGCCCAGAAGGCGATGTCGCGCGAGGCGTGGCGTTATGTGCGCGGCGGGGCGGGCATGCACCGCACCATGGAGGCCAACCTTTCCGGCTTCGAGCGCTGGCGCATCGTGCCGCGGATGCTGGCGGGCGCCAGCCCGCGCGACCTGACCGTCAGCCTGTTCGGACGCACCCTGCCGGCCCCCGTCCTGCTGGCGCCGATCGGGGTTCAGGACCTGGTGCATCCGGACGCGGACGCGGCCAGCGCGCGTGCGGCCGCCCGCACCGGCCTGCCGATGATCCTCTCGAACCAGGCTTCGGTGGCGATGGAGGCCTGCGCCGAGGTGATGGGCGAGGCACCGCGCTGGTTCCAGCTCTATTGGGGTCGCAGCGACGAGCTGGTCGAGAGCCTGGTGCACCGGGCCGAGGCCTGCGGCTGCGAGGCGCTGGTCATCACGCTGGATACCACCACGCTGGGCTGGCGCCCGTGGGACCTCGACATCGGCCACCTGCCCTTCCTGCACGGCCGCGGCATTGCGCAATACACCTCGGACCCGGTGTTCCGCGCCATGCTGTCCGAGCCGCCCGAGGCCAATCCCGAGGCGGCGGCCCTGCTGTTCACCCAGATCTTCTCCGACCCCACCCTGACCTGGGAGCGCATCCGCACGGTGCGCCGGCGTACCCGCATGCCGATCGTCCTGAAGGGCATCCTGCACCCCGACGATGCGCGCCGCGCCCTCGACGAGGGGGCGGACGGGCTGATCGTGTCGAACCATGGCGGGCGGCAGGTGGATGGCGCGATCGGGGCGATCGAGGCGCTGCCGGGCGTGGTCGCCGCGGTGGACGGCCGTGTGCCGGTGCTGATGGATTCGGGCATCCGTTCGGGCGCGCACATGTTCAAGGCGCTGGCGCTGGGCGCACGGGCGGTCTGTGTCGGCCGCCCGGTGATGTACGGGCTGGCGCTGGACGGGGCGGACGGCGCCGAGGCGGTGCTGCGCAACCTCGTGGCCGAATTCGACCTGACCATGGGCCTGGCCGGCTGCCGCACCCTGGCCGAGATCACCCCTGACCGGCTGGTGCCTGCCCCCCCGCCATGACCGGCACGCCGCGGGTGCGCATCGACACCCTTCTGGTCACGCGCGGCCTGTTCGAGAGCCGGGCGCGCGCCTGTGCCGCCATCGCAGCCGGTCTGGTGCGTGCGGACGGAACGCCGGTGCGCCGCGCGGCCGATCGCGTGCCCGCCGACGCCGTCCTCGAGGCGCGGGAGGCGTTTGAATGGGTCTCGCGCGGCGGGGTCAAGCTGGCCCACGCGCTGGACATCTTCGCCATCGACCCGACCGGTTGGGCCTGCCTCGACGCGGGGGCCTCGACCGGGGGCTTCACCGAGGTTCTGCTGGCGCGCGGGGCGCGGCACGTCGTGGCGGTCGATGTGGGGCACGGCCAGCTTCACGCACGCCTGCGCGGCGATCCGCGCATCGACCTGCGCGAGGGGCAGGACATCCGCACTCTCGCGCCCCAGGCTCCGTTCGACCTGATCGTGGCCGACCTGTCCTTCGTGTCGCTGACCCTGATCGCGCCGGCCCTTTGTGCCCACGCGCGCGCCGGCACGCGCCTGGTGGCGCTGGTCAAGCCGCAGTTCGAGGTCGGCCGCGCAGCCGTCGGCAAGGGCGGGGTGGTGCGCGACCCCGCCGCGCGCGCCGAGGCCCTCGCACGGGTGCAGGCCGCCCTCGCGGCACTGGACTGGCATGTTGACGCAACCACCCAGAGCCCCGTCACCGGCGCCGACGGCAATCTCGAATGGCTGCTTGCCGCGACATACACCGTTCCGTGACGCCGCCCCGCCGGAGCCCGCGCTTCCGGGCGTGGCTTGCGCGGTCCGGCTGGCCCTCAGGGGTTTGGCAGGGACCGGCGGTTGGCGCGCCAGTGGCGCCAGCCGGCGATCAGGCCGATCACCGTGGCGGTCGGCACGAAGGCATCGAACTGTTCGGTCAGATCGGCGATTTCGGCCAGATAGAGCAGCCCCGCCGGCCCCCACATCAGCATCAGGACCAGCGACCCCGCGCCCTCCTCCCACGGGATCGCCACCAGCCCGCGCCCCACAGTGAAATCCAGCACATCGATGCCCACACAGGCCGCCATCCGCACCAGCCAGCCCGTGCGCGTCATGGCCTCACCGGGTCTCGTCGATCGGCGGCTTCAGCCTGCGCCGGTGGATGTGCAGCGCCTGGGCCTGCTCGCCCTGGCTGGTCTTGCCGGTGAAGTAATGCCGCTGCCAGCCCTGCTTGACGGTATCGGGATCGCGCTTTTCCAGCCGGTCGAGAAAGCTGGACCGGCTCTCGGACCAGTCGTTCAGGTCCTTGCGCAGCTGGGGATCGACGTCGATCGAGCGGATGATCGGCACGGTCTCGTCGACGGCCGTCTGCTGGATCGGAAAGACAAAGCAGAACGGCTCGCCCTTTTCAAAGCGCACCATGCCGGGGCGCGTCATGTGCCAGTTCATGGTGAACGGGAAGGGCAGCCAGTCGGTCTCGACAATGCCCTGCAGGGGCGAGATGCCGTCCTTGGGCCAGTTGGGCGGCCCGCCCGCCCAGACATTCCAGCCCGGCGGGGTGCGGAACAGATAGCCGGTGTGGAAGGTGACCGTGCCGTGCGTGAAGTGTGCGGTGACGATGCGGTTCAGGCTGGCATAGCCGTCCTCGGCGTCAAAGCGGAAGTCCTCGTTCGCCGGGCCACCATTCCAGGTGATGGTGAAGGTGCAGGGCGAGAGGATCTCCCACCCCGATGAATTGGCGATGACCAGCGGCAGGCAACGATAGGGGTGACGGCTGTCGAACGCGTCCATCCACGGGCGTTCGGTGCGGCCGGGCACCAGCGGGCACGCCTCCGCGTCCAGCTTGTAGGCGATCAGTTCCATGCGCTCGGTCCATCCCCGGGGGTGTCACCCCGCCGGATACCCCCAATCCCCCGTCCGGCCAACACCGCCAGTGCGCCAGCGGCACCTCCCGCATTGACCGCCACTTCGCGAAAAAATCGGCCCGGCATGCCGGAACCGGTGAGCAACGCGAACCGGCCGGGAAAACGTTTGTTGAATGAAAGAAGGTCCGTCATCCCGGAACCGGTGAGCAACGCGTACCGGTATCCGGGACCTATCCCCGTAAGGGTGGTGGCTGGGTCCGGCTCTGCGCTGCGCTCCGGCCGGGATGACGGGCTTTTTTATGAAAGGCTTGGTCAGGGTGGGGGGTCGGCGAGGGCGGCGATCTCGGCGCGCAGCCAGGCCAGCCCTGCCCCTTCGTGCGCCGACACCGCCAGCACGCGCGGATGGGCGGCCGGGCGGCGGCGCACGGCGTCGGCCGTGGCCGCGACAATCGCCTCGAGGTCGGTGCGCGACAGCTTGTCGGCCTTGGTCAGAACGATCTGATACACCACGGCCGAGCGGTCCAGCCCGTCCAGTATGCCAAGGTCCACCGGCTTGAGCCCGTGGCGCGCGTCGACCAGCACGAACACCCGCGCCAGGCCCGGCCGGCCGCGCAGATAGTCGCGCATCAGCGCCTGCCAGCGTTCCGCGTCCGTGCGCGAGGCCTTGGCATAGCCATAGCCCGGCATGTCCACCAGGCGCAGCCGCCCGGCCACGTCGAAGAAGATCAGCTCCTTGGTGCGCCCCGGCTCGCCCGAGGGACGGGCCAGCGCGCGCCGCCCCGTGACGCCGTTGATGAGGCTGGACTTGCCGACATTCGACCGGCCCGCAAACGCGATTTCCGGGGCCGCCACGTCGGGCAGCTGGTCCAGCAAAGCCACCGCACGCTCGAAGGCGATCTCGCCGGCGAACAGCAGCCGGCCCGCCTCCAGATCGAGGCCGGCCTCGGCCGCGGCTGCCAGCGTGGCCGGGTCGTGCGGGGGGATGCCGGACGCGCTCAGGATGCCTTGGCCTTCTTGGGGAAGGTCTTGGCGATGAACTTGTCCAGTTCAGTCTCGACCCCGTATTTGCGCATCAGCACGTATTGCTGGATGAAGGTCAGCACGTTCGACCACACCCAGTACAGCACGACGCCTGCCGCAAACGTGGCAAAGAAGAACATGAAGATCCACGGCATCCACTTGAACACCGCCGCCATGGTGGGATCGGGCGGAGGCGCGGACAGGCCCTGCACCGCCGCCATCGACACCCCATAGAGGATCGGCAGCACCCCGATCATCAGGAAGGCCCCGATGATGGGCACCTGCGAGGGATCCCAGGGCAGCAGGCCGAACAGGTTGAAGATGCTGGTCGGATCGGGGGCGGACAGGTCCTGGATCCAGCCGACGAACTGCGCGTGCCGCATTTCCAGCGAGATCGAGATGATCTTGTACAAGGCAAAGAAGATCGGCATCTGAAGCAGGATGGGCAGGCACCCGGCCAGCGGATTCAGCTTTTCCTTCTGGAACAGGGCCGCCATCTCCTGCTGGAGTTTGGCCTTGTCGTCCTTGTACTTGTCCTGCAGCTCTTTCATCTTGGGTCCGACGACCCGCATCTTGGTCATGGACTCGTAGGCGGTGTTGTTCAGCGGGAACAGCACCAGCTTGACCACCACCGTCAGCAGCAGGATCGCCACGCCCCAATTGCCGGTGAGGTTGCCGAAGAACTCGAGGACCGCGAAGAAGGGGCGCGTCAGGAACCAGAACATGCCCCAGTGAATGGCGTCGTCGAAACGCTGGATGTTCAGCGATTCCTCATAGCCGCGCAGGATTTCCGCGCGCTTGGCCCCGGCGAACAGCCGCGTGGTCACCTCGGCCGTGGCGCCGGGGGCGATGGTGCGCGGCGCACCCATCGCGGCCACCTGGAACACCCGGCCCATCTCGTTCGAAATGGTGGTGACCTGGCCGTCGAAGGCGTCGGTCGCCTCGGGAACAATGGCGGTCAGCCAGTATTTGTCGGT
>DBAV01000247.1:5532-6127 GCA_002291875.1 Hyphomonadaceae bacterium UBA1001
CCCCGATCCAGCCGCCGGTCGAGGGGCGGTTGACGGTGTCACCCTCGAGGATGTCGCGATAGCGGAACTCGCCCAGCTGGCCATTGAACACGCCCAGCGGACCCTCGTGCCAGACATGGTGGATCGCCGACGAGGGCGGTGCCGCATTGCGCCGGATGGCGCCATAGGGATGCAGCGAGACCGCCGCGCCCGACGCGTTGGTCACCCGGTCGGTGACGGTGATCATGTAGAGGTCGTCGACCTCCAGCGTGCGCTGGAAGCTGAGCGTGCCATCGGGCGTGGTGTGGCGCAGCACCAGCGGCTTGCCGGGCGCCAGCACGTCACCGGACTCGACCTGCCAGGGCGTCGTCGGGCCCGGCAGGGCGGCCGAGGTGCCTGCCACCGGCGCCCAGCCGAAGAAGGCATAATACCCGTCCTGCCAGTTCTGCGACCGCAGCAGCGCCACCTCGGGCGAGCCCTCGTCCAGGGTCTCGCGATAGCGGCGCAGGTTCAGCTGGTCGAAAACCGCCCCGTTCAGGGCGATGGTGCCATCCAGGCCCGGCGCGTCGATCGGAACACGCGGCGAGGGCGCTGCAGCGGGCGCGGGCACCCCGGC
>DBAV01000206.1 GCA_002291875.1 Hyphomonadaceae bacterium UBA1001
TTCGGCCTGACCATCCCCGAGGAGCATGGCGGGCTGGGCATGGGCAAGGCCGCGATGTGCGTGGTCTCCGAAGAGCTCAGCCGCGCCTATATCGGGGTGGGCTCGCTGGGCACACGTTCGGAAATAGCGGCCGAGCTGATCCTGATCGGCGGCACGGACGCGCAAAAGGCTTACTGGCTGCCCGCCATCGCGTCGGGTGCCATCCTGCCCACCGCGGTTTTCACCGAACCCAATACCGGCTCGGACCTGGGCGCATTGCGCACCCGCGCCGTGCGCGAGGGCGATGACTGGGTCGTCACGGGCAACAAGACCTGGATCACCCACGCCGCCCGCGCGGACGTGATGACGCTGCTGGCGCGCACCGATCCGGCCACGTCGGACTATCGCGGCCTGTCGATGTTCCTGGCCGCCAAGCCCCGCGGCACCGATGCCGAGCCCTTCCCCGCACCGGGCATGACCGGCGGCGAGATCGAGGTGCTGGGCTATCGCGGCATGAAGGAATACGAGCTGGGCTTTGACGGCTTTCGGGTGGCGGGCGAGAACCTCCTGGGCCGGGTCGAGGGCCAGGGCTTCAAGCACCTGATGGCCACCTTCGAGAGTGCACGCATCCAGACCGCCGCGCGTGCGGTGGGCGTGGCCCAGAACGCGCTGGACCTGGGCCTGCGCTATGCGCGCGAGCGGCGCCAGTTCGGCCACGAGATCTTCGCCTTCCCGCGCGTCGCCGACAAGCTGGTGATGATGGCCGCCGAGATCATGGCGGCGCGCCAGATCACCTATTTCGCCGCCCGCCAGAAGGATTCGGGCCGACGCTGCGACCTCGAGGCCGGAATGGCAAAGCTGCTGGCGGCGCGGGTGGCGTGGGCGGCGGCGGACAGCGCGCTCCAGATCCATGGCGGCAACGGGTTTGCGCTGGAATATCCGGTCAGCCGTGTGCTGTGCGATGCGCGTATCCTGAACATCTTTGAGGGCGCGGGCGAAATCCAGGCCCAGGTGATCGCGCGGCGGCTGTTGGAAGGCGCCGCTTAGGCGGTCACGCCTGCAGGGTCTGGCGCAGGCGATCCATCACCGCACAGCCCTGGACGATCTGGTCACGCGCAATCCACTCGTCGGGCTGGTGGGCCTGCTCGATCGAACCGGGGCCACACACCACGGCCGAAAGGCCGTGTTTCTGGAACACCCCGCCCTCGGTGGCAAAGCCGACCGCACGGCGCGCATTGTCGCCCGTCAGCAGCCGTGCCAGCCGGTCGGCCGGGCCGCCGGCTTCTTCGGTCAGCGCGGGTGTCGAGGATCGCCGGGTCACGCGCACGCCGCAGGCCGGATCGACGCGGCGCAGGCGCTGGTCGACTTCGGCGGCCGCCTCGTCAAAGCGGGTGATGAACTGCGCCGGATCGACACCGGGCGGGCAGCGCAGGTCCCACAGGAAGGTGCAGGTGCGGGCCAGGATGTTGACCGCCGTGCCGCCCTGCACCTGCCCGACCGTCATGGTGGCGCCGGGCGGGTCGAACAGGTCGGACGTCTCGGGCCCACCGGCCTCGCGCGCCTGTTCGGCCATGCCGGCGACCAGCTGCATCAGCGGCAGGGCCGCCATGATGGCCGACGCTCCCTGGTCGGGGCGGCTGGAATGGGCCTCGAGGCCGGTCACCTCGACCACAAAGGTGTCGATCGACTTGTGGGCGCCCACCACCTTCCATTCGGTGGGCTCGCCGATAAGCACGGCCGTGCCGGGCACCAAGCGCGGAGCGATGGCGCGGACCATGCGCGGGACACCGACACATCCGACCTCCTCGTCATAGCTGAACGCCAGGTGCAGCGGGCGCGACGGGGCGGGCCTGCCCGGGCCCGTCCAGGCCTCGACCGCCGCCAGCGAGAGCGCCAGGAACGCCTTCATGTCGGCCGCGCCGCGCCCATACAGCCGGCCCTGCCGCTCGGTCAGCGTCCATGGATCGCTCGACCAGGGCTGGCCATCGACCGGCACGACATCGGTGTGCCCCGACAGCACGACGCCCGGGCCGCCATCCGCCCCGCCCAGCGTTGCGAACAGGTTCGTCTTGGCGCCGTCATCGGAGGCAAAGCGTTCGCTGGCGACGCTGCACCCGGCCAGAAAGGCCTCGACCCACTCGATCAGCACAAGGTTGGAATTGCGCGAGGTGGTGTCGAACGCCACCAGCCGCGACAGCAGTTCAAGCACACGGTCCGGGACAATTGCGGGCGAAAGGGATTGCGCATGGGGCATGGCGCCATGGTGCGCGCGCCGCCCCGCGCGTGCAAGCGCGATGGACGGGCCTCAGCGCGATGAGGTGTCACGCCCGAAATTGGGCACCGCGCTGTCCTGGCCCGCCTCGATGACCTCGCGGCGGACATGGCGGGCGCGGCTGAACAGGGCGTGGAGCGCCTCGCCATCACCCCAGCGGATCGCGCGCTGGAGGGCGGCCAGATCCTCGGAAAAGCGGCCGAGCATTTCCAGCACCGCCTCGCGATTGGTCAGGAACACATCGCGCCACATCACCGGATCAGAGGCGGCGATGCGGGTGAAGTCGCGAAAGCCGCCGGCCGAGTATTTCACCACCTCGCTCTCGGTGACGGTCTCGAGGTCGGCAGCGGTGGCGACGATGTTGAAGGCGATCAGATGCGGCAGGTGCGAGGTGATGGCCAGAACGCGGTCATGGTGGGCCGCGTCCATCACCTCGACGCGGGCGCCCAAGCGGGTCCAGAAGGCCTCGAGGCGCGCAGTGGCTGCGTGATACTCTGTGCCCGCCCCCTCCTGCGGGGTCAGGATCATCCAGCGGTCCCGAAACAGGTCGGCGAAACCGGCATCGGGCCCGGACAGCTCGGTGCCCGCAATGGGGTGGCCGGGGATGACGTGGACGCCCGGGGGGGCATGGGCCAGCATGGCCTCGGCCGCGCCCGCCTTGACCGAGCCCACATCGGTCAGGATGGCGCCCGCGCGCAGCGCCGGAGCGCAGGCCGCCGCCGCCGCGCCGATCGCACCCATGGGCACGCACAGGATGACCGCGTCCGCCCGCTCGGCGGCCTGCGCAGCGTCGTCATGCACTGTGCCAAGGTCGAGCGCGCGCGCTCGGGCCCGCACCTGCGCATCCGCATCATGCAGGCACACCTCATCGGCGGCGCCGGTGGCGCGGACGGCGCGGGCGATGGACGAGCCGATCAGGCCCGCCCCGATCAGCGTCACCCGGCCAAGGGCGGGCGGGACGGGCGGCGCGCTCACGCCGTGGCAAAGGCGCGCAGCGCCTCGATCAGGCCGGCATTCTGCACACGCGTGCCCACCGAAATCCGCAGGGCATCGGGCAGGCCATAGGCGCCCAGCGCGCGTACGATATAGCCATGCGCCCGCAGGTGCGCATCAGCCGCCGCCGCACCGCCGCGCTCATGGCCCGGCGGGAAGTGGACCAGCACGAAATTGCACACGCTGGGTGTCAGGGTAAATCCCATCGCACCCAGCTCGGCCTGAAGGATGGCCAGCTCGGCGTCGTTGTGGTCGGCGCTGGCCTCGGCGTGGGCCGCATCGCCGATGGCGGCGATCCCGGCCGCCATGGCGGGCCCTGCCACATTGAACGGCCCGCGCACGCGGTGGATCGCGTCGATCACGTGCGCCGGACCATGCGCCCAGCCCAGTCGGGCATTCGCCAGCCCATGGATCTTCGAAAAGGTCCGCGTCACCAGCACGTTCTGATGTTCGCGCGCCAGAGCGTGGCCGGGGTCATAGTCGGGCCGGCGGACATATTCGGCATAGGCCGCGTCCAGGACCAGAAGCACATGGGGCGGCAGGCCGGCGTGCAGGCGTGCGATGTCCTGCGCCGGCACATAGGTTCCCGTGGGATTGTTGGGGTTCGCCAGAAAGACGATGCGGGTGCGCTCGTGCACCAGCGCCAGCATGGCGTCGACATCGGCGGTATAGTCGCGGTCGGGGGCCGCGCGCGTGTGGGCACCACATTGCTGGGCCACCAGCCGATAGACCAGAAAGCCGTATTGCGACTGGATGATCTCGTCACCCGGCGCCAGGAAAGCGCGCCCCAGCAGCTGGAACAGCTCGTCCGAGCCGGCGCTGCAGACGATGCGGTCGGCCTCCAGCCCGGTCGCGCCTGCAATCGCCGTGCGCAGGGCCGCGGCCGAACCCTCGGGATAGAGCGCCAGGTCCGCGGCCGCCGCGGCAAAGGCGGCGCGCGCGGCGGGGCTTGGGCCCAGGGGATTTTCGTTCGAGGACAGCTTGATCGGGTGCTCATGGCCCGGCAGGCGGCTCTCGCCAGCCTTGTAGGGCACGATGGCGTCCAGCTGGGGCAGCGGTTCTGGCCGCACGCCGGCCCTGGCGGGGGGCGGGGGCGCGTCGAGGGCGTTCGCTGCGGTGGTCATCGCTTGGGGTCCGGCGTTGTCGGACGCGCCCGCATTGCGAGGCGACCGGTGGGTGGATCAGACCCGCGCGTAGGTACCCACAAGCCGCACGACGTCAAGCGACGCCCGCGCCACGCCCGAAAGCGCCGCAAGGCGCGGATCTTCGGGCGCCAGGTGCCCCTCGACCCGGAACAGGGCCTGGTGCCGCGCGCGCACGACCGGCTCGGCGGCAAAACCGGCCTCGGCCAGGCGCTGGGCAGCATCGGCGCGGTCATCGTCGCACAGGATCAGGGTATGGTCGCCACCCACCGCTTCGGCCGGCATGCCGGAGGCAACCACACAGGCCTCGGGCTCGGTGTCGGCCAGAAGCGGCAGGGCTGCGATCACGCGCACGTCGGCAAAGGCGCGCTCGCGCAGCATGGTCCACCACCCCCCGCCCCCCGTCGGTCCGGGCCAGGGCAGCACCGCCAGCGTGCGCGGGTCGCCCGCCACGCGGCCAAGCGTGACCCGCGGATCGGGGTCAGGCTGAAGCCGGATGGCGGGGCCGAAATGACGTCGGGCCAGATCGGCCATCCGCAGCGGATCGGTCGGGGCGCACGCGATGACCGTATAAGGATGGGTTCCGGCGGCCAGGCTGGCGCCCTCGATCGCGCGCCAGACATCCACAAGCTGGGCCGCATGGCGGGGGGCGGCGACACGAAGGCGCCGGGCGACGGCCACATCGCGCCCCGGGCGCAGCCCCTCGCCCCGGTCTGCCAGGGCGGCCACAAGGTCCATGCGCCGCAGCAGCAGACCGGTCAGCTCGTGATCCAGAGTGGCCAGCTCGCCGCGCAGGTCGGCTGGCTCGCGCCCGGGCGCCGGGGACAGTCCCGGAAGCGGAACGACATTCTGATGTGCAGCAGCTTCTGACATGAACGCAATATAACACTTGGCCATTCACCAACAATTACTTGCAGCTGCAAAGGACAGTGAAAAATCCGCAACGTAAATCGGGCGCATTCGTGGCACCCCGCCGCGGCGCGGCCTTCTTGCCCCTTGCCGCGGCGCGGCCTTCTTGACCCTTGCCGCGGCGCCGCCTACTTGACCCTTCCCTCGCCGCGGCACCACCCCCCAGCCGACCGGGACGGCGTCGCGCGGCGGCGATGGACAGCCCCATCGCATTGGCTAGAGAAGCGGCGCAGCACCGGAGGCCGCTTGACCGACAGCCCGCTCCAGCCGCCCGGCGGCGCCCTGACCGCGGCCCCGCGCGCGCCCGATCCACGGCTGCGGATCGTCAGGCCGGGCGCGCTGAAACTGCGCCGTGGCGGCCAGCTGGACCCGCTCGAGGTCGCCTTCGAGACCTGGGGTACGCTGGACGCGGACCGCGCCAATGCGGTGCTGGTCTGCCATGCCCTGACGGGCGATCAGTATGTTGCCGGCGACAATCCGGTGGCCGGCACCAAGGCGTGGTGGCCCGCAATGGTCGGGCCGGGCCGGCCGATCGACACCAACCGGTTCTTCGTGATCTGCGCCAATGTGGTGGGCGGCTGCATGGGCAGTTCCGGTCCGGTGTCGGCAGGGGCGGACGGGGCCGCGCTGGGGCTGGACTTTCCGCGCGTCACCATCGCCGACATGGTCGAGGCGCAGCGTGCGCTGCTGGATCATCTGGGGATCAGGCGGCTGCTGCTGGTTACGGGCGGCTCGGTGGGTGGCATGCAGGCGCTGCAATGGGCGGCTGCCCATCCAGACCGGGTCATCGCCTGCGCACCGATTGCCACCGCCGCGCGGCATTCGGCCCAGAACATCGCCTTCTACGAGGTCGGGCGGCAGGCCATCGCGCGCGATCCGGACTTTCACGGCGGGTATTATGCGCGCCTGAAGGGCGAGGTGCGCCCCTCGGCGGGCCTCGCGGTGGCACGCATGGCGGCCCATATCACCTATCTTTCCGAGGCCAGCCTCGAGGCCAAGTTCCGCGATCCGGGTCGGCGGCGGCTGGACGATGGTCTGCCCTTTCGCCCGGCCGCCGAGATCGAGAGCTGGCTGGACCACCAGGGCCGGCGGTTCGTCTCGCGATTCGATGCGTGCTCTTATCTCTACATCACGCGCGCAGCCGACGATTTCGACCTGGCGGCCGACCATGGCGGCGAGCTGCATCGCGCATTCCGCGACAGCCCGGTGCGGTTCTGTGTCTCGTCCTTTACCTCGGACTGGCACTATACCCCGGCCCAGAACCGCGAGATCGCCCGCGCGCTGAATGCGGCAGGCGCGCGGGTCAGCTATGTCGAGATCGACAGCGACAAGGGCCACGACGCCTTTCTAATCGACAGCGAACTGCGCGACGGCCAGCCCTTTGCCGAATCGATGCGCGCCTTTGTGCAGGCCGCCGCGCGCGGGGCGGGGCTGGCATGAGCGGGCTGCGTGCCGACCTCGCCGCAATTGCCGAACTGGTGCCGGCAGGCGCGCGCGTGCTGGACGTGGGCTGCGGGGATGGGCGCCTGCTCGAGCATCTCGAGCGCGTGCGGGGCGTCGAGGGGCGCGGCCTCGAACTGTCGATCGCCGGGGTCAATGCCTGCGTGGCGCGCGGCCTGCCGGTGGTGCAGGGCGACGCCGACCGTGATCTGGCCTTCTATCCCGACGATGCGTTCGACCTGGCGATTCTCTCGGACACCATCCAGGCAACGCAGAACCCTCGCGCGGTGCTGACGCATCTGTTGCGCATTGCCCCGCGTGCAGCCGTGTCCTTTCCGAATTTCGGCCACTGGCGGGTGCGCTGGTCGCTGGTGGCGCGCGGGCGCATGCCGGTGTCGGATGCCCTGCCCGCCAGCTGGTGGGAGACGCGCAACATCCATTTGTGCACCAGCAACGACTTTCTGGACCTTGCCGAGGCGTGCGGGGGGCGCATCGGGACCGCCCTGGTCGTGGCGGGCGGCAAGGTGCGCGGGCCGTTCGATCCGGCGAACCCGCTGGCGCGGGGGCTTGCGAACCTGACCGGCGAGCACGCGGTCTTTCTGGTCGAGCGTCGCGCCCGCTAGTTGCGGACGCGGCGGAATTCGTACCAAAGGCCGCCGCCGGGAACCTCGAAGGCGAATGCCCCGTCCTCCAGCACCCCCGATTCACGATAGCGCAGGCGGTCATTGTGCCGGCGTTCGGCCAGGCGCTCGATCTCGGCCTGAAGGCGCATGACCCTGCCCGAGCGCGCGGTGATGGTGCAGGTGGCGGGGATCGACGCGCGCCAGCCCCCGACCACCGCGACCACCGGCAGGGCGCACGCCTCGCCATAGCCGACCAGGTCCTGCGGCGTCAGGGCCGCAAACGCCCCCGGCCGGCCCGCCGCACCCACGAACGGGGCGGGGTCGCGGAAGGTGAAGAAGTCCATCACCGTGCGCCCCGAGGCATCGGCGCGAAAGCTCCAGAGCCGCTGGCGCGAGACCGCGCCGTCCGCGCCGCGCCACTCGAGATAGATCACCTCGTCTCCCACCAGGGGCGCATCGACCCGGGCGAACACGGCGTCCTTGGCGTCCACCCATGCCGTCCCGCCGCCGGCCAGCGGGGTGCGCCCACCGGTCCACAGCGCCATCTGTTCGTCATTGCTCCAACGGCCTTCCAGCGACTGCGCCGGAAGCGGCGCCGGGGGCGGCATCGGGGGCGCGACGGGCATGTCGCGGGCCTGGACACAGGCCACAAGACCAAGGGCCGCCAGCACGGCAAGACAGGGGCGCAGGCGGATCACGCGGGTTTCTCCGGGGCTGCAGGCGTCAGGGGATAGCGGGTTTCCGGGGCATAGACGCTGGCTGCGCCGCGCCGCCGGTGCGAGGACCACAGCTCGAACGCCTCGACGTCGAAGGGGGCGGCCTGGAAGGTGGCCAGGCGCCGCTCGAACGCCATGGCATGGGCCAGCGGTGTGGCGGTCAGCCTTGCCAGGGTCACATGGGGTTTCCACACCCGGGGGTCGGGTGGCAGGCCCGCGCGTCGGCACGCACGCTCGACCTTGCGGTGCAGCTCGTCCAGGGCGGGGTCGGGGGCGGTGCCGATCCACAGCGCGTGCGGCGTCTCGCCGCCGAAAAAGCCTGCGCCGCGCAGGACGATCCGGAACGGGGCGTGGCGGATCTCGGTCAGTTCGGCGTCAACGTCTTCGGCCAGCCGCTCGTCGATCTCGCCGATGAAGCGCAATGTGAGGTGCAGGTCCGCGCGGGCCACCCAGTGTGCCCCCGCCACCCCCACCTGCAGCGGGCGCAGCCGCTCGGCGGTCGCATCGGGAATGGCGATGGTGGCGAAAAGGCGGATCATGGCGGGGCCTCGGGCGGATCGGTGACCAGTTCGGGCTCGACACCGAGGTCACGCGACAGGTCAACCAGCGCCGCGCGCGCAGCGTCCAGACGCGCAGGATCGGTGCCGCGCGCGACCAGCACCACCCCGTGTGCCTGGGGCGACCAGAACGGATACGACCCGAACGACAGGTCGGGCATCCGGGCGGCGAGGGCCGCCAGCGGGGCCGCCAGATCGCCCTCGCGCAGCCCGACGCCGCGCACCTGGACGGCCGCCATCACCGCGCCGCCCACCAGGTCCGGCGCGACCGAGGCCAGCATGGCCCGCATGACCACCGGCACGCCGGCCATGACCACCACATTGCCGATGCGAAAGCCCGGCGCACCCGACACCGGGTTGTGCACCAGGCTGGCGCCGTCGGGGATGCGGGCCATGCGCAGGCGCGCCTCGTTCAGTCGTGAGGGGTCGCCATAATGGCGCTCGAGCACCGCCCGGGCGTCCTCGCGCACGCCGATGCCGACACCGAAGGCCGCGGCCACCGCGTCGGCGGTGATGTCGTCATGGGTGGGACCGATGCCGCCGGTGGTGAAGACATGGTCATGGCGCTGGCGCAGGGCGTTGATCGCCTCGACAATGACCTCGTGGACGTCGGGTACGACCCGCGCTTCGCGCACCTGGATGCCCAGCGGCCCAAGGGTGGTGGCGATCGTCGCAAGGTTCACATCGCGGGTGCGCCCCGACAGCAGTTCGTCGCCGATCAGCAGCACCGCGGCCGTGACCGCCGGGGCGTCGGCGGAATGGATTGAAGCGGGCGCGTCCACATGGTTCATGGGGCCGACGTAGCCGCACTGGTGCGGCGAGGCGAGACGTGCCGCGCGGACGGCGCATGCACAGCGTGGTGGGGACAGGACATGACGGCACACGAGGCCCCCGATCCGGCCGGAGCGGGCGGTGAACCCGGCGCGTCGGCCGGCGCACGCAATGGTGTGCGCGGGGCGGCGGCGTCGCTGCTGGCGCGCCCCTGGTTCGAGCCGCTGTTCATCGGCCTGATCGTCATCAACGCCCTGATGCTGGGCGTGGAGGCACAGGCCGGCGCGCAGAGCGAGCTGGCGCAGGTGCTGGTGCGGATCGACAAGATCTTCCTGGCCGCCTTCGTGTTCGAGCTGGCGGTCAAGTGGACCGCGCTGGGGACGCGGCGATTCTTCTCGGACGGCTGGAACGTGTTTGACGTCCTGATCGTCGGTGCGTCCTTCCTGCCCATGCTGCCGGGCATGGCCGCCCTGCGGGCACTGAGGGTGCTGCGCGTGCTGCGCCTGATCCGGGTGGTGCCCACCATGAGGCGGGTGGTCGAGGCGCTGTTTGCCGCCCTTCCCGGAATCGGCGCCGCCCTGGCGATCCTGGCGGTGTTTTTCTACATCGGTGCGGTCATGGCGACCAAGCTGTTCGCCAACGCCGTGCCCGAGCTGTTCGGCGATCTGGGCCGCTCGACGCTGACCCTGTTCCAGCTGACCCTGTTCGACGACTGGGGCAATGTGGTCCGCCAGACCATGGACACCGCGCCCGCGGCCTGGATCTTTTTCGTGATCTTCACGGCGATCGCAGCGTTCGCAGTGCTGAACCTGTTCATCGGCGTGATCGTCGA
>DBAV01000216.1 GCA_002291875.1 Hyphomonadaceae bacterium UBA1001
TGACGGCCATGAGTTGTGTTGAGAAAAGAGGAACGTCATCCCGGAACCGGTGAGCAACGCGAACCGGTGTCCGGGACCCATCCATCAAGGCCGTTCCAGCGAGCGCAAACACTGCCGCTGGGCCATTGCCGCAAAACCCCACCCGCAGGGGCTGGGTCCCGGGTCCGATGCTGACGCACCGGCCCGGGATGACGGGTTTGGTGTGAAGGGATGGGCCGGGCGGCGTGCTTTCATTGCGCACTGCCAGACCGCATTCCGCTGCGGGGCGAAGCGCTTTAGACACGCAGCGCCACTTGGCGGACGAGGACCAGCCGATGACCGATCCGTCTGCGCCGCGCGATCTCGCCGATCCCGACCTGCCCGAGCCGACCGACGATCCCGCGCGCGGGTTCATCGACGTGACCATGGGCCTTGCCCGCGAGGCCGGGCCCGAGGGCATGACCATCCGCGAGATCCTGGACCGGCTGGACGAGCGGGCCTATGGCCTGGCGATCCTCATCATGGCGATCCCGTGCCTGGTGCCGGGCCTGTATGGACCGCCCCAGATCCTGGCGGTGCCGATCATCCTGTTCGCTGCCCAGATGATGGTCGGCCGGCGCGAACCCTGGCTGCCCAGGGGCATGATGGCGCGGCGCGTGCCCAGGGCGTGGCTGGATTCGATGGCAGGGTTTGCCGACAAGCGCATGCGCTGGCTCGAGCGGCTGGCCACCCCGCGGCTGCGCTGGGCCGCCAGCGGGCCGATGCAGTCGCTGGCCGCCCTGTGCATGATCCTGGCCGCCATCACCATCGCCCTGCCGATGACCAACACCGTGCCCAGCGTGGGGCTGGCGCTGATCGCGGCCGGGCTGATGACGCGCGATGGGGTGATCACCCTTGTGGGGATGGCGGTGGCGCTGGCATGGGTTGCCACTTTGGTGTTCCTGATCGCAGGCCTGTTCTTCGGGGCGGGGTTTGCGGCCGGATGGGCGCAGGAAAACCTCGGCTGGGTGCGCGAACTGTTCGGCGGCACGCCCCCGGCCTGACACCCCCGGAACGGGATGCGGGTCAGGGCGTGCGCCAGTCGAAGTCGAGGGCGACCCGCTCGATATGGCCCCTGAGGTCGGGGTCGGTGGCCTCGCCGACATGGACCAGGTCCACCGTCACCGGCAGGTCGGATTCCTCCAACCTTGCTTCCAGCCGTGTCAGGTCATCCGGGGACAGCGGGCCCCAGACCGCCAGGTCGATATCCGAGCGGATGCTGGCCCGCCCCGTCGCACGCGAGCCGAACAGTGCCACCCGCTCCAGCCGGTCGCCGAACGTGCGCAGCGCCAGCGCCAGTTCGCGCCGCGAAAACTCGGGCACGCCGAGGACGTTACGCGGTTCGGGGGCATCGACCATCGCCTTCAGGGTTTGCTCGAGGTCCTCGAACAGGGTGGTGTACACCGAGCGGATCTCGTTGCAGGCCTGATCGAACAGCGCCTGATTCTCCATGTGGGCCAGGCGGTTGCGCAGGCCGATCGAGCGCTGCCAGTCCTCGCTGCGTGAAATCAGCCCGGCCTCGAATGCGGTGCGCAGCACGGCACGCGGGCTGACGACCTCGATGGGGATCCCCTGATCCTCGAGGACATCCCGAAGGACCTTCCAGCTCAGGTCCCAGGTGTATTCAAAGCGCTGGATCATGCCATCGTTTTCAAGCGCCGACAGCTCACGCGTCTGTGCAAGAACAAGCGCCTCCTGCAACAGGGCGAGCGCCCTCGAGAGATTGGTAAGGCGATATCGCCAGCGCGGTGGCTCGGACGGTCCGGGCTCGGTCATGCGCTCGCCCTTATGGCGCATGCGATGCCGGTCAAGTGGGTTGCGGCGAGGCCCCGCCACCGGCCCGCCCCACGCGCCGGATCTCCCATTCCAGCGCGACGCCGAGGCGCTCGTGCACCAGCCGGCGCACCTCTTCGCCCAGGGTCTCGATGTCGGCGGCGGTGGCGTCGCCGGTATTGATCAGGAAGTTGGCGTGCTTTTCGGACACCATCGCCCCGCCCACCCGGTGGCCGCGCAGGCCGGCGGCATCGACGCACTGCCAGGCCGAGCGACCGCCCGACAGCGCCGGGTCGGGGTTCTTGAAGGTCGAGCCCCCGGTGCGCTCGCGGATCGGCTGGGAGGCCTCGCGCCGGGCGGTGATCTGGGCCATGCGCTCCTGCACCGCCTCGCGCTCGTCGGGCTGGCCGGCGAACTGCGCGCGTGTCCAGACCGTGCCCGCCGGGGCGGCCGAATGGCGATAGGCAAAGCCCATGGCCGCGAGCGGATGGCAGACCAGGCCCTCGCCGCGCCGCACGCCCCATGCCTGCACCAGCACGTCGCGCGTCTCGCGGCCGTAACAGCCCGCATTCATGGTCAGTGCCCCGCCGACCGAGCCAGGAATGCCGACCAGGAATTCCAGGCCCCCGATGCCCGCCTTGGCGGCCGCGCGGGCGACCATCGCATCGGGCACGCCCGCCCCGGCCGTGACGCAGGCCGTCGCAGGGTCGGTCTCGATTCGGTTGAAGGGGCCTCCCACCAGCCGGATCACCACGCCCTCGATGCCGCCATCGCGCACGATGATGTTCGACCCCACGCCCAGCACGCTGACCGGGATGGCCGGATCGAGGCCGTCGAGGAACGCGGCCAGGTCGTCCTCATCAGCCGGCGTGAACAGGAGGTCTGCCGGGCCGCCGACCCGGAACCAGGTGAAGGGCGCCAGCGGGGCGTTGGGCACAAGGGTGCCGCGCACGGCCGGCAGCGAAGCGATCATCGACATCAGCGCCGCCTAGCACCCCCCCGGCGCCGCGCCCAGCAGCCTTCGCGCCTGCGCCGGGGTCAGGCCGTAGAGCGTGCACAGCAGGTCCGGGTCCAGCACCTGCGCCGGTGGCCCGTCGGCCAGCACCGCCCCGTCCCGCAGCACCACCACCCGGTCAAAGCCCGCATCCAGCAGCGTCACATCGTGCAGGCTGACCACCACCAGCGCCCCGCCCGCCGCGGTCTGTCCCAGGCTGGCCAGGGCGGCGCGCGCCTGGCCCGGATCAAGGCCCGCCGCCGGCTCGTCGCACAGCACCACCGCGCGCGCGCCCACCAGGGTGCTGGCCAGCATCACCCGTGCCCGCTCGCCGCCCGACAGGCTGTCGAGGCGGCGCCCAGCAAAGCCCCGCAGATCGAGGGCCTTCAGCGTGGCGGCGACGCGCGCGGTCACCGCCCCGCGTGCCAGCGGGTCGGCGTGCAGGCCCAGCGCCACCACCCGTTCGACCGTCAGCGGCCAGTCGAGGGGGGGGGACTGGGGCAGGAAGGCGCGCAGCACGGCCAGCTCGGCCGGGGCCAGGCGCGCGATCTCGCGCCGGTGGCGTTCGACATCCAGGCCCAGGACCCGGTCCAGATAGCGGATCAGGGCGTGGTCGG
>DBAV01000268.1 GCA_002291875.1 Hyphomonadaceae bacterium UBA1001
CCCGGCGCGCCGGCCTTCGCCCGGCGGCCCGGCCGGAAGCTGAACTGCGACTCGCCGGCGAAGAGGCCGCCGATCGAGAAGATCACGTCGCGCAAGGAGCGCAGGGGGCGGTCAACCGGCACGTCGTCCCATTCCATCCAGGCATCGGCGCGGCCGAGCACAAGTTGCACGATCGCACCCTCGTCGCGCAGGTCCTGCGGGGCGAAGCGGACCTGAAGGCGGCCCTCCTGCCAGCGCAGCACCTCGGCGGGAATGCGCACCACATCGCCGGAGGCCTCGAATTCGAGCAACACCAACGCATCGTCCTCCAGCGTTTCGGGGCGGTCCATCCGCACCGCGGCGCCGCCGAGCGAGAGGTCCTCCGTCAGGCCTTCGGCGCGCGTGCCATCCGCCAGCACGGCCGCCGTCTCGATCGTCACGCCGACGCGCGCGCGCTCACGCAGCTGGCGCCGCTCGCGGCCCACCGCGATGCCGGCCAGCACCGCGATCAGGCACAGCACCGCCCAGAACACGTTGAGCGCGAAGGCCTGGAACTCGAGGCTCGCCGGCGGGTTCACCGCCAGGCCGTAGACGCCGAACAGCAGCCCGACGATCAGCCCCACGGCCAGGATCATGTTCGGCCCCACCGCGCGCAGGTCGAAGTAGCCCTCCTGCAGCGTCCCGCCCTTGTCCGTCACGTTGAAGCGGCCGCGCTTGGGGTCGAGCAGCGTCGAGAGCGTCACCGGCAGCAGGTAGACCGTCAGCACCGTCTCGTAGATCTCGGACCAGAAGGAGTGCCGCGCCGTCGTCTGCAGGCGCGAGGCGGTGGCGATCGAGTGGACGATGTGCGGGCCCGCATAGGCCACGATCGCAAGCGGCGAGGCGGCGATCACGTTCTCCCCGAACAGCAGGAAGGCCAGCGGCGCGGTGAGGAACACCAGCCGCGGCAGCGGGAAGAGGAAGTGGAACATCGCCAGGAAGTAGCAAAGCCGCTGCGGCAGGCTGAGCCCGCTGGCGAACAACGGATTCTCGATGCGCAGGATCTGGATCATCCCGCGCGCCCAGCGCATGCGCTGGCCGATATGGATGATCAGGCGCTCGGTCGCGAGCCCAGCGGCCAGCGGCACGCGCAGATAGGCCGTGCGCCAGCCCTGGCGCTGCATCTTGAGCGAGCAGTGCGCGTCCTCGGTCACGGTCGCCGTCGGCACGCCGCCCACCGCCTCGAGCGCGGTGCGCCGGATCACGGCGCAGGAGCCGCAGAAGAAGGTCGCGCCCCAGAAATCATTGCCCTGCTGGATCAGGCCGTAGAACAGCAGCCCCTCGTTCGGCACGCGGTGGCCGACGATCAGGTTCCGCTCGAACGGGTCGGGCGAGTAGAAGTAGTGGGGCGTCTGCACCATCGCGAGGCCCTTGTCGCGGATCATCCAGCCCAGGGTGAGCTGGAGGAAGCCGCGCGTGGCCACGTGGTCGCAGTCGAACACCACCACATACTCGCCGTCCGTGCGCGCGAGCGCGTGGTTGATGTTGCCCGCCTTGGCGCCCTTGTTGTCGGGGCGGATGACGTAGTTGCACCCCACCTCGGCCGCGAAGCGGCGGAAATCCTCGCGCCGCCCGTCATCGAGCAGGTGCACGCGCAGCTTGTCGGCCGGGTAGTCCAGCGCCAGGGCGGCGAAGACGGTCGGCCGCACCACGTCCAGCGGCTCGTTGTAGGAGGGGATGAAGATGTCCACCACCGGCCACTCGTTCGGGTCGTCCGGCATGGGTGCGGGCTTGCGCTCCAGCGGCCAGAGCAGCTGGAAGTAGGACAGGACGAGCGCGATGACGGCATAGAACTCCGCCAGGATCAGCCCGGTGCCGAGGAAGGTCTGCCAGAAGCCGGTGAAGTCCAGCGTCTCGGTCAGGCGCCAGTGGAAGTAGCGCAGCGTGATGACGGTCGAGAGCGCCGCCAGCATGATCGAGACGGTGCGCCCGCGCAGCCGGTTCAGGATCAGGAACAGGGCGAAGCCCAGCAGGCCGAAGATGGCCTGCTGTTCCGCCTCCATGGGCACGACGATGACGGTCAGCGCCGTCAGGATGCCGAGCAGCGAGACGGCCCAGCCCACGAAACGGTTCCGGATGCCCGGAAGCCGCGCGAACCGTTCCTTGTGGGCGGGGACGTCGAGGCTCATCGCGCGCCCCAGCCGCTGCCGAAGGGCTCTGGACTCGGCGGCATGGCCGCCTCGATGCCGCGCGCGATCTCACGCAGGTCCTCGGCGGCCTGGCTCGTCGGCGCCATGTCGAGCACCAGTCGCTGCGCCGCCAGCGCCTCGGCCACCAGCTCGTCACGCGCGACCGCGCCCAGCAGCCGCGGCCCGAGGTGGCGCGCCACCGTCTCCGCCGCCGCGCGTGAGAGGCGCGCGTTCGGGTCCACCCCGTTCAGGATCACCCGCAGCCGCCCGGCGAAGAGCGCCGCCATGGTGCCGGCGCCGAGGAAGCGCCCGCCGTCGATCTCGGGGATCAGGGCCGCGCTCGTCGCGTCCGGCAGCAGCACCGCGCAGACCATCGACGCCATCGGCGCCAGGATGTGCAGCGCGTGCGAGGCGCCGGGCGGCGTGTCCGCCACCACGAGAAGATTCGGATCGCCCAGGATGGAGCGCATGGGCGCGGCCAGCAGCTCCGGGTCGCGCTCCAGCGCGTGGGCGAGGCCGAGCGCGCCACGGATGTCGCTCGAGCCGTGCGGCAGCAGCATCACGCCCGAGGCGGTCTGGCGCACCAGGTCCCGCCAGTCGGGGCGCTTGGGCAGGTCCACCATGAAGCCCGCCGTGTCCGTCAGCGGCACGCCGAAATGCAGGCGCAGCGTGTTCTGCGGGTCGAA
>DBAV01000241.1:0-16189 GCA_002291875.1 Hyphomonadaceae bacterium UBA1001
GACGCTCTTCCGATCGGCTCGAAAAGCTGGCCTGCCCCTGCCGGTTCCGCCCGCCTGCACCTGCGGCGCAGCCGCAGGGCTTGTCGTGCCTGGAAGAGGGGTCCACCATGCCGCCCGCGCACAGGCAAAGGAGACATCGGGCGTGCCACAACCGGGCCGAGCGGCAACACTCTTGGTCGGCCTTGTCGCGGGTCTGGCGCATGTGGCAGGCCAGCCTGCGCACGCCGAAACGCCAGCGGCCGAGGGCGAGATCGTGGTCACGGGCCGGGGCCTTGTCGAACCGGCGTTCGAGAGCGCCGGCGCCAGCGAGGTCTTCGTGGCCGATGATCTGCCCGGAGCCGGTGCGGCGGCAATCGACGACGCGATTGCACTCAGTCCCGCCTTTTCGATGATCAACGACCAGGACCCCGGCACCAACATCATCGCCGTGCGCGGGGTAACGACCGACCGGCTGCAACAGGCCGCCATCGCCTTCGTGCGCGATGGGGTCGCCCTGGCCGACACCGAACTGTTCACCCTGCCTTTGTTCGATGTGGCGCGCATCGAACTGCTGCGCGGACCGCAGGGCGCGGTGTTCGGCCGCAATGCAGCGGGGGGTGCGGTGGTTGTGCGCGCCCGTCTCAACGGGCCGGACTTTCTGGAACTGGGCGTCGGGAACGGCAATCTGCGCACGGCCGAGGGGGCGGTGTCGGTGGGGCTGCCGGGGGCATGGAGCGCGCGCCTGGCCGGCGCCTGGACCGCCAGTGACGGGCTGATCCGCAACACCACGCTGGGGCGCACGGTGGACGCACTGGACCAGCGGGCCGCCCGGGCGACGGTCGGGGGCGTGCTGGGGGACTGGGATGTCGGCGCGCGTGTCGAATGGATGCAAGAAGCGTCAGGGGCCGCCTGGGCGTCCTCCGGCGACATCATCGGCGACTTTGGCGGGGTCCTAGACGGCCCCGCGCTGACCGATCCGATCGGGGATTTCGAGGGCCGGGCGGGGCGGCGCTGGCTGCAGGTGGCGCTGGAGGCGGGACGGGACGCGGCGGTGGGGCGCGCGCGCCTGGACGTCCTGCTGGCGCACGATGACTATCGCAAGGACTTCATCGAAGAGCTGGACTACCGGCCCGGTCCGCTGACCTTCTTCGGCCTGCCTTTGTTCCCGGACGGGCTGCAGCCCATCCGCCAGCCCGTGACGCTGGACGTCTGGAGCGGTGAAGCCAGGCTGACCGATGACAATGCCGGTGACCCGCTGCGGTGGAATCTCGGGGTGTTCGCCCAGCGGACCGAGCGTCGACGCGAGGACGACTTTGGTCCCCTGTTGTTCGGCGCGCCGATCCCCGAATACCGCACCGATGCCACCCTGGCGGCGGTGTTCGGCACGGTGTCGCGCGATTTGGGACAACGCTGGACCGTGACCGGCGCGCTGCGCCTGGATCACGAATCGCGCCGACAGGCCATCCGCGCCGCCGGCGTCTTCGTCGATGATCGCAGCGCGGGGGTGACGCGCCTTCAGCCGCGGGTGTCGGCGCTCGCGCGCGTCACGCCCGACCTGGTCGTGCACGCGGTCTATGGCGAAGGGTTTCGGACCGGCGGCTTCAATCCGCGCCCAGGCGCCAATTCAATCTGGCGCGCGCGCTTCGAGCCCGAAACGACGCGCAGCCTCGAGGCGGGGATGCGCTGGCGCACGGCCGACCGGGCGCATCGCATCGAGGGCCAGGCCTTCGTCAACCGGATCGACGATTATCAGAACTACACCTTCCTTGATGGCCAGTCGGTGACATTCAACGTCGATCGGGTCGAGGTGCACGGCATCGAAATCACCCATTCCTCGCGGCTTGCCGCCAATTTCGAACTGCTCAGCGCGTGGGCGCTGGCGGATGCCGAAGTCCTGCGCTGGGTGGCGCCCGACCCCTTCTTGGCCGGCGCGACCCGCGACTATTCGGGCAATCAGGTGCCGAACGTGCCCGAATGGGGCGCGAACCTTGGGCTGGGTTGGTCGCGCGATGGCTGGAGCGCGCAGGCGCGGGTCGGTGCCGAGGGGCGGACGTTCTTCGAGATCGACAACCGGCTGGTGTCTCCGGCCCGCGTGTGGCTGGATCTGAACGCCACCATCCCCCTCGGTCGCGCCGACCTGACCGTCTGGGGCCGAAATGTCACCGACGAGCGCTGGGCGATCTCGGCCTTCGGCCAGACCATGCTGCCGCTGCTGCAGGGGCTGGGACCCGCTGGTCCGTTCGACACCTTTACCGTCAACCGGCCGCGCAGCTTTGGCGTGGCACTGCGGATCGAACGCTGATTCGCGACAGGACGTGCACAAGCCAGGGGCGGACGCATTGACCTTCGCCCCGTCCTGCGTATAACCCCGCGCTCCCGGCCTGCGGCTTGCCCGCGGGCCCACAACCATTTCTGAACAGGATCCGCGCAGATGTTCGCCGTGATCAAGACGGGCGGTAAGCAGTACCGTGTCGCCCAGAACGACCTGCTGACCGTCGAAAAGCTGGACGGTGAGGCCGGGGACACCCTGGCGCTCGGCGATGTCATGCTGGTGTCCGATGGGGACGACGTGATCGTGGGCGCTCCGCTGATCGCGGGCGCGCAGGTGGCGGTCGAGATCGTGTCGCAGGGCAAGGGCGACAAGGTCCTCGTCATGAAGAAAAAGCGGCGGAACACCTATCGCCGCAAGCGTGGTCACCGGCAGCTCGAAACGGTACTGCGCGTGGTCGAAATCCTGCCCAAGGGCGGTTTCAAGGCGGCCGGCAAGGCCAAGCCGGCGCCTGCAAAGGCGACCACCGACACCGTGGCTTCGGACGCGGTGGTGGCAGAGGCGGCGACCGAGAAGCCGGCGCGCCGCACCCGCGCCGCAGCGGCTGCCGAACCGATCACCCCGGTCGAGGCGACCGCGCCGGACACCACCGCCGAGGCCGCGCCCAAGCCCAAGCGGACCCGCACCAAGAAGGATGACGGCGCCGAGGGCTGAGCCACGGCGCACGTTTCAAAGAATTAAGACGACGGAGACCCTGTCATGGCGCACAAGAAGGCTGGTGGTAGTTCTCGCAACGGCCGGGATTCGCCGGGTCAGCGGCTGGGCGTGAAGCGTTTCGGCGGGCAAAGCGTGCTCGCCGGCAACATTCTCGTGCGTCAGCGCGGCACCAAGTTCTATCCCGGTCCGGGGGTTGGCCTCGGCCGTGACCACACGCTGTTCGCGCTGGTCGACGGCAAGGTCGAGTTCCGCACCAAGCGAAACAACCGAACCTATGTGTGTGTGGCGCCGGTGGCGCTTGCCGCCGAATAGGGCGTTCCCGCTCATCCGGGTCGCCTCACACAGGGAGTGTGGCCCGGGTCGGTGAAACCGACCACCTCGAGGGGAGACGGGCCCGCCGTCTCCCCTTTTTCGCGTTCTCCCCCCGCATCGTCCTGCCGGAGGCCCGCGATGATACCGACCCTGAGCACGGCGCGCCTCAAGCTTCGTGCACCCGTCTCCGCCGATGCACAGGCGATCTCGCGCCTTTCGGGCGACCCGTCGGTCGCGCGGATGGTGTCGCAGGTGCCGTCACCCAACCCCTCCATCGCGGTCGAAGGGTGGCTGGAGGTGCTGGCGGCACGCCAGGCGTCCGACCGCGTGGCGGAGGACGGAGCGCTGCGCGACATGGTCTGGGCGATCGTGCCGCGTGGCGAGGCCGAGCTTGTGGGCCTTGTGGGGCTGCATCGCCGAGGCGAGGTGGCCGAATTGGGATACTGGGTCGGGCGCGACCATTGGGGGCAGGGTGTTGCCAGCGAGGCCGGCGCAGCGGTGATGGGTTGGGCGGACTCGCCCGCCAGCCGCAGGCTGTTCAGCGGCCGCGTGATGCGCTGGAAGGCGCGTCACTTCGTCGACAATCCGCGCTCTGGCAGGGTTCTGGAAAAGCTGGGCTTCCGCGCCACGGGCGAGGAAGTGTCGATGTTTTCTGTCGGGCGCGGCGGCAAGGCCCCGGCGCGCCTGCTGGAACGGGCCCTTGCGGGCCAGGTCGGCATCCACTGAACGCCAGGGTCAGGGTGCATCGAACCGGTTGCGGCCACGGTGCGTTGCGTGACCGGAACCGTGCGGGAGCAAGCCATGGCAGGGATGCAGGGAGATCAACCATCCACGGACGCGCTGCGCAGCGTGGATGCACCGCGCCGGGTCCTGGTCGTCGAGGACGAGACGCTGGTCGGGCTGGATCTGGCACTGGCGCTGGTCGAGGAAGGGTTCGAGGTCGTCGGACCTGCGCGGGACCTGGCCACCGCGCTGGCGCTGGTCTCCCATTCGATCGACGCGGCGGTGTTGGACATCAATATCGGTGGCCAGCCGGTGTGGCCGGTCGCGCTGCGGCTGCAGGCCCTGGGCAAACCCGTCCTGTTCGTCTCGGGCTATGGCCCCGAAGTCGCAGCCCCGCCCGCCCTTGCCGACCTGCCGCGCCTTCAGAAACCGGTGACGTCGAAGGCGGTGGCACGGGGCGTCAAGGTCCTGCTGGGCGAGGATGCCGAGGATGCGGACGGGCCTGTTGTCCACTGAGCGGCTGACTTGGCGATGCCTCTCACATGGTCCCTTGCGCCTCGGCGTCGGTCTGAAAGCCCGGAAGCGCTGCACGCAGGATCGCAAGCTCGTGACGGGCAAATCCGGGCTCGGGGGCGGACGAAAACCCGGTGATCGCATAGGCCACCCCGCGGCCAAGGGCGGGGTCGAGGACAAGCCCGGACCGCAGGCCATAGGCGTCGCCGAAATGGCCCCAGCGACCGCCCGGCAGAAGGTGGGCGCCCGCCGAATAGGCACCGAAAAACCCGCTGTCGGTCGCGCCATTCGTTCCGTCATGGCGCCACACCGGCTGACGCAGGCCCTCGCGGACACCCGCTGCCGGCCAGCCCCTCGCGCCCAGAAGGTGGCGCCCCAGTGCGGCCAGCCCCGCGACCGAAATGCGCAATCCGCCCTGGGGCGAAAGCAGTGTGCCATTGGTGCCAACGCCATAGTCCGCCAGCGAGGCCCCCTCGGCACCGATGAAGGTCGGTGCAGCCAGGCTTTCGGGCGCCTCGTCGACCTGGGGGGTCCACGTGCCGAAGGGGTCGATGGTGGTGCCGTCGGGGGCGAAACGCCGGTAGAGCGTGCCTGCGCGCGCGCGCTCGGCCGTGCTGGTGCCCGACCAGTTGAAACCGCCCGGCGCGCGGGCCGGGCCAAGCACCTCGCGCCCCATCCAGAGGTCGAACCGCTCGCCGGTTGCGCGTTCGATCGCCTGGGCAGCCAGTCCGTAGTTCAGGTTGCAATAGGTGAAATAGCCCGGCGCCTCGCTACCCCAGCGCCCCGTTGCCAGCGTTCCCTCGAACAGCGCGGCCAGCGTGCCGGGATAGGGTGCCCAATACGTCTCGCCATCGCGCAGAGACGAGGTGTGGGCCAACACCATCGCCAGGGTGATGCGCTGATCGGGGAAGGCGGGATTTCGGACCCTGAAGCCCACCAGGTCCGACACGTCCTCCCCAAGATCAAGGCGCCCCTGTGATGCCAGTGTCCACGCGCCGATCGCTGTCACCAGCTTGCTGACCGAGGCGATGCGCACCGGCGTGTCCTCGCGCATTGCCAGGCCCGCGCGCTGCCCGCGTGAAAAGCGGGCATGGCCGGCGGCAGCCCCTGCCAGGCGTCCGCGCGTCGAAAAGACCCTGACCGCACAGCCTGCGAGCGTGCGGGTAGGGTCGCCATTGCCACGGACCAGCGCGGCAACCAGTGCGGCAAGGTCCGGCCCGACGGGGGCGGCCTGTGCCGATGTCAGGCCAGTTCCCATCAATGCCATGCCGCCCCCCAGAACCTCGCGTCGCCGCATCCGCGCTTCTCCCCGCATTCGTGCTTGAGTGGTAGGCGCGCAGCGGGCACGCTGACAAGCGCGGGTCGGCGGTTCGGGCCCGCCGGCCTGGAGGAGGCGCCATGTACACGGGTCAGATAAACGCCATTCTGGTGGCGCTGGGTGTCCTTCTGGCCGCGCCGTCCGCCGGCGCGCTCTCGCCTCTTGCGCCGCCCCCGTCGGGTCCGGTCGTGGAACGGTGCGACGCCCTGGCCGCGCACCCGCTGGACCCCGACCGCACCGCGCCGGGCGTCTCGCGCGAGGTGATTGTGGCCGCGGGGGTCGAAGGCGCGGTGGCAGCATGCACTGCCGCACTGGCGGTGGCACGCAGCCCGTCCGAGCAGGCGCGCCTGCGCTATCAGCTGGGGCGTGTGCTGGCATATGGCGACCGCCATGCAGAGTCCGCGCCGCACCTCGAGGCGGCGGCCGCGGCAGGCCATACCCAGGCCCTGTTCGTCCGCGGCTTTCAACTGGTGAACGGTCTGGGCGCCCCGCGCGACCCGTGTCGCGCCTTGCCCCTGCTGGAACGCTCGGCGGTCCAGGGCCGGACGGCGGGCATGATCGCGCTGGCGCACCACGACCTGATGGGCCATTTCGACGGCTGCCAGGGCCGCATCGCCTCCGAACGACTGATTGGCTTTGTCGAGCAGGCGCGCACCGCCGAGCCCGGCGATTATGCGCGCGGGCTGTTGCATGACCAGCTGGTGTTCCAGCTACGCCAGCGTGCCGCCACGCCCTGAACGCCCCCTTAGACCACCCCGGCGCGCAGGCAGTCGTGCACGTGGATGATGCCGGCAGGGCGTTTGTCGTCCAGCGCGAACAACTGGGTGACGCCGCGCTCGTTCATCAGACGCAGCGCCTCGGCGGCGAGGGTGGTCGGTGCCACGGTCAGCGGATTGCGGGTCATGACCTCGCCGGCGGTTCGCGCCAGAAGCTCGGGGCCCATGTGACGCCGGAGGTCGCCATCGGTGACCAGGCCGATCATCCGACCGTCGGTGTCGACCACGCCCGCACACCCGAACCGTTTGGCGGTCATCACCAGAAGCGCATCGCGCATCATGGTGTGGTCGGCCACCAGCGGCACCTCGTCGCCGGTGTGCATCAGGTCGGCGACCGTGCGCAGCTGGGCACCCAGCCGCCCGCCCGGGTGAAAGATGCCGAACGCTTCGGCGTCGAACCCGCGGCGTTCGATCAGTGCCACCGCCAGTGCGTCGCCCAGGGCAATCATCATGGTGGTGGAGGTGGTGGGCGCATTGGTTCCCGCCGCGGCCTCGGCCGCATCCGGCAAGACAAGGCGAATGTCGGCGGCACGCGCCAGTGCCGAGTCCGCCCGGCATGTCATGGCGATCAGCAGGATGCCAAACCGGCGGGTGTAGTGCACGAGGTCCGAAAGCTCGGCCGTCTCGCCGGACTTCGAAAGCGCCAGCACCGCATCGCTGCGCGAAATCATGCCCAGATCGCCATGCGACGCTTCGGTGGCGTGGACGAACATGGCCGGGGTGCCGGTCGAGGCGAGCGTTGCGGCGATCTTGCGCCCGACATGGCCGCTCTTTCCGATCCCCGAGACCACCAGCCGCCCATCGAGCGCCAGCACCCGCTCGACGGTTTCGCGGAAGGGGTGGTCACCGGCCTCGCCCAGCCACGCTTCAAGCGCGGCAAGGCCCGCGCGCTCGAGCGCAACCGCACGGCGGGCGGCGCAGAGTGCGTCCATCAGCGCCCCCTCAGGGCCGCTGGCGGCGCCGGAAGGATTTCGAGCCGTGTGACCTCGACGCCATTGGGATAATCGCCGCTGCGCGGGATGGGTCGAAACACGATGGCGGTGACCTGGCCGCCCCGTGGGCTTGGCAGGATCACCGCGCCTGCCCGTGTCTGGTCGTCCAGCACGATGGTGCGAAAATCGGCGTCGGCAGGGGCGGTTTGCCCCGCCAGGGCCAGTTCCAGCCGTTCGGGCCCACTGACGGGAATCAGCTGTCCCGACATCTGCACCATCAGCGGGTCGGCCGCGCCTAGGGCGCCAAGGGTTTGGGGGGCAACGCGCAGCGAAACGGTCGGCAGCTGCGTGCTGGGCAGATCAGGCGACGCCAGGGTGGCGAAACGGACCGCCGCGATTTCGGGGTCGTTCAGGCTGCCGCGGCCTGTGGTGACAAAGCCCGAGGGGCCGGGATCGATGCGGGCCAGCGCGTCAAGGCCCAGGACGACCCTGGCAGAACCATCAGCATCGGGCGCATCTGGCGATGCCGGTCCGGCCTGGGCTGTCTGACCCGTCACCAGCCCGGGGCGGGTTGTGTCCAGCACGGGCTGGAGAGCCAGCGCGACCAGACCCGCAGCCGCCACGCCCGTGACCGCATAGAACACAATGCCGTTCATGCTGGACCCCTAAACGCGGTGCGCCCGGGTCGCAATCGCCGGTCTGCCAAGCAGGCGGGGACGTGCAAACCGCGCTGCATTGGGCTTTGGTCGCATTCGGACAGTCCAGGAGCGCGGACCTTGGCGATGGCATTCGAGCGGCGGCCGCTGACGCTGATCTTCACCGAGCAGTCGGATTTCAAGGAGACCTATGGCGGATCGTCATCGCACGTTCTGCTGGAGGGACAGCATCTGGCGCCGCTGTCGCGCATCGGCACGGGGCGCACGGTGGTGGTGTTCATGCATCCCACGGGGGTCATGAACTGGCTGCCCTTGCCCGTCGCGCTGGCGTCGGCGGGGGTGGACGTGATGACCGTCGCCTCGCGCTATCCGCACAACGATTCGGCCCTGATCATGGAAAAGGTCGTGCTGGACCTTGGACGCTGGGTGCGCCACGCTCGCGAGAGCCTAGGCTTCGAGCGGGTTGTCCTGGCGGGCTGGTCGGGGGGCGGCTCGCTGTCGCTTCTGTATCAGTCACAGGCCGAACATCCCTCGATCGAGGCGACCCCCGCTGGCGACCCGGTGGACATCCGCGGCGCGGGCCTGATTGCGGCCGATGCTGTCATGCAGCTCGCAGCGCACGTGTCGCGGGCGATCATCCTGTCCGAATGGATCGATCCGGCGATCCGCGACGAACACGCGCCCGACGAGCGAGACCCCGACCTGACCATCTATGGCGACCGCCCCGCCGCCCGCGCGCCGTTCGATGCCGCTTTCCAGACCCGCTATCGGGCGGCGCAGAAAGCGCGGATCGCGCGGATCACCGATCGGGTTCGTGAAGACCTCGATGCGCTGCGCCGCAAGGGGCGGCCTCACGACGAACGCGCCTTTGTGGTGCATGGCACCATGGCCGACCTTCGCTGGCTCGATCCGTCGATCGACCCGAACGACCGGGTTCCCGGGCGCTGCTATATGGGCGATCCGGAGGTGGTGAACATGAGTCCCGCCCATCTGGCGCGGTTCTGCTCGCTGCGTTCGTGGCTGTCGCAATGGTCCGAGCACTCCGTGGCCGACGGTCCGGCCTGCGCCGCACGCATCAGCGTGCCCGCCCTGGTGATCGAGAACACCGCCGACGACGCGTGCACACCCAGCCACGCCGCGCGGATCCTGGCGGGCTTCGGCGCCAACACACCCGAATTCCACCGCATCCCGGGGGCCACCCACTATTACATCGGACAGCGTGCAGAACTGGCGCAGGCCAGTGGGCTTGTGGTGGGCTGGATGGGGCGTGTGGGCATGCTGGACCTCTGATGGTGGGGCCTTGCGGCGCCCATCACTGGTCCAGGTCGCGTGCGCGGGCATAGGCGCGTGCCTTGCCCGAGAGCCACAGCGACAGGGCGACAAACGTCACCAGCACCAGCAGCGCCGCCGCGGGGGGAAACAGGTTGGCTGCCACCGCACACAAAGCGGCATGCGCGCTGGCAGCCCAGGTAACCAGTGTGACCCGAACATGGCTGGACCCGGCGCGCAGGGCGATCTGGTAATGATGGTCACGGTGCGCGGCAAAGGCGCTGCGTCGATTGCGGATCCGCCATGCCAACGTGAGCACCACATCGGCGATGATGGGGAAAAACAGGACCGGGGCGGTCCAGACCGGCATGACGCCTCGCTCGATCGCAATCAGGCACAGCGCGCCAGCGGCCGCGCCGGCCACGAACGCACCGCTGTCCCCGGCATAGATGCGCCCCGCGGGGAAGTTCCAGACCAGGATGCCCACCAGGGCCGCCACCACCGCGGCAATCACCAGGGCCAGGTCCAGCGCCCCGGCAGCGATCGCAAGCGTTGCAAGGCCCAGAAGGCCGATCACCGTCGATCCGATTGCCAGTCCGTTCGCGCCGTCCATGAAGTTCACGGCGTTGACCATGAACACCAGCCAGAGCATCGACCCGGCCACCGCCAGCGGCATCCACACGGACAGGCTGAGAGTCTGCGTCAGCGCAAAGGTTTCGGCAGGCCCCAGCATCGCCACCGCAAGGCCCGCTCCAGCGATCTGAACCGCAAGGCGGATGCGGACGGGGAGGGGGCGAACATCGTCGATCGCCCCCACAAGCCCCATCGCAAAGGCCCACACCGCCAGCCATCCGACCCAGTCCGGCCAGGACGGTCCCAGCTGCCCCCCCACAAACAGCGCAGCGGTGGCGATCACCATGGCCGTCATGGCGGCAAGGCCCGCCGAGGTCGGCACGGGCGCAGCCTGCATCTTGCGCACGCCGTCAGGGGCGTCGCGCGGCGCAATCGCCATCATGGCGCGCACCAGCAGGATCGAGAGCACCAGCACCCCCATGGGCCAGAGTACAAGGCTCACGCGGCGGCTCCGCCGAACTGCAGCCGAACCAGCGCCGCATAGGCGCCCTCGGCCGCCATAAGCGTTGCGTGGGTTCCGCGTTCGACGATGCGGCCGCGGTCGAACACCAGGATTTCATCTGCGTGCCGCACGGTCGACAGGCGGTGGGCGATCACAAGCAGGGTGTGGGTTTCGCGCATGGCCACCAGCGCCTCATCGATCCGCGCCTCGGTCTCGGCATCCAGTGCCGAGGTCGCCTCATCCAGCAGGACGATGGGTGCGCGCCGCAGGATGGCACGAGCCAGGGCGATGCGCTGGCGCTCGCCACCCGACAGCCTGCTGCCGCGCTCGCCCACACGGGTTTCATAGCCTTCGGGCAAGGCCGTCACCGCATCATGAACGGCCGCCGCACGGGCCGCGAGCTCGATGTCGGCGCGGCTGGCGCCGCGACTGCCATGCGCGATGTTCGCGTGGATGGTGTCGTCGAGAAGCTGGGTGTCCTGAGAGACGATGGCACACTGTGCGCGCAGGCTCTCGAGAGTGACCGAGCGGACGTCCTGTCCGTCGATCCGCACGGCCCCGTCGCCCACCTCGTAGAGCCGCAGGATCAGGTTGAAGACCGTCGACTTGCCCGCTCCGCTGGCCCCGACCAGTGCCGTCATCCGTCCGCGGCGCGCATCGAAGGTGATGTTCTCGAGTGTTGGTGTGTCTGTGCCATAGGCGAACCCCACCGTGTCGAATGTGACGTGGCCATCGCTGACTATCAGGGGCAGGGCGCCCGGCGCGTCCTTGATCGTGGGGCGCTCATCCAGCAGCGTGTAGCAACGATCGAGCGCCGCAGCGCTCTCGAACAGGGCGGTGTTGAGCGTGCCAAGGCTGCGGGCGGATGCGCCTGCCACGGCCAGCGTTGTCAGGAAGGCCGTGAAGTCGGCAAAATCCGCCTCGCCCGTGACGATCCGCCAGCCGACCAGCGCGAAAACCGCGGCCAGCGCAAGACCCCCCGCAACCTCCATCACGGGTTCGGTGTGGGCGCGGTTGCGCACCAGCTTCAGCGTGATCCGACGCTGGTCATCGAAGGTGGCATCCGCGCGCGCCTGCTCGGCCTCTTCAAGCCCATAGGTCTTGATCAGGCGCGGGCTGGAAAAGCTCTCACCCAGACGCCCGGCCAGCACCGCGGCCTGCTCCTGAAAGGCAAGGCCTGCCTGGCGCGCGCGTTTTGCAATCGCTGCCAGGGGGCCGGTGATCAACGGATAGGCCAGCAGGACCGCCAGCCCCAGCACCCAATCAATGAAGACGAGCGACACCGCGCAGGCCAAGAGCGTCAGCGCGTCACGCACCAGCCCCGTCAGCGTTCGTGCCAGACCGTCCCGGATGGTCTGGATATCGGCCGTGAAGCGCGCGATCATCCCGCCGGAGGCCTCGGCCTGAAGCCTCGCGAGATCAAGCCTCACCACGCGGGCGAACATTGCGGACTGAAGGTCCTGGGCAATCCGCAGGCACAGGCCCTGGGTCTGGACGACCTGGAAATACATCAGCACCGCGCGCGCCGCGACCACCGCCCCGATCACGGCCGGCGCCTTCCACAACACGTCCGCGTCGCGTGCCTCGATCATGCGCGTGGCCCACTGCACCACCCAGCCATAGCTGGCGGCCAGCGCCGCAACGCCGACCATCAGCACCAGCGCCACCATCAGGGCAGCTGGACGGCGCCGCACAAAGTCGTCCCAGAACCGCCGGAACAGGGCTCCGGCCGGGGGGCGTGCTTGCGTCATCGCTGGACCCTGCCGGCGATCATGGAGGGCGCTCAGCGCCGGCGTGCGGTGTGGGTGGCCGGATCCAGCAGCCGGTGGGCGTGGATGATGAAATACCGCATCCGCGCATTGTCGACGGTACGCTGGGCCGCGCCCTTCCACGCGGCATGCGCCTCGGCATAGTTCGGGAACGCGCCGACGAAATCCACTGCGGTCAGGTCGGCGAACTCGATGTCCTCGATGTCGCGCAATTCGCCCCCGATCACCAAGTGCAGCAATTGCCGGCTGTCCTCGTGATGGTCATCGCCGTCGTGGGGCATCAGCTGTCTCCGTTCGGGGTGCGCCGTGCGGTGTCCGGCAGGGCGGCGCGCATGTGTTCGACCAGGAGGGCGTGCAGGGTGGGCCCCGCCGCCACGATCGACGCGATACCGGGATCATCGGCGCGATTGAAGACCACGGGTGCACCGTCTGCCTCGCTGATGCGACCCCCGGCACCCTCGACAAGGGCCACCCCCGGCGCGCTGTCCCAGATCGCGCGCGGGCCCGGCGCCAGGGTGAAATCCGCTGCACCCCGGGCCACCTCGGCCAACCTCAGGCAGGCCGAGGCCACCTTTCTTGTGGTCACGGGTGGCCACTGCCGCCGCCAGCGCGGGTCCGTAAACACGGTGCGGCCCGCAATGGCCTCGGCCCCCGTGATCTCGTTGCGGTCGCGCACATTGATCGCCCGGCCGTCGAGAAGGGCGCCAAGGCTCGCGCCACCCACCATCATTGAACCGCGTTCGGGCGCGTGCACACAGCCGGCCACCGCCTGCCCGGCCTCGATGACTGCCAGGGCCACCGACCAGTCATCCCGCCCCCCCAGGAACGCCGCCGTGCCGTCGATCGGATCGACCACAAAGGTGCGCCTGGCCGCCAGGCGCGATCCGTCGTCGACATCCTCCTCGGACAGCCAGCCATAGTCGGGCCGTGCCGCGCGCAAGTGCTCACGCAGCAGGTCATTGGCGGCAATGTCCAGGGCCGTGACCGGACCTGCGCTGCCCTTCTGGCGCACCCAGCCAGGGCTGCCGCGCGCGTCGAGGATCAGCCGGCCGGCGGCACGTGCGGCGTCCGCCAGCAAGCCGAGGTCATCGTTGAGGCAAGGCGGGCTCACGCCCCGGCCACGGTCAGCGCGTCGACCAGGATGGATGGTGTGTCCAGCGAGCCGCGGAATTCGAGATCGGACGCCGGCACCAGGCGGGCATAAATGTCCAGCATGTTTCCGGCGACCGTGATCTCGCTGACCGGAAACCCGTCGCCATCAGGCGTCTGCCAGAAACCGGCCACCCCCACCGACCAGTCGCCGGTATTGGGGTTCAGCGAGGGCGAGAAAGTTTCTGTCACCATCAGACCGCCGCCTGCCCCCGCCAACAGGTCCTGCGGCGTCCGCGGCCCCGGCTGGAGCCAGACATTCGATGCAGACACCCCGGGCGGTCCGCCATGGGGCAGGGTTGCATGTCCGGTCGTCGTCAGGCCGAGCTGCCGCGCCGACGCCGAGTTCAGCAACCAGGTGGTCAGGACACCGTCCTCGACCAGCAGGTGGCGACGCGCCACCACGCCCTCGCCGTCAAACAGGTGCGAGCCAGCCCCCCGGCGCCGCAGCGGATCGTCGACGATCTCGATCCCTTCCGCGAACACGCGGGAGCCCAGGCGATCCTTGAGGAAGGAAACACCACGCGCAATGGCGGGCCCGGTGATGGCGCCCAGCATCGATCCAATCAGTCCGCGGGCTACCCTCGGCTCGAACAGGACCGCGGCCCTCGTGGTTTCGATCCGGCGCGCGCCGATGCGCCGCACCGTTCGTTCACCGGCCTCCCGACCGATCTGGGCGGGGTCGGGCAGGTCGGCAAAGTGGCGCATGCCGCGGCCGGCATAGTCGCGCTCGCGTGCGCCATCGCGCTCGGCAACCACCGCGACGCCATGACCGAAACTCGAGGATCGGAAATCGCCGCGAAAACCGTTGCTGTCGCCGAATGCCAGGGTCGAGCGGCCCCAATAGGCGCTCGCGCCCGCCGAATTGCTGACGCCGGTTACGCTGCGCGCCGCGTCCTCGCAGGTGCGCGCGATCTCCTCCAGCTGCTCGGCGGACAATTCGGTCGGATCATAGGGATCAAGATCCCCCTCGGCGCGTCCCTGCAGCGCCGGATCAGCGAGGCCGCACCACGGATCCTCGGGTGCGGCGCGGGCCATGGCGACCACGCGCTCGGCCAGCGCGTCCAGGCCCGTGGGCGACACGTCCGAGGTCGAAGCCGCTGCCTGCCGATGGCCGAAGAACGCCCGCAGCGCGGCCGATCGTCCCTCCGAGCGCTCGACCCCTTCAAAGGCGCCCATCCGCACCTCGGCGGACATCGACAGCCCCTCCGAGACGCTGGCGTCGGCCGCACCTGCGCCAAGGGTTCGGGCACGCGAAAGGAGGCGGTCTACAGCCTCGGCATTGGTCACGATCATGGCCGCGCACATGGCGTGCCGGGGCACGGGGTGCAACCCGTCCTTGCCGGTCTCAGGACCGCAGGCGGCGCCGCAGCGTGACCACCTTGGTCAGGAACGCCAGTTCGGTTTCGACGATCTCGAGCCCCGCATCCTCGGCCAGCCGGGCAATGTCGGTGGTCATCCACGAGGCGTAGAAGGGTTCGTGAAAGCCCACCGGAAAGAAGTCCAGCATGCGATCGAGGGTGGGCGTGTCGCCGGTCTGGATCGAATCGGCAAGCACCAGCGTCCCGCCCGGTTTCAGAACGCGCGCCATCTCGCCCATCACCGCGACGCGCACGCGCGGCGGCAATTCGTGAAACAGATAGATGCAGGACAGCGTGTTGAACGAGCCGCCCTCGAACGGCATTGCGTCAGCGGACGCGCGCACGACCTCGGTGCGCGGCCACCCCGCCAGCGTCGCGCGCGCTTCATCGGCATAGGCGGGCGAAAGGTCCAGTCCGGTGACCTGCAGTCGCGGATACGCCGTCAGCACCTGGGCAAGGAAAGAGCCCGTCCCGCAGGCCACATCCAGCAGAGTGAGGGTTCGCTGGTCGCGGCCGCGCCAGCTGCGCGCCAGCGGCGCCAGTGCCATCCGCCGCATCACCTCGGCTGCACCGGTGAACAGGACCTCGACCTGGGTGTCATAGAGACGCGCGCTTTCGCGGGTCATCCAGCCACCGGACTGAAAGTGGAAGTTCTGCAGGAAATAGGCGGGAAACTGCGCACCCACGGCCTCTACTTCGCGACGGATCTCGACGCCATCGCGCTCGATCCGGCGCCGGTCGACCCGCGGAACGTCCCTGAAGAACGCGCGTGAGCGTTCCAGCGCCTGCGGCAGTCGCGCAGGGTCGAAACCGCGCGGCGCAGGATAGAGGCCGGCCTCGATGTTCTCGACGTCGCGGCGGAACAGATCGAGGAAGAGCCTGCGCACTTCGGCCCAGTCCGGCAACGGCGCGCGTGAGCGGAACGGCGGGTCGCCGGGCCGATCGATCGGGGCAGCGATCCGTCGCGCGACCGCGTAGTGGCCGGCATACCACGCCACCCGTGCGGCCTGGCTCAACGCATAGCCCGAGCGCCACAATATCCGAGTGGGTGAGAGCGAGGCAGGCATGTCCTTGTCCATGGCGGAAACTTTGCCTGCCGATCGCGTTGATGCAAGTCCGCCATCGGTCACCCCCACACGCAGGCGGGTGGACGTGATGCCGCGGGCGTGACTTGACGTCGCGGACCGGTGTTATATATCGCGACACGAATAAGAAATGCGTGCCGCAGCACCCATGCCCCGGAGTGTCCCGATGACCCGCCCTGTCCTGCTTGCCCTCGTTGCCGCACCTTTGCTGGCAGGTTGCGTCACCGCCACCGCCACCGAACGCGGCTTTTTGTCGGACTATTCGCGCCTGCAACCAGTCGAAGGC
>DBAV01000241.1:16508-16699 GCA_002291875.1 Hyphomonadaceae bacterium UBA1001
GCGCCTGCAACCAGTCGAAGGCAACCAGGTTTCGAACGCAAAGGCCTTCGCAGACCAAGCCAGTGTCGCGGCCATCGATCGGCTCTTCATCGCACCCACCGTGGTTTCGCTGCCCGACGGGACCGAGGCTCCGGGCGCGATCAATGTCGTGGCCCGCGAGATCGACCGCGAACTGTGCCTCGAACTGGCCG
>DBAV01000194.1 GCA_002291875.1 Hyphomonadaceae bacterium UBA1001
GCCGCCGCGGGCGGGGCGCTGTCCGGGCTGGCGGGTGCGCTGGCCCGGCTGGACGCAGGGCCCGCGCCGCCCGGCCCGGACGATCATCTGGTGATCGGCTGGGGCGATGCCTCGGTCTATGACAGCCCGCCCCAGATCACGCCCGCCAAGGCAATGGACATGGCCGCTGCCGCGTTCGGCCTCAGCGGCGAGACCTGGATGCACACTGCCCTGGCGCGGGGGCGGATGCAGGACTGGCCCTATGTGGTGCGGCTGGTGGCGGTGGGCATTCCGCAGGACCGGTTCGCGGCCCTGCTCGAGAGGGTCGAGGACGCCTTCGCCCACGACGCGGCCGGCGCGCCCATTGCGACCCGTCCGGGCCTTTACGGCGAGCAGCCCCAGTTCTGGCGCTCGGACGAGCCGATGTGGCTGGGCCAGGTGTGCAATCACTGGGTTGGCCACGCGCTCTCGGCCGGCGGCGCGCCGGTGCACAGGCTGGGCTCGGGGCTGTCGGGCCTGCTGGCGGACGAGATGGTGGCGCGCAACCGGGCGGTGCTGGTTCGCGGGCTGGCGGGCTGAGCCCGCACTGCGCTTGCGCGTGTTTGGCGATTGGCGCGGGGCGGGCGCTCGCCCTATGTAGGCCGCGAACGCACGAGGAAGGTGCCCGAATGATCCGGATGGAAGACGACAAGGCCCCGCCGCCCGAACCGGTGGGCGCGATGCTGGAAAAGGCGATCTTCAAGTCGCGCACCATCCTGCTGACCGGCGCCATCGACGACAAGCAGGCGCACCGGGTGTGCCAGTCGCTTTTGGCCTTCGAGGCCGAGAGCGACGAGCCGATCCGCCTGATCCTGTCCTCGCCCGGCGGGCACGTCGAATCGGGCGACATGATCCACGACATGATCGGCTGGGTGCGCCCCAAAGTTCGCATCCTCGGCACGGGCTGGGTCGCCTCGGCCGGGGCGCTGATCTATTGCGCCGTCCCGCGCGAGGACCGGTTCTGCACGCCGAACACCCGCTTCCTGCTGCACGAGCCCCGCGGCGGGGTCGGCGGCCAGGCATCGGACGTCGAGATCCAGGTGCGCGAGATCCTGACCATGCGCGCCCGCCTGAACCGCATCTTCGCCGCCGCCACCGGCCAGCCCTTCGAAAAGATCGTCGAGGACACCGACCGCGACCTGTGGATGCAGGCCGACGAGGCGGTTGGCTATGGCCTGGTCGGCAAGATCGTCCGCAATGCGGGCGAGATGGGCTGATGGTTTCTGGCATCCTCGCTTGACGAAAGGGGGGCGTGGCCATAAGCCCCGCCGTCCGTTGGGGCCGTAGCTCAGTTGGGAGAGCGCGTCGTTCGCAATGACGAGGTCAGCGGTTCGATCCCGCTCGGCTCCACCATTTTTCCCCATGCCATCCCCTAACCCTCCCGATCAGGAAAGGTCGGTTTTTTGCGCGGCAAAATCCGGGGTGGGCGAGCCGGGCGCAAGGCCACCATGTCTCGGGCCGCCTGCACGGGCAGGGTGTGCGCGGGGTTCGGATGACCCGTCACCCTTGATCCGGGCTCCGCAAGCGCGCACATCGCGGCCTCCATGCCGCCTGACGCCGTTCTTGCCGCCGCCCGATCGCTCGCCCCGCGCAGCCCCGCGACGCTGTTCGCCGGCGATCCCGACCGGGCGCGGCGATTCACGCGCGAAGCCTTCGGACTGGTGTTCGACTGGTCGCGGCGGCGGGTGGATGACGCACTGATCGCCGCATTGCCTGGCTGGTTCGCCGAGGCGGGCCTCAGCGCCCACATCGCCGCGATGTTCGCAGGCCAGCCGGTGAACGCCACCGAGGGCCGGGCGGCGCTGCACATGGCGTGGCGCGCGCCCGATGCGCCCTGGTCGGTCGGCGGGGAGAACCAGTCTGACCTCCTGGCCGCCACAGAGGCGGCGCTGGGGCGCTGGGCGCAGGTGCTGGCCGGGGCCGACACCATCATCCATCTGGGCATTGGCGGATCGGACCTGGGCCCGCGCCTGGTATGGGAGGCGCTGCGCCCCGCTGCCCCCCGAAAGGGCCCGCATCTGACCTTTGCAGCCAATGCCGACCCGGCCGAACTGGCCCGCGTGCTGGCGGGCACCGATCCGCGCACGACCCGCATCGTGATCGCCTCGAAGAGCTTCACCACCTCCGAGACCCTGGCCAATGCCGCGGCGGCATGCGCGTGGCTGGCCGCGGCCCTGGGCGACGGCGCAGCCATGTCACACGTTGTGGCGGTGACGGCCAACCGGCCCGCGGCGATGGCGTGGGGGCTCGACGGGGGCCACATCCTCGACATGCCCGAATGGGTAGGCGGCCGGTTTTCGGTGTGGAGCGCGGTCGGCGTTTCGGTCGCAGCCGCCCTGGGCATGCCGACCTTCGCGGCCTTCAGGGCTGGTGCGGCACAGGTTGACGCAGCGGTGCGCGACGCAACGGCCGAGGGGCGGGTGGTGTTCGAGGCGGCTGCGCTGGACCTCCTGGACACTCTGGTTCACGGCGCGCGCGTGCGGGGGGTCTTTGCCTATGCCCACCGGCTGCGCCTTCTGTATCCCTGGCTGCAACAGCTGGAGATGGAATCGAACGGCAAGGGGGTGGCGCTGGACGCCCGCCCGCTGGCGCAGGGGCTGTGCGCGCCCCTGGTGTGGGGCGGCGAGGGCACCATCGCCCAGCACGCCGTGTTCCAGCACCTGCATCAGGCCGGCGGCCAAGACCCCGTCGAACTGGTGCTGGTTGGTGAGGACGGCGACGGCGATGCGGCGGCGCGGCGCTTGCTGAATGCCCATGGGCTGGCGCAGGCCGAAACACTGATGATCGGGCGCGATGCTGCGACCGCCGCGCAGGCGCTGGCCACTCGCGGTGCTGATCCGGCCCTGGCGCCGCATCTGGCCTGCCCCGGCGGGCGGCCGGTTTCGGTCACCCTGATGCCGCGGCTGGATCCGGCCGGGCTGGGGTCTCTGATGGCCCTGCACGAGCACCGCGTGGCGGTCTGGGCAGCCCTGGCGGGCTTCAACGCCTTCGACCAGTTCGGGGTCGAGCTGGGCAAGGGGCTGGCACCGGCCGTCGAGCGGGCGCTGGCCGGCGAGACGACACAGGCGCTGCACCCGGCAACGGCGGCCCTGGTCCAGCGCCTGCGCGGTCATTCGGGCGCCGGGGGCTAGGCCAGACGCTCGAGCGTGAACACCGAATCCATGTAGCCCGACACCGTGCCCTTGACGAACAGCCGCCAGTCACAGCGGCTGACCCACATGTCATAGGGCGGATGATCGACCGACGAGCCCACCAGGCGAAAACGGTCGCAGGCCATGCGCCCGGCCGGCACTTCGATCTCTTCGGGGCCCAGATAGGCAAAGCCGGAATCGGTGGTCATCAGGCCCGGACCCGTGGCCCCCAGATGATGGTCCGAGCACATGATGTTGCCGACGAACAGCTGTTCGTGCGGCCCCCGCGCGGTGTCCATCCGGGCGGTCAGCCAGGCATCGCCCTGCAGCGCATGGGTGCCGAAGCCGCGATGGGGATGACGCACCGGCAGGCGCAGGGTGCGGGGTGTTGCGTGGCCCGGCGCGAAGGCCGCGCACACCACCTCGTCGGCAGCAAAGCGATAGCTCGCATGGCCGGCCGCGCGGCGGTCCACGCTCAGGTGCACGCTGGCGCGGGTGGGCATGAAGTCGCGGTCCACCGCCTGAACGATGTCGCGCGCGATATGCATGTCCGCGGTTTCCAGCTGGCAGTGCACCGCCAGCGTGCGCGCGCCGTCCGCGTCGGCAGTGATCGCAAAGTCCTCGAACCCCCACATCTCGCCCGAGGTGCGCCGATACGCGATGTTGCCGCTGATCCGGCGCAGCGGGTCGAAGGGATGAATCGGCATGGTCGTCATGGTCGGGGCAGGCTCCGCGCGCTCGGGGCCCGGCTGTGCCGGAACCGCGTCATGACGGCGAGGGCCCCCAGCGCCGTGCACCGACGTGTGGACACGCTGTGGGTGCGCGGAACGGGTGGTGCCTGCGCGCCTCAGCGCAGCGTGGTCGCCCGGTTCGCCCCGGCATCAGCCACCTGACGCGGCGCCTCCCCCCCGACCATCGGGATCGAGAGCTGGGCCCGCCGGCGCAGGTCGTCGATGCGCGAGACCTCGCGGCTGAACGCCTCGAGCGTCGCGCCCGAGAGCGCGCGTGCCTCGGTGGGACGCAGGCGCGCGGGGTCGATGTGGACATCATTGCGCAGCACCTCGAAGTGCAGGTGCGGACCGGTCGAGCGGCCCGTCGAGCCGACAAATCCGATCACCTGGCCCTGGCGCACACGGCTTCCCACCCGGATGCCGGGCGCGATGCGCGACATGTGCGCATAGGCCGTGTCATAGCCGCGGGCATGGCCGACGCGGATATAGTTGCCGAACGCCCCGAACCAGCCGGCACGCTCGATCACACCATCACCGGCGGCAAAAATCGGCGTGCCCACCGGCGCGGCAAAGTCAACGCCGCGATGGGCCGCGGTGAAGCCCAGCACCGGATGGGTGCGCATGCCGAAGCCCGAGGTCAGGCGCGCCCCGTTGATCGGCGTGCGCATCAGGAACTTTCGCGCGCTGCGGCCGTTCTCGTCGTACCAGTCCGCCTTGCCGGTCGCCGGATCGGTGAAGCGATAGAAGGCCCGTCGCCCTTCGCTGGTCTCGACCGCCATGAAATGCATGTCACCGGTGGCAACCGTCCGGCCCATCGAGTCGACGCTGCGTTCGAACACCAGTTCAAACCGGTCGCCCGACGCCAGATCGCGTTCGAAGTCGATGTCGAAGGCCAGGACCTGGTTCAGCGTATCCAGCTCACGCTCGGTGGCGCCCAGCGCCTCGGCGGTGGCGCGGAACGAACCCTGAAGTTCGGTCCGAACGACCTTGAGCTCTTCGGTGACGGTGTTGCGCACCTCGCGCGCGGCAAATGACGCATCGGGTGTGGCGGCAACGCGCGAGAGCGAGATTTCCTTGTCCGGCGCAGCGCGGAACGAGAGCGACGCCAGGCGTGCGCCCGCCCCCTCGCCGTCCAGCACCACCTCGACCTCCTTGCCCTGAACCAGGGCCGAGGGGTCAATCAAGCGGTTCAGGGCGGCCAGTGCCTGCTGGGCGTCGGCCTGGGTGGCCCCGGCGCGCACCAGCGCGTCCACCAGGTCCTCACCCGCCTCGATGGTCTGTTCCAGCGTGACCGCGCCCGGGCCCGCGCCCATGAAGGCCTCGTGCTCGATCAGACGCTCGGCCCGCGCGCGGGTGTCCAGCCGCTCGATCGCGGCGGCCAGCTGGCGCTCGTGGATGGCCCCTGCCACCGGACCCGTGGTCCAGGCCGCCAGGCCGAACAGCGCCGCGCCGACACCCGACACGAACAGCACGCCACTGGCGAGGGGCGAAAGGCCCGCCCTCGAGTCCTTGCTTGCCATCGTTGGTCACAACTCCTGCGTGCGCCGGTCTGCGTCGTCCTCTACCCACCCATGGGAGGACATCATGACGCCGAGCGGCCCTATCCGGGCCATGCAGCCCGGAGTCTGCCCTGAACTCGCCGCACTTCGCGCGACCGTCCCAAGCGTGGTCCCGTCGCAAAGAGGGACCGGCCGGCCGGCGGGTGCGGCACTCGAAAGGTCGGGGACAGGCCCCGCGTTATGAGGCCGTTCATCGGCCGGGTTTATGCCGCCCGGAGGGCCGCGAAACCGGAGTCACGATCCCGCCTGAGGGCATGATCGAACTCCGTTGGTGTCCGCGCGATATAGGCCGTATGGTCCGGAGTGGGAATGGCCGACACAGTCCATCACGCCCCGCACAACGCGCCGGCCCCGGGCAGGGGGCCGCAAATGCCAGCTGCGCAAGGATTCCCTGAACCCCCCGCAGATGATCGTTCCGCAGATGCAATGACAGCTGCGGGCGCGCGCCGGCCCGCAAGGCGCTGGCTGGGCTGGACCCTGATCGGCCTTGGCGCGGGGGTGGCGGTCGGGCTGGCGGCGGTGTGGTCGAACCGGACCGGGGTTGCGCACTGGGTGGTGACGCGCGCCCTCGACGATCTGGGTGCGGACGCCCGCTTCGACCTTCCGCGCCTGGATGCGAACCGCGCACGGGTCGAGAATCTGGTCGTCGGCCCGGCGGCGGACCCGACCCTGGTGGTGACGGCGGCCGAGCTGGAACTGGACTGGAGCAATCCCTTTACCCCGCGCCTTGCCGCGCTGCGCGCCGAGGGCGTGCGTGTGGCGCTGGACGTGCGCCCCGACGGCAGTGTGGACTGGGGCGGGCTGGCCCCGTTCCTGCGACCGGGCGGGGGCGGCGCCAATCCGCTGGACGGGGCGTCCCTGCAGATTGCCGGCCTGACCTATGACGTCCAGACCCCCTGGGGCGCGGTGACGGGTGAGGGCGGTGCGGCAGGGGCGGTGGGCGGCGCCTTAAGCCTGACGCTGTCCGCCCGCCCGGCCACGCTGCGGTCGGGCGACACCACGGCCGACCTGCGGGCCTTTGATGCACGCCTCTCGACCACAACCGATGGCGGGCTGGTGGGGGATGCTGTGCTGCGCGCCAATGTGCGCGGCGCCGCGCTTCAGGCCACGGACATCCGGCTGAACGCCGACGCGGGGGGACGGGTGGACGGCAGCCGCGGCACGCTGCGCCTGTCGCTGGACCCGGTTTCGCTGCGCGCTGGCGGGCAGGCGATCGAGGCGCTCGCCGGCACGGTGGTGCTGGACGCCAGCAATTGGCGCGCCGGACCACAGGGCCCCGCAACGCGTGAAGGCGCGCTGGCCGCCAGGACATGGCGCGTGGTGTTCGACCTGACCGCCCGCGCGCTGGAGGGCCAGCCCCTGTCGGGCCGGGCCGCAGCGCTGCAGGCCAGCCTGGCACCCATTGCCGAGGGCGGGATTGGCGGCGACTGGACGCTGGACGCCGCAGACGCTGCGTTTCTGGGCCACAGCGCGGCCACCATGGCGGCGCGCGGGACGCTGAGGCTCACGCCCGCGGACGCCGGCCCCGCAGCGGGGCAGGCGGGCGGCTGGGACGTGCTGGCCGAGGGCGAGGCACGCCTGGGCAGGGCCGCCCTGTCGCGCACCCTTCGCGAGGATATCCTGGTCGCCGCTGCCCCCCTGCCACCGCCCTTTGGCGAGGCGGCGCGCACCATCGTGGATCAGGGACTGGCGCGCTTTGACACGCGCCTGCCGCTGCGCCTGGTGCGGCTGGCCGATGGCACCGGATCGGTCTCGGTGGCCGGACCCCTTGAGGCGCGGGCGGGCAATGGCCTGCAGCTGCGCTGGACCGCGCAGGGCGCGCGCCCGCTGCTGGCGGTGGCGCTGGGCGGCGATGCCGGCGTTCAGATGGGCGGCGACATCGCCCTGACAGGCGCGGGGCTGGCGCCCGTTTCGGTGGGCCTTCGCACCCTGACCACCGGCCCGGGCGACGCATTGTCGCTCTCGGCCGCAGTGACCATTGCACCCTGGACGATCGGGGCAACGCGCCTCGCCGTTCCCCAGGCCGAGGTGGACTGGCGCGGTGCGGGCGGACGCAGCACCGGCCGCGCCGTGGGCACCGCATTCTGGGACGGCCCCCTTGCAGGCATGACCCTCGGGGGGGCACGCGCCGACTTCGACCTTGATCTGCGCGGGCGCGGCGCCCGTCTGGAGGTGACGCCCCGCACCGGCTGCCCCGTCGTCACGGCCCGGACAGTGACCACGCCGGCCGGGATCCTTTCGGGCGTGCGGCTGCCGGTGTGCGCCGCGCCGGGCCAGCCGCTTCTGGCGATTGCCGACGGGCGTCTGGGCGGGGCGGCGTTGGTGGGGGCGCT
>DBAV01000088.1 GCA_002291875.1 Hyphomonadaceae bacterium UBA1001
GCGAGCAGCATGACGATGCGGTCGATCCCGGGGGCCGATCCGCCGTGCGGCGGTGCCCCGAACCGGAAGGCGTTCAGCATGCCGCCGAACTTTTCCTCGACGACCTCGGGGCCATAGCCGGCGATCTCGAACGCCTTGAGCATGATGTCGGGCTTGTGATTGCGGATCGCGCCCGAGGACAGTTCCACGCCATTGCAGACGATGTCGTACTGGAAGGCCGTGATTCCCAGGACGGTGTCGCGATCGGCCTTGTCCAGTTCCAGGAAGGCGGCGTGGTCATAATTGGGCATCGAGAACGGATTGTGCGAGAAGTCGATCCGCTTTTCGTCCTCGTTCCATTCATACATCGGAAAGTCGACGACCCAGCAGAAGGCGAATTGCTGCTGGTCCACAAGCCCCAGCTCCGAGCCGATGCGATTGCGGGCCGCACCGGCAAACTTGTAGAAGGCGTCGGGACGACCTGCGACAAAGAACACCGCGTCGCCCACACTTAAATCAAGCTGCTCTCGTATCCCAACGCAAGATTGCCTTCCAAGTGCCTTTGCGACCGGCCCAGCCGGTTCCGCTGCACCTATGGTATTGTCATGAAGTGCTCCGGCCTCGGCCTCATTTCCATCGAATTGCAGCTTCTGAATTTCACTCCCGATTAACCTAACGTCAATGTCCGTCAAGCTCTCCCCTCGAGGCCGCCAGAACATATAGGCCAGCCCCGGTTGTCCTTGAGCCTGCGCCCAGCCATTCATGCGGTCACAGAACGCACGCGAGCCGCCCTTGGGCGCAGGAATGGCCCACACCCGTGCCGCGCGATCGGACTCGAGCATGTTGGCGAACACCTTGAATCCCGACCCGCGGAAGTGCTCGGTGACGTCCTGCATCACCAGCGGATTGCGAAGGTCGGGCTTGTCCGAGCCATATTTCGCGATCGCATCGGCATAGCGGATGCGCGGGAATGGCGCCGCCGTCGACCGCCGGCCATTGCCGAACTCGTCGAACACGCCCGCAAGCACCGGTTCGATGGCCGAGAACACATCCTCCTGGGTGACAAAGCTCATCTCGAAATCGAGCTGATAGAACTCGCCGGGGCTGCGATCGGCGCGCGCGTCCTCGTCGCGGAAGCAGGGCGCGATCTGGAAATACCGGTCAAAGCCCGCCACCATCAGCAATTGCTTGAACTGCTGGGGCGCCTGGGGCAGCGCATAGAACTTGCCCGGGTGCATCCGCGACGGAACCAGGAAGTCGCGCGCGCCCTCGGGGCTGGAGGCGGTCAGGATCGGTGTCTGATACTCCAGAAAGCCCTGTTCGATCATGCGCCGGCGCAGCGAGGCAATGACCTGCGAGCGCAGCACGATGTTGCGGTGCAGGGTGTCGCGCCGCAGGTCGAGGAAACGGTAGCGCAGGCGCACGTCCTCGGGATAATCCAGCTCGCCGAACACCGGCAGCGGCAGCTCCTGGGCTGCGCCGAGCACCTCGACCGCCTGCGCGCGCACCTCGATGGCCCCGGTCGCAAGCTCGGCATTGACCGTCTCGACCGGGCGGGCGGTGACCGTCCCGTCCACCCGCACGACCGACTCGACCCGCACGCGGTCCAGCACGTCGAACGCCGCATTGCCGGGCTCGACCACCACTTGGGTCAGCCCGTAATGATCGCGCAGGTCGACAAACAACAGCCCACCATGGTCGCGCTTGCGGTGCACCCATCCCGAAAGGCGGGCCGGGCGGCCGACATGGTCGGCGCGGAGCTCGCCGCAGGTGTGGGTTCGATACGCATGCATGACGGCGGGCTCCCCTCGCAACTCTTGGCGGGGCCGCTTATCATACCCGCCTGCCGCCGGAGCGATCTTTTGCAGGCGAGCCCCAAGGAGCCCATCCTGGACATGGACGTCGTCACCACCACCCAGGCGCTTGCCGACCTGTGCGCACGCGCGCGCACCCGCCCGTTCTGCGCGATCGACACCGAGTTCATGCGCGAGACGACCTATTGGGCAAAGCTGTGCCTGGTCCAGATCGCCTTCGAAGGCGGGGAGGCGGTGATCGATCCGCTCGCACCGGGCATCGACCTCGAGCCGCTGTTCGCGCTGATGGCCGATCGCGCCGTGCTCAAGGTGTTTCACGCGGCCCGTCAGGACATCGAGATCTTCCACAATCTGACGGGTCAGCTCCCGGCGCCGGTGTTCGACACCCAGATTGCGGCCATGGCGGCCGGTCTGGGGGATTCGATCTCGTATGATGCGCTGGTTCAGGCGCTGTTGCGGCGGCGCATCGACAAGTCCTCGCGCTTTACCGACTGGAGCCGCAGGCCCCTGGGTGCCCAGCAGCTGGAATATGCGCTGGGAGACGTCACCCACCTTCGCGATGCCTACGCCCTGCTGCAGCAGCAACTGGCCTCGCAGGGGCGCGCGCACTGGCTGGACGAGGAGATGCAGTCGCTGCTCGACCCGCAGAACTATGACACCGCGCCGGAAAACGCCTGGCGCCGCCTCAAGCTGCGCCGCCACACGCCGGACTATCTGGCCGCGCTGGCGACGGCCGCCGCATGGCGCGAGCGCTCCGCCCAGGAGCGAAACGTCCCGCGGGGCCGCATCCTGAAGGATGACGGCCTCTATGAAATCGCCGATCAGAAGCCGCGCAGCGCAGAGGCGATGGACCGCATGCGCGCCGTGCCCAAGGGGTTCGGCCGTTCGCAGGGGGGGCAGGACCTCCTGCGCGAGCTTTCGGCGGCTCTTGCTGATCCGAAGGCATACGCCCCCTCGGTCGAACGCGCCCCACCCGGACCGGCGGTCAATGGATCGACGCTGGAGATGCTGCGGGTGCTCTTGCGCGTGGTTGCCGAGGAACACGGCGTGGCCCCGCGGCTGATCGCGAACGCCGCCGACCTCGAGGATATGGCCGCGAGCAATGAGGCCGATGTGGCAGGTTTTCGCGGCTGGCGCGACGAAATCTTCGGCAGGCAGGTTCGCGCGCTGAAGGCTGGCGACATCGCCCTGCGCATGGAACGCGGCCGGATCACCGTCATGCCCGTTCCCGCCGAGGCCGCTCGCTGATCAGGCCGGATCGGAGGCCAGGACGGCGGGACGGAATGCCGACGCCGCAAGGCCCAGCGCCTCGCGCGCCTGCTCCAGCCGCTTGCGCACCATGTCGGTATAGAGGGCGGCATCGGCCGGCGGATGGCGCAGGACCAGCACGCCCTCTTCGATCACCAGCGTGCTGCGGGTCAGGAACACCGGCGCCCGCCCGCACAGTTCCGCGCCAAGCCGGATCAAGGCTCCCCATACCCGCGCGACCGCTCGGCGCCGGTCGTCCAGCAGCGCCTGATAGCTGGCGTCGCGCAGCGGCGGTGTGCGCCGATAGCGATGCAGCGCCACGCTGGCCAGAAAGGCCCGTTCCGAATGGGTCACCCCGGCTGCGGGCGCACGCAGCACCAGATCATAGACCAGATCGGCCCGATGGTCGGGATGAAGGCTTGCGCCGAGATCAGCCAGCCGGCAGGCCGCCGCGAACAGGGTTGCGTCCCGCCCTGCGCTGAACGCCGTGGGTCCGTGCGCGACCAGCGGGCCAAGCCAGTCCTGCAGCGCCTGTCCCAGCGCCGCAGCGCGTTGCGGTGCAGGCTGCAGCGCCAGGGTGGCGGCCACCAGCGGGTCGGTGGCGCGGTCGTGCTCGGTGAAGCGCTCGGACAATACGCCCTCGCGAACGCCATAGGCGGACACCACCACCCGCGCGGGCTTGCCGATCCGGCACAGCGCATCGAGCAGACACGCCGCATAGGGCAGGGTTTCCAGACGCCGCGACTGGATTTCGGCGTTCGGCTCGACGCCGCGGCGCGCGGACTTCAGCACCCCCTCATAGGCGGCCGCCACCGCCGGCGGATCGAGCGCGTACTGGTGCAGCACGTGCAGCGGATGGCCTACCCCCTGCATCTGGAACAGCCCGAAGGCACGCCACGCACCGCCCACCGCATAGAGGCTGCGCCCCCTGACCCGGCCAAGGACCCTGGACGTTGCCAGCACCTCCTCGATCTTCTGGCGCACCCGCTCGCGCACGAAGCCACCTTCCGCCAGCGAGAGGGGCCCCAGCAGGTGCGACTCGCCCTCTCCCGTTCGTCCTTCCGCGGTCTCGATCAGCTCGAGACTGGCGCCGCCGAGGTCGGCAACGACGCCATCGGCGTCCGGGATGCCCGTCATCACGCCTTGGGCGGAAAACCAGCCCTCCTCGGGTCCGCTGATGATCCGCACCGGGTGGCCCAGAACCTCGGCGCCCCGGGCAGCGAATTGCGGCCCGTCCAGCGCCTCGCGCACGGCGGCCGTGGCGACCGCACGCACGTCCTGCACGCCGCGCGCGGCCAGCACCAGGCGAAAGCGCGCAAGTGCCGCAAGGCTGTCCGCAATGCCCTTCTCGCTCAGCCGCCCTGTTCGCATCAGGTCGCGGCCAAGTCCGGCCATGGTCTTTTCGTTCAGCACCGGCACGATCGCGCGCCCATAAAGCCGGTAAACGACCAGTCGCACCGAGTTCGACCCGATGTCGACCACGGCCACCTCGCGCGGGGTGCCGCGCTCGGCCATAGCGAGAGGCGAGATGACCGCGCTCACGTCAGCCTTGCCCCGACCCGATCGAATGCAGGGGGCACATCGCCGCTGATCGCACGCCCCCGCCCAGAGAGCGAGGGATTGCGCATGAAATAGATGTGGGCGCTGAAGGGCTCCTCGACCCCGTCGGGCACGCGGCGGGCATAATGCCCATCGGGGTCCATGTACCAGGACTGCGCCTCGTCATTCAGGTTTGCGACCATGATCTGGTCCAGCACCTGCTGATGGGTGGTGGGGTTCTCGATCGGCACCAGCACCTCGACGCGCCGGTCCAGATTGCGCGGCATCCAGTCCGCGGACGAGATGAACACCAGCGCCTGGGCACTGGGCAGGCCGTGACCATTGCCGAAACACACGGCCCGGGTGTGCTCGAGAAAACGCCCGACGATCGATTTCACCACGATGTTTTCCGACAGGCCCGGGATTCCCGGCCGCAGGCAGCAGATGCCCCGGACCACCAGCTGGATACGCACGCCTGCACCCGAAGCCGCATAAAGTGCATCGATGATGACCGGATCGACCAGTGAATTCAGCTTGGCCCAGATCGCCGCAGGCCGTCCGGCCCGGGCATGGTCGATTTCGGCGGCAATCAGCGAAAGCAGGCGCGCCTTCATGTCGAGCGGGGACACCGCGATCTTCTCGAGGTGCTCGGGCCGGGCATAGCCGGTGACGAAATTGAACACCCGGTTGGCGTCGCGCCCCAGCGAGGGGTCGGCGGTGAACAGGGAAAGGTCGGTGTAAACGCGGGCCGTGACGGGGTGATAATTGCCGGTCCCGAAATGGGTATAGGTGCGCAGCTCGCCGTCCTCGCGGCGCACCACCAGGCTGATCTTGGCGTGGGTCTTGTAATCGACGAAGCCATAGACGACCTGGGCCCCCGCGCGCTCGAGATCGCGCGCCCAGCGCAGATTGGCCTCCTCGTCGAACCGCGCCTTGATTTCAACGAGGGCTGTGACGTTCTTGCCGGCCTCGGCCGCCTCGACCAGGGCCGCGACGATCGGCGAGTTCTTGCTGGTGCGATACAGGGTCTGGCGGATCGACACCACATTGGGGTCGGCGGCCGCCTGGCGCAGGAACTGCACCACCACATCAAAGGATTCATACGGGTGGTGGACCAGGATGTCCTTGGCGCGGATCGCGGCAAAGCAGTCGCCACCGAAATCCTTTACCCGTTCGGGAAAGCGCGGTTCATAGGGTTCGAACCTGAGGTCGGTCCGCTCGTCCAGGATCAGCTGCGACAGCTGCACCAGGCCCAGCAGGCCGTCCACCCGCACCACGTCGGCGGGCTCGGTCCGCAACTGGCTGGCGATGAAAGCCTGAAGGTCCTCGGGCATCTGTGCCTCGATCTTCAGGCGCACCACATCTCCAAGGCGCCGCTGCTTGAGCATGGTCTCGAATTCGCGGACCAGGTCCTCGGCCTCTTCCTCGATCTCGACATCGCTGTCCCGGATCAACCGGAACGCCCCCGAGCCCAACGTATCATACCCGGTGAACAGCTGATCGAGGAACGCGGTGATGGTGTTTTCGAGGCTGATGAAACGGCGCGCCTCGATCGCATCGCCATTGCGCCTGGGCGGCAGCTCGATGAAGCGCTCGACATGGAGCGGCACCGGGATCAGCGCGTTCATGGTGCGCCCATCGGCGCGCCGGCGCAGCTTGAGCGCGATCGCAAAACCCAGATTGGGAATGAAGGGAAATGGATGGGCCGGATCGATGGCGAGCGGGGTCAGCAGCGGAAAGATCCGCTGCAGGTAACGCTCCTTGAGCCCCGCGCGATCCTCGAGTGACAGTTGCCCGGGTTCGACGACTTCGATGCCCTGCTCGGCCAGTTCGGTGCGCAGTTCGCGCCAGCGCTCTTGCTGGGCGGTCAGCAGGCTGTGCGCCTCGGCATTGATCCGCACCAGCTGTTCCGCCGGCGTTCGGCCGTCCTGTGAGGGCGTCACGACCCCGGCCTTGACCTGCTCGTGCAGGCCGGACACCCGCACCATGTAGAATTCGTCGAGATTGCTGGCCGAAATCGAGAGAAATCTCAGTCGCTCGAGCAAGGGATGGGCGGGATTTCCGCTCTCCTCGAGCACGCGCGTGTTGAAGGCCAGCCACGACAGCTCGCGATTGATGAAGCGGGCCGGCGACGCTGCAAGGTCGGTGTCGGCGGGCACGCCCTTGCGCCGCGGCGGCGTCTTGCGTCTGGATGCAGGTTCGGTTCCGGTCACGTCGGGTCCAGCCAGGCCTTCAGGGTTCAAGGGAGTGCCGGAGCGCCTCGCGCACCAGCTCCCGGTTGACGGCAGGCGCACCTGCCGCAAGCGAGTCGCTGATGTAGGCAACAATCCGCGCAACGGCGAGATAGCTGCGATCCATCCGCGCTGCGAGCCATCTGACCTGGAAATCCGACAGGGCGATGAAATGATCGCGCGCCACCGACCGCAGGCAGGCCGCCAGCAGCATCTCGTCAGGCAGTCCAAGGGCAACCACGGGCAGCGCGCGCAACCTCGACGCCAGGTCCCCGACCCTGGCCGAAGGCCATGCTTCGGGCGCCGTCCGGGCCGTCATCACCAGCTTGCCACGGCGATCGGCCACCCTGTCCAGCAGCAGCTTGAGCCAGCCCGTATCCTCAACCGCATCCGCATCGTCCAGCACCCCGCGGTGGTCGAATGCCTCGAGCGTCTCCAGCGCCGCGCGTGCGTCGGCCTGTCCCGCCCGCAGGTCGGCCGCGCCTGTGACATGCCCCCACACCGCCGCAAGATGGGTCTTTCCCGCGCCCGGCGGCCCGATCACGATCAGCGCGGGTTCGGGCCAGGGCCCGGTGCGTGACAGCATCTGGATGGCAGAGAAGTTGGCGCCCGCTGGCATGAAGGGCCGCCTGGCCAGCCGTTCACGATGGTCGGCCAGAACCAGGAGCGGCGACGTCGCGCCCATCCCGCCCGTCAGACAGGCACGGTTCAACGCAGGCGCGCCACCAGCCCGCCCGCTTCCTCGGAGACTGCCAGCCCGCGCTGTTCGAGGTCCTCGCGCAGCTGCTCGACGGTGCCGGCGGTGCGGATCGACAGCAGGGCGCCATCGCGCGCGACCGCATCGGTACGAATGTCCGAGGCGAGCGGCGATGACCCCAGGGCGCGCCGCATCTGGATCCACTGTGACAGCGACTCGTAACGTGCGGTCAGCTGCACACGGCCCCGCTCGCCCGACCGTGACAGGGCGGTCACCTTCCAGTCGGTCTGCAGGCGCTCGGCAACCTCGCGAACCAGCGCCGGCATTGCGCGCGAGAAGTCCGTGTCGCCCGCGATAGGCGCCAGGTTCACAAGGCCGCGGTCGCGGCGCAACTCGCGCGGGCCGATCTCGATCACCTCCACCACCGAGCCACTGGCGTCGAACCGGGCGGTGACAAACAAGGCGGTCGTCGCCCCGACCTGGCGCGCCGTGCTCTCGACGGCCGCCCAATCGGGCACTGCCCCGCCGCCATCCGTTCCCGCGACCAGCGGAACCAGCGCCTGTTCATAGCCGGCATTGCGCCAGGCCGCGCGCCAACGGTCGGCGGTACCGGCCGGTCCGCCATTGGCGCGGGCGACCACCAGCACCGGCGGTGTTCCGGTATCGACGAACCGGATCCCTGACTGGCGCAGCAGTGCGCGCACAGCCGAGGGGTCGAAGCGAACCGACAGCGAGGCCAGATACCGCACGCCGGACCGGCGCTCATTGGACACGTCGACACCCGAAATCAGCCGGTCCAGCTGTGCGCCTGCCACCGCGGGGATTCCGCGTGCGGCGACGTCTTCGGGCAAGCCGATCCGCCGCACCAGCTGCTGGAATGCCGCCGCCCGCCCCTGCCCCAAAGCGGCCGTCTGGGCTGCGGCCGCATTCGCGGCGGTCGCATCGACCGCGATGTCGCGGACCACGAACACCTCGGGGCGCGCCTGCGCGCTTGCGGTCGGCCAGCCGAAAGCGCAGAGAACCGCGATCGCAAGCATCCCGAAGATGGTCCAGGCGCGCATCAGGGGCTCCTCTGTTCCGTGCTGTCGCTGTCGTTACAGCGTCCCGGGCCCATGGGTCCAGACTCCGGAGCGCTCATGGCGTCCAACATTCCTCGCCAAGACGGTGGAAACTTGGCATTGACCTATGCCGGCGCAGGTGTGGACATCGATGCCGGCGATGCCCTGGTCGAGCGGATCAAGCCGCTGGCCGCGATGACGCGGCGCGCCGGTGCCAATGCGGACCTGGGCGGCTTTGGCGGGCTGTTCGATCTGGCCCAATGCGGCTTTCGCGATCCGGTGCTGGTGTCGGGCACTGACGGTGTGGGAACCAAGCTGCGCCTGGCCATCCAGAGCGGACTGCACGACGGGATCGGCATCGATCTTGTCGCCATGTGCGCAAACGACGTTCTGGCGCAGGGGGCGAGCCCGCTCTTCTTCCTGGACTATTTTGCCTGCGGGCGGCTGGACGTCGATGTCGCCGAACGCGTGATCGCCGGCATCGCGCGCGGCTGTGTCGAGGCGGGCTGCGCGCTGATCGGCGGGGAAACCGCCGAAATGCCGGGCATGTATGCGCCCGGAGACTACGATCTTGCAGGATTTTGTGTCGGCGGGGTCGAGCGCGAGGCCATCCTGCCCCGGCGCGCGGCGATGGTGGCCACCGATGTGCTGTTGGCACTGCCCTCGAGCGGCATCCACGCGAATGGCTTTTCGCTGGTGCGCAGGGTCATCGAACGCAGCGGCCTCGACCTCGGGGCGCAGGCACCGTTTGACCCCGGCCAGTCCCTTGCAGCCGCCGTTCTGGTGCCAACCCGTCTTTATCAAAAGCCGCTTGCGCCGGCCCTGACGGCGAGGATCGTGAAAGGGCTGGCTCATATCACGGGCGGCGGGCTGACCGAGAACGTGCCGCGCATGTTGCCGCCCGAACTGACCCCCAGGATTTCTCACGAAGCCATACCGTTCGGACCGGTGTTCGACTGGCTTCAGCGCGAGGGCGCGATCGTGCCCGATGAGATGCGGCGCACCTTCAACTGCGGTGTCGGCATGGTAGCATGCGTGGCAGCGGCGGACGTGCCCCAGGCGCTGTCGCTGCTGGGCGCCGAGGCGTTCGTGCTGGGTGACCTCGTCTCCACAGGGGCCTGAGGTGCGCGCCGCAATCCTCATCTCGGGCCGCGGGTCCAACATGGAGGCGCTGCTGCGCGCCCATCAGGCCGCACCCTTTGCCGCCGATCCGGTCCTTGTGGTGTCGAACGTACCGGACGCGGCGGGGCTGGCGGTGGCCGCAGGCATGGGTGCAGCGACCGAAGTGGTCGATCATCGCAACCGCGGCGGACGTGTGGGGTTCGAGGCCGCGCTGCAGGCTGTTCTGGACGCGCACGCGGTGGATTGGGTTTTTCTGGCGGGCTTCATGCGGGTGCTGACGCCCGACTTCACCGACCGCTGGCGCGACCGGCTGGTGAACATCCATCCGTCCTTGCTGCCCGACTTTCCCGGGCTGGACACGCACCAGCGCGCAATCGATGCGGGGGCAGCGCGTCACGGGTGCACGGTGCACATGGTCCGCGCAGGGGTCGATACCGGCCCCATCGTGGCCCAGGCCAGCTTGCCCATGCGCGACGGCGAGGATGCGCCGACCCTGGCCCGCCGCGTGCTTGCCCTCGAGCACCGTCTTTATCCCGCGGCGGTGCGCGCCCTCACCGATGGACGCGTGAGAATCGAAAACGAAAGGGCGGTCCCCGTGGACACGAGAACCGCCCGGGAACTCTGGATCCGGTCGGACGACTAGCCGACGATCTCGTCCTCGTTGAAGAAGAAGCCGATTTCGCGCGCGGCGTTCTCGAGCGAGTCCGAGCCGTGCACCGAATTGGCGTCGATGCTCTCGGAGACGGTGCGCCGGATGGTGCCGACCGCCGCAGCGGTCGGATTGGTCGCGCCCATCAGGTCGCGATAGCGCACCATGGCGTTCTCGCCCTCCAGCACCTGCACCACCACGGGGCCCGAGGTCATGAACGACACCAGGTCCTTGAAGAAGGGGCGCTCGCGGTGAACCGCATAGAACTCGCCGGCCTGCTCGGCCGACAGGCGCAGCCGCTTCTGGGCCACGATGCGCAGTCCCGCCTCCTCGATCATCGCATTGATGCGCCCGGTCAGGTTGCGCGCGGTCGCGTCAGGCTTGAGGATCGAAAGCGTACGTTCAACGGCCATCATGTGCTCCTGGAAAAGGCAGGCGCGGGCCTTAGCCCACCGACCCTGGCGCGCCAAGCGGCCTAACGCTCCTTTTCCCAGCCGCCGCCCGGGCGCTGTTTCCAGTACGAACACGCGCGCCCTTCGCGCGACCACTCCTTCCACAGCGCCCTCGCCCACGTCAGGGCTGCCTGGTCGCGGCCATCGAACACCACGCAGGTCCGCACGATGGTCGCCGCTTCGGGCGGCGCAGGGCCGTCCAGCAGGAACAGGACCGATGCGCCGTTCGCGCTGGTCGCGCCGGTGGCCAGCAGGACGGGCTGGCGATCCTCGAAAGGCTCGCCTTCAAGGCCATGGGCAGGAAACGCCCCGGCGTCGAGCGTCCAGAGGCGTTCACTCAGGTCGGCCAGCGTCGAGCGCTCGCCTGCGACCACCAGCGCCCGCCATCCCCGCGCCGTGCACTTCTCCAGCAGCGGTGCCAGGGCCTCGGCGATCGATGCGCGCTCGAGGTGGTAGAACCAGGCCTCGGCGCTCACTCCTCGTAGCGGTCCGCAACGAGCCGGTTCAGCAGCCGCACCCCATAACCGGTGGCCCAATGCGGGGTCAGCGGGTCCTCGGCACCGGATTTCCAGGCGGTTCCGGCGATGTCGAGGTGGGCCCACATGACGCCCTCCTCGATGAAGCGGTGCAGGAACTGCGCCCCCGCGATCGAGCCGGCGATCGGCTTGCCGACAATGTTCTTCATGTCCGCATTGGGGGTGTCGATCAGCTTGTCATAGGCACCGCCAACGGGCAGCTGCCACACCGGTTCGGCCTCGCTCTGCCCGGCAGCCTTCACTGCCGAGGCAAACTCGTCATTGTTCGAGAACAGCCCGGCATATTCATGCCCCAGCGCAATCAGGATCGCGCCGGTCAGGGTGGCAAGGTCCACCACCGCGATCGGATCAAAGGTCCGCTGCACATAGGTCAGCGCATCGCACAGGATCAGCCGGCCCTCGGCATCGGTGTTCAGAACCTCGATGGTCTGGCCGGACATCGAGGTCACGATGTCACCGGGGCGCTGGGCCTTGCCGTCCGGCATATTCTCGACCAGGGCGACGACGCCGACGACGTTCGCGCGGGCCTTGCGGGCAGCAAGTGCCTTCATCGCGCCCACGACCGCCGCCGCGCCGCCCATGTCGCCGCGCATCTCTTCCATGCCCGGACCGGGCTTGAGCGAGATGCCCCCCGTGTCGAAGGTGACACCCTTGCCGACCATCGCGAAGGGCTTGGCCGCGCCATTGCGCGCCCCGTTCCACCGCATCACCACCAGCTTGGATTCGCGCTGACTGCCCAGGCCCACGCCCAGCAAGGCGTTCATGCCCAGTTCGGCCATCCGCTCCTCGCCCAGCACCTCGACCTCGAGGCCCGAACCCGAAAGGCCCTCGATGATGGCGGCGAACGATTCGGGATGCAGCACATTGCCCGGCTCGTTGACCAGGTCGCGCGCCATGCAGACCGCGTCCGCGACCGCCTTGAGCGGCTCGAAGCGCGCAATGGCGCCGGCGGGCGCGTCGACCATGACGCTGACCTCTTCGAGCGAGGCACGCTGTTCGGGCTTCAGCCTGGTGCGATACTTGTCGAAGCGATAAGCCCCAAGCATTGCTCCGAACCCGGCGCGCGCGGCAGCGTCGCTGGCGGCAACCGCCCCGAAGGTTTCGGGCACCAGGGTCAGCGAAGTGGCCCCGCTGGCAACGAGGCGCTTGGTGACGGCGGCACCGAACCGCTCGAAGCCAACCGGCTCGACACGGTCCGCCGTGCCGATCCCCACCAGGATGACGCGGGCCAGCTGGGTGTCACCGGGCGCGAGGATTTCGACCGTCTGGCCCGCGGCGCCCGTGAACCGGGCAATGCCTGCCGCCCGCGTCAGGGCCCCGTCCAGCCGCGCATCCAGGGCGCGCCCCGTGGGGCCGAATGTCAGACCTTCGGCAACAGCGATTGCCACATGTTCGGCCGACAGTTCGGCCACGAAGCGGATGTTCATCGGTGCTCCAGTGTTTCAGGCGGCTGTGGCGGGACGTTCAGTCCGCTCGCTGGCCTGGGAAGGCCCGGGGTGGTAACCGATCAAGGCGTGCGGGGGAAGCCTTGCGCGGCAAGCGGTCACGGTGGTTCGCGCCAGCATGTTGAAGATCCAGGATTACCTGTTCCGCCAGTGCGTCTGGCCGCTGTTCGGCATATTGGGCGGGCTGGCGCTGATCGCCATCCTGACCCAGGGCCTGCAGCGGCTGGACATCCTGATGGACCGGCGCGAGGCGGGCCTGACCTATATCTGGGTGACGCTGCTTGCGACGCCGCAGCTGATCTCGCTGATCCTGCCCCTCGCCCTGTTCTTTGCGGTGACCTACACCCTCAACCGCCTGCAGACCGAGAGCGAGCTGCTGGTCGCCAGCAGCGTCGGCATGTCCAAATGGAGCCAGCTGGCGCCGCTGCTGCGGCTGGCGACACTGTGTGCGCTTGTCCACCTGGCGGTGAACCTCTTTGTCCAGCCGGCGGCCTATCGCGAGATGCGCGCCAACCTGACCGCACTCCAGTCCGATGTCGCGGCCACCTTCATCCGGGAAGCGGCCTTCACCACGCCGGCCGAGGGGGTGACCGTCTATGCCGCGCGCGCCGTCGGCGCAGGGCGGCTCGAGGGCGTGCTGATCCACGATGCCCGCGACCCGCTGGCACCGGTCACCTACACGGCCGCCAACGGCGTGACGACCAGCATTGGCGGCCAGCCGGCGCTGGTCCTCCTGGATGGCGAGATCCAGCGCCTGGCCCCTGCCGGTGGCCTCGATATCCTGCGCTTCGATCAGTACACCTATGACCTGTCGGAATTCGCCAGGGCGTCCGAGGCGCTGGTGCTCAAGCCGTCCGACCGCTTCCTGCCCGAACTGTTCGCGCCCGACCTGACGACCTTCTGGGACTATCGCAACCGCGAGCGGCTCTATGCCGAGGGCCACCAGCGCCTGTCGGCACCGATGCTCAACTTTGCCATGGTGGTGATTGCCTTCGTCACGGTGGTCGGGGGCCAGCACTCGCGCATGGGATATGGACGCCGCATCGCCCTGGGTGCCCTGGCGGCCCTGTTCGTGCGGATCGGCGCGATGGGCATCGAATCAGCGTGCCGCGACGACGCCGACCTGAACCCCCTGCAATACCTCTGGCCCATGGCGGCCACTGCAATCGCGCTGTGGGTCCTGATGCGCCAGAGCAGCAACGCGCGCGCCGGTCCGGCCCGGGGGCGTGAGATCACCTTCGGCACCGCACCGGCCATGCGGGGTTGAACGATGTTCGCAACCTCGCTTCTGGGCCGCTATCTGTTCGGACGCGTGCTGATCGCCATGGCGACGGCGCTGGGGGGCATTCTCGTCACCATCGTGCTGGTCGACGTGGTCGAACAGTTCCGCACCGTCGGAACCGCGGCCGACCTGTCCCTGCCCGGCGCGCTCTATCTGACCGGGCTCAAGGTGCCGCTGCTGGTGGAGCAGACCACACCGTTCGCGATGCTGGTGGCCGGCATGGCCGGCTATCTCAGCCTTGCCCGCCGCAGCGAGCTCTCGGCGATCCGGGCCTCGGGGGTATCGGCCTGGCGGTTCCTCACCCCCCTTGCTGTGCTGGGGCTTGCGCTCGGACTGGTGCTGGCGATCTTAGTGAACCCTTTCGGCGCTGCCATGAACGAGGATTTCGAGCGCCAGCGCGACCGCATCACGGGCACTGCGGACGTGCCGCGAAGCGGTTCGGACATCTGGCTGCGCCAGGGGGACGGCAATGTTCAGAGCCTGATCCTGGCCCGGTCCCTGTCGGGCGGCGGCGCGCAGCTGGGTGATGTCACCTTTTTCCAGTTCGAGGTCGGCCTCAATGGCGCCTCCCGCTTCGCGCGCCGGATCGATGCCGAGACCGCCACGCTGACCGATGGCTTCTGGCAGCTCGAGAACGTCGTGGAAAACGAGGCAGCACCCGCGCCCGCGCCCACGCCGAACGCGGGCACGGATGCGCCTGCCCCCCCCTCGCCGCCGGTCTCGCTGCCTGCGCCCAGCGTCAAGCCCAACCTTGCCCTGCCAACCACGCTGACGCGCGAGGACCTTCTCGAGCGGGTCGTCGATCCCAACAGCCTGTCCTTCTGGCAGTTGCCGGGCTTCATCGCCGAGGCGCGCGCAGCGGGGCTTCAGCCCACCCGGCACGAATTCCGTTTTTACAGCCTCCTGGCCTTGCCGCTCACCATCACCGCCATGGGCCTGATCGGGGCGCTGTTCTCGCTGCGCCTCGCACGCTCGGGCGGCACGCCGGTGATGATCGCGGCAGGCCTGCTCTCGGGCTTTGTGTTCTTTTTCACCACGCGGCTGGCCGAGGCCATGGCCAGCTCCGCCCTGACCCCACCTTTGGTGGCCGCGTTCGCACCCGCCATGGCAGCCCTGTTTGCCGCCGCAGCGGCCATCGCGGCCTTCGAGGACGGCTGACGCACCGCGCGGGTGGACGCGCGCGGGCCTCTGGCCTAGTCAGGCGGACGGGGCACGGCTTTCAGGAACGGCACGGCGTCGCATGAACGCGCACGGACATGGCTGCCGCTTCGGGATCGACCATGGTTGGCCGGTAGCGGCAATGCTTGGCGTTGCGCTCCTTGTCGGGGTGCCGGAAGAAGCGCGCGCACAGGCCATCGAGGGCGAGGTGACCCCTCCGGCTCCAACCGAACCGGCCGTCCCGGCCGACGAGCGGGCGCTGCTTGAGGCCGACACGGTCGTCACCGACCGCGCCGCCAACGTGGTGATCGCCGAGGGTGCGGTCGAAGCCTACCATGAGGGTCGCACGCTTCGGGCGGACCGTGTCACCTATGACCTGAACACCGGAAGGGTGCGCGCCAGCGGCAGCGTGCAGATCATCGATGCGGATGGTTCGGTGCGTTATGCCGATGACATCGAGGTCGATGAAGACCTCGCCGACGGCGTGGCCGCAGGATTCTCGACACGGCTGGCGAATGGCGCGACCGCGGCGGCGGCGCTGGCCGTCCGGCAGGAGGGCTCGTTCTCGCGGCTCGACCGGGTGATCTACACCGCCTGTCCGATCTGTCAGGATGGCGGCCCGCCGACCTGGACCATCCGCGCCCGCGAGGCCCGGCAGGACGTCGAGGACCAGCAGATCACCTATCGCGATGCGGTGTTCTCGGTGCGCGGCGTACCGGTGTTCTACGCGCCCTTCTTCGCGCACCCCGACCCCACGTCCGAACGTCGGTCGGGTTTCCTGTTCCCCGATGGCGGCCAGTCGGACAGGCTGGGTGTCTATGCGCAGGTGCCCTATTACTGGGCCATCGACCGGTCACAGGACCTGACGATCTCGCCGCTTGTGACCGAGAAGGTCAATCCTCTGGTCGGCCTCGACTATCGCCGCCGCTTCTGGTCGGGCCTGCTGGAGGCGGACGGGTCGATCACCAACGAGGCCGAATTCGACGGCGAGGGTACACGGTTCGGCGAGCGGACATGGCGGGGCCATGTGTTCGCCGAAGGCCGCTTCCGCATCAGCGACAGCTGGGAATGGCAGTTCGGTGTCGAGCGGGTGTCGGACGACCTGTATCTGCGCCGCTATGACATTGATGGCGAGAACGAGGACCGGGGCTTGTTCCGCTCCGAAACGCTGCGGCTGCTTTCGCAGGTCAATCTGGTGGGCCAGACCCCGCGCGGGTTCACCGCAGTCTCGGCCCTCTCGTTCCAGGGCCTGAGACAGGGCGACGACGAGGACTTTTTCCCCACCGTCCTGCCCATGGTCGAGGCGCACAGCACCCTGCGCGTGCCGGGCGTCGGGGGCGATCTGCGCCTTGTCGGCAGTGCGGCCCTGCTGCAACGCGAGGAAGGGGCGGACAGCCATCGCGCCACCATTTCGGCCACCTGGGAGCTGCCCTCGGTCGTGCCTGGTGGACTGGTGCTCAACCCGTTCGCGACGGCCCGCGCAGATTACTACGATACCCGCGATGTCGGCCCCTCGCGCCTCTCGGGCAGTTTCGGACGCGGGCTGGGGTCGGCGGGACTGGAACTTCGCTGGCCCCTGGTGCGCCCGCTGGGTGCGCGCGGGGCAATCCATGTCGAGCCGATCGTCGTCGCCGCCTTTGCCAGTGACGCCGAACAGGATGCACGCATCCCGATCGAGGACGGCCTGGCCTTCGAACTCGACGAATCCTCGGTGTTCCGACCCAATGGGGTGCCGGGTTTCGACCGCTGGGAGAGCGGTTCGCGCGTTGCGGCCGGTATCCGGACCACCGCCACCTTCGGCCGGACCGAGGCCAGCCTGACCCTGGGCCAGCGCTGGCTGGCCGACCCCCGGCCTGGCGAATTCAGCCGGTTCTCGAACCTGGATCGTTCCACTTCGGACTATGTGGGGTCGACCTCTCTGCGCTTTGGCCGGAACGTCCAGACGCAGGCGCGCTTTCGTTTCGACTCCGAAACGCTCGATCTGCTTCGCCTCGACCTCGGCGCGCTGGTCAATGTGTGGCGCGTCGACGCCAATCTGCGCTATCTGCGCATCGACCCCGGACTTCGGGTGGCCGATACCAATGAAGAGCTTTACGCGGGCCTGGGGGCCAGGCTGACAAGAAACTGGGCGGTGGGCTATGGGCTGCGGCGCGACATCGAGAACGACCGGAATGTCCGCCAGGACGGGACGCTGACCTTCACCGATGATTGCACGTTCGTCCAGTTGATCTACACCCGTGACGAGACCCGGGACCGCATTCTCGGACCGTCCGATTCGGTGCGTATCCGTTTCGGGTTCTCGACGCTCGGCAGTTTCGGGCGCAGCTGAACCCACGATGGGGCCACCATTCTGCCAAGCTTGGGCTGTTCTCGATACCGTGTTCGGTTCGCCGGAGGAAATGTGATGAAGCGTGTGTTGATGGTCCTGGCGCTGGCCCTCGGGCTGGGCGCGCCGGCCCCCGCGCTGGCGCAGACCACCGAAGGGGTCGCCGCGGTGGTCAACGACACCGTGATTTCCACCTGGGATGTGCGTCAGCGGGCGGCGTTCCTGCTGCTCAGTGCCCAGATCGAGCCGACCCCCGATGGCGTCCAGCGCATGGCACCGCAAGCCCTGCGCTCACTGGTCGATGAAATCCTTCAGATCCAGGAGGCGCGAAACCGGTTTCAGGTCGAGGTGACCGACGCGGAAGTGGACGAGCAGCTGGCTGCGATCGCCCGCGCCAACAACCAGACGACCCAAGCCTATGTCCAGACACTGGCGCAACTGGGTGTCAACGCGTCGACCCTGCGCCAGCAATTGCGCGCCGAGATCGTGTGGCGCCGCGTGATCGGCGGCTTTTACGGCTCGCGCATCCGCATCTCGCAGGACCAGATCACCGACGCGCTCGAGCGGCTGCAGGCCAATGCGGTCCAGACCCAGTTTCTGGTGTCCGAGATTTTCCTGCCCGCGTCCAACCCCACCGAACTTCAGGAAGTCGAGGCCGGCGCCATGCAGCTGCTACAGGAAATGCAGCGCGGCGCCCCCTTCTATCTCGTGGCACGCCAGTTTTCGGCCTCGCCCAGTGCCGCCGCGGGCGGCGATCTGGGCTGGCTGGCCGCCGGCCAGCTGCGCCCGGAAATCCGCGCTGCGACCGAGGGTCTGCAACAGGGCCAGGTCTCGATGCCGATCGTGACGCCGGGCGGGGTGTATATCGTTGCGCTGCGCGGGCGACGCGACGGGGCCACGCCCACTGCTCGGTATTCGCTGCGTCAGGTGATCCTGCAGGGCGAGGGGGCACAGGACGCGCTCGAACGTGCACGGTCAGGCTTTCGCGATTGCGGGCGGCTCGAAGCCGATGCCGCGCGGGTCCAGGGCGCGAGCGTGATCGATCTGGGCGAGGTGGACGAGACCGAACTCTCCGAGGAGGTGCGCGCCCGCCTGTCTGGCGTGGCGCCCGGCCAGACGACACCGGCCTTTGCGGTCGGCACAGGCGCCGGCGTGCTGATGGTCTGCGCGCGCGAGGTCGCCATGCGCGGGGTCGAGCTCCCCAGCCGCGAGGAGGTCGAGGACGAGCTGTTCCAGGCCCAGCTCGGCATGCTTGCCCAGCGCTATCTGAACAATCTTCGCCGCGAGGCGACCATCCTGACCCGCAATGTCGGCACGCCGCAGACCTGAGATCCCTCCCCTTGCCCTGACGCTGGGCGACCCCGCCGGCATCGGGCCCGAAATCAGTTGCAAGGCCTGGGAACGCCTGCGCGGGTCCGACACGGTGTTTGCCCTGATCGCGCCCGGCCCGGCGCTCGCACTGTTCGGTGACGTGCCCATCGTGCGGATCGAACATGTCGGGCAGGCCGCCGAGCATTTCGACAGGGCCCTTCCGGTCTGGTGGCCCGCCGATGCCGAACATGGCGCCGAAGACCCATCCGACGACCGCTTGGCCATTGCCTCGATCGACCATGCCTTCGAACTTGTCTGGCAAGGTGAGGCCGGCGCAATGGTCACCAATCCGATTTCCAAGGCGCGGGCAGCGGCACGCGGCTTTGCCCACCCGGGTCACACCGAATATCTGGGTGCATTGTGTCGTGCACGCGGAACGCCGGCTCCTGCCCCCGTGATGATGCTGGCTGCGCGTGACCTGCGGGTGGCGCTGGTCAGCGTGCACCTTCCGATCCGCCAGGTGTCCGCCGCGATCACCGCCGACGCGGTGTCCGCCACGGTGCGGACGGTGAACGCCGCCCTGGTGCGCGACTTTGCCATTGAGCGTCCGCGCATCGCTGTGGCTGGGCTGAACCCGCACGCCGGAGAAGGCGGGCAGCTGGGCACCGAAGAGCGTGAAACGATCGCGCCCGCCATCGCGCTCTGCCGTTCCGAAGGCATCGATGTCACCGGCCCGCACCCGGCCGACACCCTGTTCCACCAGGAGGCGCGGTCCCACCACGATGCGGTGGTGTGCCACTATCACGACCAGGGGCTGATCCCCATCAAGATGCTGGACTTCTGGGGCGGGGTGAACATGACACTCGGCCTTCCCATCGTCCGCACCTCGCCCGACCACGGGACCGCATTCGACATCGTGGGACGCGGCATCGCACGTCCCGACAGCCTGATCGCCGCGCTCGAGGCCGCGCACATGGTCGCGTGCCGCAGGGCCCGGGCGTCATGACGCCGGCCGTTCCCAGCGCAGCCACCCTGCTCAAGGCGCACCCTGTCTGGGCCTCAAAGCGCTTTGGCCAGCACTTCCTGCTGGATGAAAACCTTCTGCGCCGGATTGTCCGGGTTGCAGGCCCCCTCGCCGGCCGCACGGTCGTCGAGATCGGCCCCGGGCCAGGTGGCCTCACGCGGGCCATCCTGGAGCACGACCCCGATAGGCTGATCGCGATCGAGGCCGACCAGCGGTTCGAAGAACTCTTGGCCCCGCTATCGGCTGCAGCCGGCGCACGGCTCGAGATGGTCTGGGGCGATGCGACCCGCATCGACCTGGCTGCCCATGTGGGCGACCGCCCGGCCTGCATCGTCGCCAACCTGCCCTACAATGTGGCCACGCCCCTGATGGTCGACTGGATCGCCGCGCCCTGGGTCGAACAGTTCACGGTGATGGTCCAGCGCGAGGTGGCGCACCGCATGGTGGCCGTCCCCGGTGACGACGCCTATGGACGGCTGGCGGTGCTGATGGCCCTGGGCGGGCGTGCCGAACTGGCCTTCGACGTTGCCCCGGGCGCCTTCACGCCGCCGCCTAAAGTGTGGTCGTCGATCGTGCACGTCGTGCCGTCACGTCCGGCCGCACCGGAGCTGGCGGCGATCTCTGAAGTCACCCGCGCCGCCTTTGGCCAGCGCCGCAAGATGCTGCGGTCCTCGCTCCGCGCAGTGTTCGGCGCGCAGACCGAGGCGGTGCTCGAGCAAAGCGGGATCGACCCCAACGCCCGCGCCGAAACCCTGCCCCCCAAGGACTTTCTGACGCTGGCGCGCCGGATCAGCGGGCCTGGGCGGCCTTTGACAGCGACGACACCAGACCATTGATCCACAGCTGGCGGCGCCGACGTCGACGCTCGGCCATCAGGATCGCCTCGAGGTCGCGATAGGTGCGCTCGAAATCGTCGTTGACCAGCACATAGTCGTATTCCGCCCAGTGGCTCATTTCCTGCGCTGCCTTGGACATGCGCACCCGGATGGTGTCGGCGCTGTCCTGGGCGCGCGCCGTCAGGCGCCGCTCGAGCTCATCGACGCTGGGCGGCAGCACGAATACGCGCACCAGATCGCCATAGGCGGTCTGTTCCAGCTGGCGTGCCCCCTGCCAGTCGATGTCGAAGAGCACGTCGCGGCCCGCGTGCAGCGCCTGTTCGACCTGGGCACGCGGGGTGCCATAGCGATGGCCGAACACCTCGGCCCATTCCAGGAATTCGCCGCGCGCCACCATGGCCGAGAACGCCTCGGCTGACAGGAACTGATAATCCAGGCCCTCGGTCTCGCCGGGGCGCGGCGCACGCGTGGTCGCCGAAATCGATGCCTGCACGTCCTCGTGTTCGCTCGCCAGCCGCCGCGCCAGCGAGGTCTTGCCCGCGCCCGACGGGCTGGACAGCACCAGCATCAGCCCGCGCCGCCCGCGATCCTCGGCCCCCGCGTGCTCACTCGACATTGGCCACCTGCTCTCGCATCCGGTCGACGGTCATCTTCATTTCCAGCCCCAGTCGCGTCATGTCCAGGTCGGCGGCCTTGGCGCAGAAGGTGTTGGTTTCGCGCATGAATTCCTGCACCAGAAAATCCAGACGCCGGCCAATCCGCGCCTCCTCGGCACCGATCAGGCGTCTGGCCTCCGCGCAATGCGCCGCAATGCGCTGCAGCTCTTCGGAACAATCGCCCCGCATGGCGGCCAGAACCGCTTCCTGAGCCAGCCGGTCGGGGTCGATGTCGGGCCGGGTCGCGATCGCCTCGATGCGACGCAGAAGCTCGGCCGACGCCCGCTCGGCAGCCCCCTCGCTGCGCCGGGCAGCCTGCCCCTGAAGCGATTCGAGGTCCCCGATCAGGCCGCCGAGTGCGCCGGCGATGGTCGCGCCCTCGCGCTGGCGTGCAGCGACCAGCTGGTCTAGCGCCTCGGCCAGCCCCGCCATAAGGTCTGCATCGTCGGGGCCTGCATTCGCCGGTTCGGCACGCACACTGACCACGCCGCGCACCTGCAGCAGCCCATCCCAGCGCGCCGGCGCGACCTCTCCGCGCTGGACCCATGGGCGCCCGGCATCCAGCAGTCGCTCGACCAGTGCAAGGTCGATCTCGAGCCCGGGCTCGCCCCCGCCCGTGCGCGCGTCTGCCGTCAGCAGCACCGTCACGGTCCCGCGATGCAGGCGCCCGCCGATCGCGGAGCGTATGGCCGGTTCAAGGCGTTCAAGGCCCGGCGGCAGGCGAACGCGCACCTCCAGTCCCTTGGCATTGACGCTGGTCAGCGACCACTGAAACCGCTGCGGGCCGTCACCGACGCTGGCGCCGGCCGATCCGCTCATGCTGGAAATCCCCCCCGGGGGCGATGTCACGGCCTGGCTCCGGCCGAAACATTGGTCGCCGGCGCCTGTCCCACCGGCACCGTCGCGTTGCGCTCCCGGCTGCGCTCGATCTCGCGCCAGCGTTGGACCGCAGCGTTGTGCTCGGCATAGGTGCGCGAGAAGAAGTGACCGCCCGTCCCGTCCGCAACCATGAAGATTTCGTCGGTTTCCAGCGGATTCAGCGTGGCCTCGAGGGCGGCGCGCCCCGGATTGGCGATCGGCGTGGGCGGCAGTCCGTCGATCCGATAGGTGTTCCACGGCGTCAGACCGTCAATCTCCGAGCGTCTGATGCCGCGGCCCAGCGGGCGCCCGCGCGTGATGCCGTAGATGATGGTGGGATCGGACTCGAGGCGCATGCCCAGCCGCAGGCGGTTGATATAGAGACCTGCGACGCGTCGGCGTTCGTCGGGCTTGGAGGTCTCCTTTTCCACGATCGAGGCCAGGATGACCGCCTCGGTGGGCGTGTCGAATGGCAGGTTGGGCGCGCGTGCGGCCCACAGATCTTCCATCAGTTCGCGGTGCGCCGTGGTCATGCGCTCGACCATGGCGGTGCGCGTCGTGCCGCGAGACACCAGATAGGTGTCGGGCAGCATGGTGCCCTCGGGCGGTGGCTCGGGCATCGGTCCGGTCAGGAAGCTGGCGGCGGCGATGATGTCCATCGCCTCGGCGACCGAGCGCCCCTCGGGCAGGGTCAGCCGGTATTGCACGATCCGCCCCTCGGCCATGGCCGACATCATCTCGACGACGCTGGAGCGCGGCGCGAACTCGTAATCGCCAGCCTGCAGCGAGCGCCCGCGCAGATAGAGGATGCCCGCCAGGCGAAAGACCAGCTGATTGCTGATCAGGCCCTCTCGCTCGAGTTCGCGGCCGACCACCTGGGTACCCGCGCCGGCGGGCACGGTGAAGGCCACGACCGGTTCGTCACCGGCCCCCGCGATGATCGCCGACGCGGGGGGTTGCGGGCCGGGCTGATTGGCGAGGAACCAGACCAGGGCCACCGCCGACGCCGCCAGCGTCAGCATCATGGAGGCGATGCGCAGCGCCCACGCGCCAAGTCGTTTCATTGCCGCTCCAACCTTGCCGCGCCCCCGCAGCCCCGGTTTCAGGAAAACTTCGTCATCACGACGGCGGCGTTGGTTCCGCCGAAACCGAACGAGTTCGACATCACCGCCTCGATCGGGCGGTGACGCTTGACCAGCGGGGTCAGGTCCACCCGCGTCTCGACCGAGGGATTGTCCAGGTTCAGCGTGGGAGGCACCATGCCATCGCGCATGGCCAGGAGCGAGAACGCCGCCTCTACCGAACCCGCCGCCCCCAGAAGGTGACCGATGGCCGACTTGGTCGACGAAACCGACAGCTGACCGGCCGCATCGCCGAACAGGCGCTCGATGGCGCGCAGTTCGATCTCGTCGCCCAGCGGGGTCGATGTGCCATGGCTGTTGACATACTGGATGTCGCCCGGCGCCAGCCCCGCGTCACGAAGGGCGGCCGTCATGGCCCGAAAGCCGCCATCGCCGTCCTCGGAGGGCGCGGTGATGTGATAGGCGTCGCCGGACAGGCCATAGCCTGCCACCTCGCCATAGATGCGCGCGCCGCGCGCCAGCGCATGACCCAGTTCCTCGAGGACGAGAACCCCTGCCCCCTCGCCCATCACAAAGCCGTCGCGGTCGCGATCATAGGGACGCGAGGCGCGCAGGGGGTCGTCATTGAACCCGGTCGAGAGCGCGCGCGCGGCGGCAAAGCCTGCCATGCCGATCCGGCAGATTGCCGCCTCGGCCCCGCCGGCCACCATGACATCCGCATCGCCATAGCGGATCAGCCGGGCCGCATCACCGATCGCATGTGCGCCGGTCGCACAGGCGGTCACAACCGAATGATTGGGCCCCTTGAGGCCGTGGCGGATCGATACCTGCCCCGATGCGAGGTTGATCAGGGCGGACGGGATGAAGAACGGGCTGATGCGGCGTGGGCCGTCCCGCTCGAGCTGGATGGCGGTTTCGGCGATCGCCTGCAGGCCGCCAATGCCCGAGCCGATCATCACGCCGGCACGCTCACGCTGCGCGTCGGTCTCGAGCACCAGTCCCGAATCCGCGATCGCCTCGTTGGCTGCCCCCATCGCATACAGGATGAAGGTGTCGACCCGGCGCCGGTCCTTGGCGGACATCGCGGTTTCCGGATCGAAATTGGCGGGATCGTCCGGCTGGCCGCCACCCCGCCCGTCCGCCTGGGGCACCTCGCACGCATAGCGGCAAGGCAGGTCCGAGGCGTCGAATACGGTGATCGGGCCCGCGCCCGACCGGCCCTCCAGCAGGCGTTGCCAGGAGGTCTCGCGGTCCCCCGCGAGCGGCGTGACCAGGCCGATGCCCGTGACCACCACGCGGCGCATCATGTGCTCCACTGCAGACGGTGCATCGCCCCGGCCAATCCGATCAGGCGGTCTTTTCAGAGATGAACTTCACCGCGTCACCCACGGTCTGGATGTGCTCGGCCGCGTCGTCGGGAATCTCGACGCCGAATTCTTCTTCGAAAGCCATGACCAGCTCGACGTTGTCGAGGCTGTCTGCACCAAGATCGTCGATAAAGCTGGCTTTCTCGGTGATCTTTTCAGGAGCGACATCAAGGTGCTCCTGCACGATCTTCTTCACGCGTTCGAATACGTCCGACATGGGGACCCCTTCGATCTTTCTGGACACTTTCCATCGGCAACAACGGGACCCCGGTGCCGCGGGGCCTCGCGGTTAGCACAGCGAACCGTGCAAGGCCACAGCGCCCCATGCGTCGGCATTTGCGCCCCCGTCAAGGCGTCATGCCACACGACACCACCGCCACCGCTCAGGGCATGATCATCCCGCCATTCACATGGAGGGTCTGGCCCGTCACATAGGAGGCCGCGTCCGAAGCCAGGAAGGCCACCGCCTCGGCCACATCCTCGCCGGTGCCCAGGCGGCCCGCCGGAATGCTCTCCAGCAGCTTTTCCTTCTGCGCTTCGGGCAGCACGTCGGTCATCGCGCTCGCGATGAAGCCGGGCGCCACGCAGTTCACGGTGATGTTCCGCGAGGCGACCTCGCGCGCCAGTGCCTTCGAGAACCCGATCATGCCCGCCTTGGATGCGGCATAGTTTGCCTGCCCCGCATTGCCCATCACGCCCACAACCGAGGTGATGCCGATGATCCGGCCGTGGCGGCGTTTCATCATCCCGCGCATGGCCGCGCGCGAAAGGCGGAAATAGGCTTCGAGATTGACCTGGAGCACGGTGCTCCAGTCCTCGTCCTTCATCCGCATCAACAGCGTGTCACGGGTGACCCCCGCATTCGACACGATGATGTCCAGCCCGCCCAGCGCCTCCTCGGCGCGGCCGGGCAGTGCATCGACGGCAGCCGGATCGGTCAGCGCGCAGGTCAGGACGACCGGGTCATTGTCCAGTGTCGCGGCAACCTCCTGCAGCACGGCCTCGCGCGTGCCCGAGAGCGCCACCCGCGCCCCGCGTGCCACCAGACATGCGGCAACCGCCCCGCCAATGCCGCCGCTGGCGCCCGTCACCAGAGCAGTCCGCCCCTTTAGGTCCATCATCGCATCACTCCCTTTCGACCCCCCTTGGCAGGGGCCGCTGTCACTGGACTGCAAACCCGGCGATCTCTGCGCCGTCGGTGACCGTCTCGAGCGAGACGCCATCGCCCACAATGCGCTTGGCCATTGGGGTCAGGACCTTGCCTGCGCCGATCTCGACCAGGCGTGTGGCGCCGGCCGCCACCAGGTTCACCACCGTCTCGCGCCAGCGCACGCGGCCCGTCACCTGCTCGACCAGCCGCGCGCGAAGCACGCCCGGGTCGGACTCGGCCGCCGCCGTGACATTGGTGAAGACGGGTAAGGACGGTGGGCGCAGCGTCACGTCGGCCAGCGCGGCCCTCATGGCCTCGGCAGCAGGCGCCATCAGCGAGCAGTGGAAGGGGGCGCTGACCGGCAGCAGCATCGCCTTGCGCACACCCATGCCCCGAGCCGCCTCGATCGCGGCATCCACCCCCGCGCGCGTTCCGCTGATGACGATCTGGCCGGGCGCATTGTCGTTGGCGATTTCACACACCTCACCGGCGGCCACCGCCGCAGCACAGGCCGCCTCGGCCTGCGCGAAGTCCGCACCCAGGAGCGCCGCCATCGCGCCCCGGCCCACCGCCACCGCCGATTGCATCGCATCCCCGCGCAGGCGCAGCAGGCGCGCACCGACCGCCACATCCAGCGACCCCGCTGTGGCCAGGGCCGTGTATTCGCCCAGCGAATGCCCCGCGACCGCGTGGGCCGATCCCACCACCAGGCCGCGTTCGGCCTCGAGCACACGCACCAGCGCCATGCTGGCGGCAAAGATGGCCGGCTGGGCATTGCGGGTCAGCGTCAGGGTGTCGGCCGGCCCTTCGCGCATCAATGTGGACAGGGGCTCTCCCAGCGCCTCATCCACTTCCTCGAACACCGCACGCGCCGGCGCAAACCCGTCCGCCAGCGCAGAGCCCATGCCGACGCTCTGCGAGCCCTGCCCCGGGAAGGTGAGTGCGATGGTCATGTCCGGCTCCGGCGGCGCGGCGGGGATTCGGCGCTGCGCATGCGGCGGGCTTGATACAGGGGTGTGTTCGGATGTAAACGCTCGCGCTTGGAGCCGGTCCGCCGGGGCATCCCGCCCCGGACAGGAACCATCGCCGTCCCGTTTCCCGACGGGCCCGGTGCCGGCGCCGCAAGGGATCATGTGATGCCTCTTTATGAACACGTGCTGATCGCACGTCCCGATATCTCGCCCCAGCAGGTCGAAGCGCTGGTCGAGGATCTCACCCGCTCGATCTCGGAACTGGGCGGGACCGTTGCCAAGTCGGAATACTGGGGTCTGCGGAACCTGACCTTCCGCATCAACAAGAACCGCAAGGGCCACTACGCGCTCTTCAACATCGACGCGCCGGCCGAGGTGCTGCACGAGCTCGAGCGCCGCCAGCGCATCAACGAGGACGTGATGCGCTTTCTTTCGGTCCGGGTCGAAGCCTTCCCCGAAGGCGCGTCCCCGGTCGTCGCCAAGCGTGACCGTGACGAAAAGCGCCGGTCGCGCCGCGAGGGTGGTCCCCTCGACGGTGACACCGAAGGCGATGCGGAGTGAGCGCCATGCAGAAGATCAACATCTCGAACATTCCCGCCCGTCGCCCCTTTGGCCGCCGGCGCAAGGTCTGCCCCTTCTCCGGCGCGAACTCGCCGGCGATCGACTACAAGGACGTGAAGCTGCTGCAGCGCTACATTTCCGAAAAGGGCAAGATCGTCCCCGCCCGCATCACCGCGGTGTCCGCCAAGAAGCAACGCGAACTGTCGCGCGCCATCAAGCGCGCCCGCTTCCTCGCGCTGCTGCCCTACACCGTGCAGTGAGGAGAGCCGTCCATGAAGATCGTCCTCCTCGAGCGGGTTGAACACCTCGGTGCCATCGGTGATGTCGTCACCGTGCGCGACGGGTATGCCCGCAATTTCCTCCTGCCTCAGAACAAGGCGCTTCGCGCGACCGAGGCCAACCTGAAGCGCTTCGAGCAGCAGCGTGCCGACATCGAGGCGCGCAATGCCGAGGGCCGCGCCAAGGCCCAGGCCGACGGCGAGCGGCTCGAAGGCGCGGCCTTCGTGCTGATCCGCCAGGCCGGCGAGAGCGGCCAGCTCTATGGTTCGGTCGCCGCGCGTGACATCGCCGACGCCGCCGTCGCGGCCGGCCACACGGTCAGCCGCGGCCAGGTGGTCCTCGACAGCCCGATCAAGACCCTGGGCATCCACGCCGTGCGCGTGCGCCTGCATCCCGAAGTCGTGGTCACCGTTTCAGCCAATGTCGCGCGTTCCGCCGACGAGGCCGAGCGTCAGGCCAAGGGCGAGGATGTGGTGGCCGCTGCCGCCGAGGCCGAACGGGCCCTGGTGGCCGAGCAGGCCGCCGAAATCGCCGCCATTGCGGCCGAGCAGAGCGCAGCCTGATCCAGCAGGTCATTTTCTGAAAAACCGCGGGGGCCCCGTTCATCCGGACGGGGCCCCTTGGTATTTTGGCGGTCGGCTTGCCGGCACACCGCACCGTGATTTAGCGGTGGATTGGATGCGCCGCGCGCTCGCATCCGATGGCCGATCTTGTTAACCGTTCTGGATGAACATTCCAGCAACATCGCAGCCTGCCGCTGGCCCGGCTGGGACCCCGGCGACCGAGCCCGGCGGCCCGCCGCGGAATGTCGAGGCCGAGCAGGCCGTCATCGGTGCGATCCTGTTCGACAATTCGGTCTATACCAACCTCTGTGACGAGCTGCGGCCCGATCATTTCTACGATCCGGTCCACGCCCGCATTTACGAGGCGGCGGCACACCTCATCAGTGGCGGCAACATCGCCGACGGGACGACCCTGCGCGAGAAGTTCGACCGCGATGGTGCCCTCAAGGAGGTCGGGGGCGCACGCTATCTGCTCAGCCTGATCGACCGTGCGGCCTTCCTGACCGCACAGGCCGAGGCCTACATCGCCATCATCATCGACCTTGCACTCAAGCGTGAACTGATCCGCGTCGGTTCAGAGCTGTCGGACAAGGCGGTGGCGGGCGACCAGCGCGGCCAGGACATCCTCGAGCAGTCCGAGCGGCGCCTGTTCGCCCTGGCCGACACCGGGCGCGGCAATCGTGACTTCAAGACCTTTGGCGAGGCCCTGAAAGGCTCGCTGCAGATGGCGGCCAGCGCCATCCGCCAGGGCGGGGGCATTTCGGGGGTGGCGACGGGCCTTCGCCAGATGGACCGGATGCTGGGCGGGCTGCACAAGTCCGACCTCATCATTCTGGCGGGGCGCCCGTCGATGGGAAAGACGGCGCTGGCCACCAACATCGCGCTCAACATCGCCCGCAGCTATGGCCGGACGCGCAACCGCAATGGCGAGGAAACCCAGACCGGTGGCATTGTCGGGTTCTTCTCGCTGGAAATGTCGGCCGAGCAGCTGGCCATGCGCCTGATGTCCGAGGAAGCGCGCATCGAGTCCGAGCGCATCCGTACCGGCAAGCTGAACGATGCCGAATTCGGCAAGCTGGCCAGCGCGGTCCAGCGGATGGAGAACTATCCGCTCTACATTGACGAGACGGGCGGCATCTCGATCTCGGCGCTGACCTCGCGCGCGCGCCGGCTTCAGCGCACGCGGGGGCTGGACGTGCTGATCGTGGACTATCTGCAGCTGGTCACCGCCAGCGGCACCAAGCGCACCGATGGCCGCGTTCAGGAGGTCAGCGAGATCACCCAGGGCCTGAAGGCGCTGGCCAAGGACCTGAAGATCCCCGTCATCGCGCTGTCCCAGCTGTCGCGGCAGGTGGAAAACCGGGAGGACAAGAAGCCCCAGCTGTCCGACCTGCGCGAATCGGGCTCGATCGAACAGGACGCGGACGTGGTGATGTTCGTCTATCGCGAGGCCTATTATCTGCAGCGGGCCGAGCCGCGCCCCCACACCCCCGAGCACGAGGAATGGGAGCGCCGCTATGAGGAGCTGTACTCCCAGGCCGAAGTGATCATCGGCAAGCAGCGCCATGGCCCGATCGGCACCATCCGCCTTGCCTTCGAGCCGTCCTTCACGCAGTTCCGCGACCTCGACGAGGACGCCGGTGACACCCACGACCATGGCTGATGCCAATCTGCGGCATCCATTCACCTTGCCCCATCGCCTTGCCCGGCTGGACATCGATCCTGGCGCACTGACGCGCAACTGGCAGCGGTTTGCGGGTCATGTCGCACCCGCGACGTGCGCCGCCGTGGTCAAGGCCGACGCGTATGGCCTTGGCATGGAGGCCGTTTCGCGCGCCCTGCACCGCGCGGGCTGCGAGGTGTTCGTGACCGCCCTGCCCGGCGAGGCGCTGGCGCTGCGCAGTGTGCTCTCAGGTCCGCGCACCACCATCTGGACCCTCAGCGCGCCCACGGCCGCGCACCTCAGGGCCGCAGCCGACGCACGGGTCTCGGTTGTCCTCAATACCGTCGAGGAGGTGGCCCGCTGGGCCGCAATGCCGGGCCGGCCCGAGGCTGGACTGCACATCGATACCGGGATGAACCGCCTCGGCATCGGCCCCGCGCAGGCGCCCGAAGTTGCGGCCACGATCGGCGATCTGCCGATCCGTTACCTGTTCACGCATCTGGTGTCGGGCGCCGAGCCCGAGACCGGCTGGAACGACCGGCAGGCCGCGCGGCTGGATGCGTGCCGAGCGGCCTTTGCGGGCGTGCCGCTGTCGCTGGCCAATTCCGGGGGCGCGCTGACGCTTGCCCATCGCCCCGGCGACAAGGCGCGCATCGGGATTGCGCTCTATGGCGCGCACCCGCGAGCGGGTCATGCACCCGCCATCGAGCCGGTCGCCGCACTTCATGCGCCGGTCCTTCAGGTCCGCGACATCGGACCTGGCGACAGCGTCGGGTATGATGCCACCTGGACGGCGGGGCGTGCGTCACGCTTGGCGACCGTCAGCGCCGGCTATGCCGATGGCCTTCCGCGCACCCTGTCGAACCGCGGCTCGGTGCTGCTGCATGGCGCGCGCTGCCCCATCGTCGGACGCGTGTCCATGGACAGCATCGTGGTTGACGTCACCGATGCCCCGCCCGTGGCACCGGGTGACCAGGCCACCATTTTCGGCCCCGGCCTTCCAATTGAGTCCTGTGCACACGACGCCGGGACCATTCCTTACGAACTCCTTTGCGCTGCCGGTCGCGCCTGCACACGCGTCTGGCTCGGCGGCTGATCATGGCCCGCACCGATACCGCCTATGTCTGCCAGACCTGCGGCGCAGCGCAGCCCAAATGGGCGGGCAAATGCGACGCCTGCGGGGGCTGGAACACCCTGCAGGAGGAAACCGCACGCACCGCGCCCGGCGGCTCGATCGCAGCGGTGGCGTCCGACCGGCGCAAGTCCGGCTCGACCGCCTTCACCGACCTCAGGGCCGACACCGAACGGACCGAGCGGCTGGTGACGGGCCTCGAGGAACTCGACAGGGTGACAGGCGGCGGGTTTGTCGAGGGCTCGGCGCTGCTGGTCGGCGGTGATCCCGGCATCGGCAAGTCGACCCTGCTGCTCCAGGCGGCCGCCGCCCTGGCCAGGCGCGGCGTGCCGACGGTCTATGTCACCGGCGAGGAATCCGAGGCGCAGGTGCAGGCGCGCGCCGCACGCCTGGGTGTGGCCGACGCCCCGGTGCGCCTTGCGGCCGAGACCGACCTGCGCGCCATCCTGCGCGCCTTCCGCGCCGAAGCGCCCAAGGTCGCCATCATCGATTCCATCCAGACCCTGTGGTCGGATGCCATCGAAGCCGCGCCCGGAACGGTCACTCAGGTGCGGGCCTGCGCGCACGACCTGGCCCGCTTTGCCAAGAAGTCCGGATGCACGGTGGTGCTGGTCGGCCATGTGACCAAGGACGGCCAGATCGCCGGACCGCGGGTGGTCGAACATCTGGTCGATGCTGTGCTCTATTTCGAAGGTGAACGCGGACACCAGTTCCGCCTGCTGCGCGCGGTCAAGAACCGGTTCGGCCCGACCGACGAGATCGGTGTCTTCGAAATGGCCGAGTCGGGCCTGCGAGAGGTGGCCAACCCCTCCTCGCTCTTTCTGGACGAAGGCGCGGCTCGCGCGGCCGGAACGGCGGTGTTCGCGGGCGTCGAGGGGTCACGGCCCATCCTGGTCGAGATCCAGGCGCTGGCCGCGCCGTCGACCTTCGGCACGCCGCGTCGGTCGGCCGTGGGCTGGGACGGCGCGCGCCTTGCCATGCTGATTGCGGTGCTCGAGACACGCTGTGGCCTCTCCTTCGCCCACCATGACATCTATCTGGGTGTGGCAGGCGGCCTGAAGATCACCGATCCGGCAGCCGATCTGGCGGTCGCGGCGGCCCTGGTGTCGGCGCTGACAGACCGCACGCTGGGCGACCGGGTGGTCGCGTTCGGCGAGATCGCGCTGTCGGGTCAGGTCCGCCCGGCCGGGCGCGCCGAGGCGAGGCTTCGCGAAGCGGCGCGACTGGGATTTCGCGAGGCGTTATGCCCAGTGCGCACCTTGGGTATGGTGGAGAACTCCTTTATGGTCGTGGAGGGCATGGGCACCGTGCAGGCGCTGGTCGAGCGGATCACCGCCGGTTCGGGACAAGGGTGAGGGCGTTATGGAAGGTCTGACGCTGAACTGGTTCGATATTGGCGTGATCGCCATCGTGCTGCTGTCGGCACTGATGGCCTTCTTTCGCGGTTTCCTGCGCGAGATCTTCTCGATCGTGGCTTTCATCGGCGCGGCCGCGGCGGCGATCTTCCTGCACCAGCTGGTCACACCGCTGATGGCGACCATGATGCCGCCGACCGTGGCGACCTTTGCCGCGGGTCTTGCGGTGTTCGTTGCGTCGTTCGTGATCATCAGCCTGCTGACCGCCATGATCACCCAGATTTCTCATCGCAATGGCGACATCGGCCTGCTGGACCGCGGCCTTGGCCTGGTGTTCGGCGCCCTGCGCGGCGCCGTGATTCCCCTTCTGGCGGTCGTGGTGCTGCGCGGCATCACCCCTGCCGACCGGATGCCGGAATGGCTGGTCGAGGCGCGCACCTATCCCATCTTCACGGCCGCGGCCGATGCCATCGGCAAGTATGGCCTGCCCGGCGTTCGGGGCGAGGCGACCGACCCCACGGCACCGGTCTGAGGGGTCTGGCGTTGGCACCTGTGATCCGCAGAGCGTTCAACGTCCCCAAGCCCAGGAACATCCCATGACCGAAACCGATGACGACGACCTGCGCGAGAAATGCGGGGTATTCGGTGTTCACGGCTCGGAGGACGCGGCCGTGCTGACGGCGCTGGGGCTTCATGCACTCCAGCATCGCGGCCAGGAGGGATGCGGCATCGTCTCTTATGATGGCGCGCGGTTTCATGTCGAACGGCGCATGGGCCTGGTCGGCGACAATTTCTCGGGCGCCGACCTGCCCCAGCGCCTGGGCGGGCATGTCGCGATCGGCCACACCCGCTATGCCACCCAGGGCGCGACCGTGCTGCGCAATGTCCAGCCCCTGTTCGCCGACCTGGCGCTGGGCGGCTTTGCCATCGCCCACAATGGCAACCTGACCAATGCACGCACCCTGCGCGAGGAGCTGGTGGGTGCCGGCGCGATCTTCCAGTCCACATCCGACACCGAGGTCATCCTGCAGCTGGTGGCGCGCTCGCGCCGCAGCCAGCTGATCGAGCGCTTCATCGAGGCGCTGGGCCAGGTCGAGGGCGCCTATGCGCTGGTGTGCCTGACCGACACCTGCATGATCGGCGCCCGCGATGCGCACGGAATCCGCCCGCTGGTGCTGGGCGAACGTGACGGTGCGCATGTGCTGGCGTCGGAGACCTGTGCACTCGACATCATCGGGGCGCGGTTCGTGCGCGATGTCGAGCACGGCGAGATTGTCGTGATCGACCGTGACGGGGTGCGCAGCTTCCGCCCGTTCGCCGCCGTGCGCGCGCGCCCCTGCGTGTTCGAATATGTCTATTTCGCGCGCCCCGATTCTGTCGTGAACGGGCTGAGCGTCTATTCCGCCCGAAAGCGGATGGGCGCAGGGCTGGCCATCGAAACCGCCGTCGACGCCGATGTGGTCGTGCCCGTGCCCGACAGCGGTGTGCCCGCAGCGCTGGGGTATTCCGCGCAGAGCGGCATCCCCTACGAGCTCGGGATCATCCGCAATCACTATGTCGGGCGCACCTTCATCCAGCCCAAGCAGGAAATCCGCCAGCTGGGCGTGCGCCTCAAGCATTCGGCCAACCGCCAGCAGATCGAAGGGCGCCGGGTGATCCTGGTGGATGACTCGATCGTTCGCGGCACCACCTCGCGCAAGATCGTCCAGATGGTCCGTGACGCCGGCGCGCGCGAGGTGCACCTGCGCAGCGCCAGCCCGCCGATCCTGTACCCGGACTTTTACGGCATCGACATGCCCTCGCGCGACCAGCTGTTCGCCGCCCAGTTCGACCATGACGAGATGACCCGCCAGCTGGGGGTCGATTCGCTGGGGTTCCTGTCGGTCGAGGGATTGTATCGGGCGCTGGGCGAGCAGGCCCGCGACCCTGGCCAACCCCAGTTCACCGACCATTGCTTTACCGGTGACTATCCCACACGGCTGACCGATCTGGGGCGCGACCTTGCTGCCAAGGATCACCAGCTTTCGCTTCTGGAGGACGCGTGATGCAAGCCCGACGACCCCTTGCGCTCGTGACCGGTGCCAGCCGCGGGCTGGGCCGTGCGGTGGCGATCGAGGCGGCACGGCGCGGCTTCGACATCGTCGCGGTCGCGCGATCGACCCGCGCGCTCGAGCAGCTCGACGACGCGGTGCGCGAAGCGGGCGGCCATGCGAGCCTGGTACCTCTGGACCTCAAGGATTTCGAGGCGATCGACCGGCTGGGCGGCGTGATCTACGAACGCTGGGGCCGGCTGGACGCGCTGGCCTCTTGCGCTGGCATGCTGGGAACGCTCACCGGCGTGCATGAGCTTCCCCCGCGGACCTTCGAAGAGGTCCTTGCGGTCAACTACACCTCGAACTGGCGCCTGATCCGCTCGATGGACCCGCTGCTCCGCATGGCCGAATCGCCGCGGGCGGTCTTCGTGACCACCGGTGCCACCGCCGCGCCGCGCGCCTGGTGGTCCGCCTATGGCGCGACAAAGTCCGCGCTCGAGTACATGGTTGGCAGCTGGGCGATCGAGTGCGCGACCTCGCCCATCAAGGTCAACCTGTTCGACCCCGGCCCCATGCGCACCGCCATGCGCCTCAAGGCCTTCCCGCACGAGGACCAAAGCACCCTGCCCGCACCCGAAAGCGTCGCAACCAGCCTGGTGGACCTGTTGCTGCCATCCGAGCAACGCCATGGCGAGCGCGTGGTCATGCCCCGCACCCCGGCGCCCGCGACCGCCTGATCCGCCCGCCCCGGGCCGTCAGCCGCTCAGCGCGGTGCCTCAGAGGGCGGCGCAAACCGCCGGCGCCCCTTGGGCTCGCGCAGGATCAGCCGGATCGGCACGCCCGGCATGTCGAAGGCGTGGCGGATACCATTGACCAGATAGCGCCGGTACGCCTCGGGCATCTGGCTGCCGCGTGCACACATCAGCACGAAGGTCGGCGGGCGGGCCTTGATCTGGGCGATGTATTTGGGACGCAGGGGCCGCCCCTCGACGGCTGGCGGGGGATGGCGCTCGATCGCCTCGCGCAGCCAGCCATTCAGGTCGCCCGTTTTCACCCGCGTGTTCCAGTCGGTGTGCACGCGCACGATCGTTGTCATCAGGGCGTCGAGCCCACTCCCCCCGATGGCCGACAGGGTCACCACGGGCAGGCCGCGCGCCTGCGGCAGCAAGGTTGCGGCACGCTCGCGCAGGTGGCGCGCCCGGGCGTTCGGATCGCTGGCGGCATCCCATTTCGAGATGGCCGCGACCAGAGCCCGCCCCTCACGCAGCACCAGATCGGCGATCTGGAGGTCCTGCTTTTCAAAGGCTTCCCCCTGGTCCATCAGCAGCACACACACATCGGCAAAGCGGATCGCGCGCAGCGTGTCCCCGACACTCAGTCCCTCGAGTTTCTCGACGACGCGGGCCTTGCGCCGCATGCCCGCCGTGTCGACCAGCCTGAATGGGCGTCCGCGCCACGACCAGGCGATGGAAATCGAATCGCGGGTGATCCCGGCTTCGGGTCCGGTCAGCATCCGGTCCTCGCCCAGCAGCGCATTGACCAGCGTGCTCTTGCCGGCATTGGGCCGGCCGATCACCGCAACGGTGATGGGACGCGTCGGGTCATCGACATACACTGTCTCGGGGTCGAAACCGGGCTCGGTGTCGGCAAGGTCGCCGTCCTCGCCGGCCTGGTCCTGGCCCGCGTCCAGCAGCGGCAGCAGCGCACTCTGGAGTTCGGCAATGCCGTCGCCATGCTCGGCCGACAGCCCGATCGGTTCTCCAAAGCCCAGCCCCCACGCCTCGGCAATGCCGGTGTCGCCCGCATTGCCTTCGGCCTTGTTGGCCAGCAGCAGGACATTGCGCGCCAGGCGCCGCAGCACGCGGGCGAACTCGCGGTCGTCCGCGGTCACGCCAACCCGCGCATCGATCACAAAGAGGCACAGGTCGGCCTCGCGCACTGCCGCCTCGGTCTGCTGGCGCATGCGCGCCTCGAGCGATTCGTCGGCGACGTCCTCGAAACCGGGGGTGTCGACGATCTCGATGGGCATGCCCAGCATGGACGTGGTGGCGATGCGCCGGTCGCGCGTGACGCCGGGCGTGTCGTCCACAATCGCGATGCGCTTGCCCACCAGACGATTGAACAGGGTGGACTTGCCGACATTCGGACGCCCCACCAGGGCAATCCGCGGCGGATCGGCACTCATCGCAGGGCGAACAGTGTTCCGTCCGCGCCCAGCACATAGACAAGGCCGCCGGCGGCGATGGGCGGAACGAAGACGGCCTGGCCCAGCTCGCTTGATGCACCGGGCTCGCCGGTGGTCGGGTCAACCGTCAACACGCGCCCTTCGGATGACGCCAGCACCAGCCGCCCGCCCGCCATGATCGGCCCGGTCCACGCGATGCGGCCCTCGCGGTCCGCCTCGTCGCGGAAACGCGGCAGCTGGCGCACCCAGTGGATGCCGCCCGTCGCGCGGTCGAACGCCACCAGTTCGCTGTCGACGGTGACCAGATAGAGCTGGTTGCCCGCAACCAGGGGCGTCTGGATGGATGCGGCGGTGCGCTGCCAGATGCGGTCGCCGGTGCGCACGTCGATGGCTGCGAGCACCCCCGAATGGCTGACCGCATAGGCCACGCCGTCCGCCAGCACCGGCTTGCCGGCAATGTCGTTGATCGCACTCAGCGAGGTCAGGCGCCCCACCCGCGTCAGCGCATCGCTCCACAGCCGACGCCCATTGGCCGCCAGGAACGCAATCACCTCACCGGATGCAAAGGGCGCCACCAGCGTGTCACCCGAAACCGCGATCATCGGCGAGGACAGGATGCGCGCCGGCTCGGCAATGGCCTGGTCGCTCCAGAGGACACGGCCACTGGCAGCATCGAGGGCCACCAGTTCGCTGTCGCTGGTCACCGCGAACACCCGGTCGCCCGTCACGCTGGGCGGCACGTGCAATGGGGCGGCGACGCGCGTGCGCCATTCGACCGCCCCGTTGGTGGCGTCCAGCGACACGATCTCGCCATAGCCCGTCGTCGCGACCAGGCGCTGGCCCGCAACGGCAAGCCCGCCCAGCAGCGGATCACGCTCGCGGGTTTCGGCGGGGCGGACCGACACGCTCCAGCGCTCGGCACCGCTGGCGGCGTGGAGTGCCCGCACGGTGTGACGCGCATCGAGAAAATAGAGCACGCCGCCTGCCACGATGGGCGGGGCCACGAATGGGGTGCGATCGGGATCCGCATCGCCCGCGCGGCGGCGCCAGGCGGTTTCGAGGGTTGCCGTCCACGCGCGCGCACCGGGTGCATTGTCCAGATTTCCACCTGCGACCGGCCAATCGGTCATGGCCGACTCTGCAGGAATGGTGACAGGCAGGGCCGCGGTCGTCGGATCGGCCTCGAGCTTCTGCTCGAGCGCCACGATCGAAATCCGTCCGTCCTGGGGCTCGGCCGGTCCCTCCTGCTGGTTTCCGCCGAATGGCCAGAGCGACTGCGCCCGGTCGACAACCGACGCGCATCCGCCCAGCGCAAGGGCGGTGACGGGAAAGGCGAGGCAGACTTGCCAGCGCTTCATGGGGCGTTTCTCCGTTCGTGTCGGTGTCCGGGCGGGCTCGGCCGACCGATCAGGGTGCTGGCGCGGGCGTCGCGGGCGGCGTCGCACCGGGCGTTGCCGCAGGGGCGGTGGTGGCCGGCGTCTGCGGCGACACCGGGGCAGCCGCCGGGGCAGGCGCAGCGCCCCCAGCCGGGGCCGGACCCGCTGGGACCTCGGCCGGCGCGGCCGCGGCGGCAGGCGCCGCAGGTCCAATCACCGCCAGCGCCAGGCGTGCACGCTGCCGCAGCCCTTCGGG
>DBAV01000157.1 GCA_002291875.1 Hyphomonadaceae bacterium UBA1001
TCCTCCAGCGGCTCGTCCGCAATGAAGCGATCCGAGCGTGCGCGACCGGGAATCCGATACGGATCAGCGTCACGCCAGCGCACGCCCAGCCCGAACACCAGCCCCCCGCCAATATCGGCCCGCGCCGAGCCGGCGAGCTGCGTGCCATCGTCTACCGACGACACCTGCGCCAGCGCGCGTGCGTCGATGCCGTCATCGGGGCGGATCGAGGGAACACGCTGGTCCAGAACATTGACCACCCCGCCAATGGCATTGCCGCCGAAGGCCAGGGCTGCCGGACCACGCAGGATTTCCACTGTTTCACCTTCCAGCGCATCGCTGGGAATGGCGTGATCGGGCGACAGCGTGGACACGTCGATCTGGCCGAGGCCGGATGACAGGACCCGGATGCGGTCCTCGCCCAGCCCGCGGATCACCGGCCGCGATGCACCGGCGCCGAACCGCGTGCTGGCGACGCCGGGCACGACATCGAGGGCATCGCCAAGCCCGCCCGTGGGCAACAGCGCGATCTGGTCCGCATCAAGGACGGTCACACCCTGTGGCAGGTCGCTCTCGACATTGCGCAGCGGCGAGGAGGTCACAAGGATTTCGCCCTGCACGGCGGCAGGGTCTGCCGCCTGGGCAAAGGCTGGCATGGCCAGGACGGGAGCTGAAAACACAAGGCAGGTGGTCGCCAGAAGGCGCAGGCGGTGATTGGACATGGGGGCTCCAGGGCCGGGGCGAAAATCGCAGCGCTTGAGTTATAGTATAACCTAGCGAGGCGCTTCAAGCGCACCCTGCGGGCTGTCCACAGCACGGCGTGGCAAGCAAGCGCGCGGATGATGACCTTGCGCTGGTTGGGGAAATGTGGCGCAAGCCCGTGGGTGAACGACCTTCTGGGCCTCGCTGCCACCAATTTGCTGTCGCCGGTGGTGCTGTTCTTCGCGCTGGGGGTCGGCGCGGCCTTCGCGCGTTCGGACCTCACCATGCCCGAAGCATTGGTGAAGGGGATGTCGCTCTATCTGCTGATGGCCATCGGCTTCAAGGGCGGGGTCGCGGCCCGATCCGCAGGCTTTGAGGGGCATTTCGGTCCCACGCTCGTCTCGGGGCTCTTGCTGGGGCTGATCGTGCCGGTCGTTGCGTTCCTGCTGCTGAACCGGGTCCTGAGGGTCGCCCGTGCGACCGCAGCCGGGACGGCAGCGCATTATGGCTCGATTTCGATCGTCACCTTCGTCGCGGTCACCGATTTCCTGCGCGCAGCGGACCTGGCACCAGCGGGCTACATGGCCGCGGTGGCCGCCGCGATGGAGACACCGGGGATCATCGCGGCGTTGCTGCTGGCCGGCCGTCCCGCCCCTCCGCCGGATCTGGCCTTGGCAACTGCCTTGCCAGATGCTTTGGGCCGCGACGTACCCACCGATGCGCTTGCACGGACTGTGGCACGCGGACCCGTGCTCTCGGGCGAGCTGATCCGCGAGGTGCTGCTGAACGGATCGGTGGTGGTGCTGGTGGGGGCCTTTGCCATCGGCGCGGTGACCGGGCAGGCGGGCCTTGCACGGCTCGACGTGTTCGTGAACGCCCTCTTCCAGGGCGTCCTGTGCCTGTTCATGCTCGACATGGGGCTGCTGGCCGCGCGCCGGCTGATGCAGGGTGCGCGCCTGACCGCGTCGCTGGTCATGTTCGGTCTGACAATGCCTCTGATCTCGGCGGTGCTGGCGCTGGGGATTGCGCGGATCGCGGGGATCGGCGCGCCCGAGGGGGCGGTGCTGGTGACGCTTGCAGCCTCGGCGTCCTATATCGCCGCACCCGCAGCCATCCGCATGGCCCTGCCTGAGGCGGATGCAGGGGTGTATCTGCCGCTGGCGCTTGGGGTCACGTTTCCCTTCAACCTGGTGGTCGGCATTCCGCTCTATACGGCGGCGGCCACCGCGTTTCTGGGATGAGCGGCATGCAGACCCATACCCGCACCCGGCTCGAGATCATCGTCGAGGCGACGATGGCGCGCCGTGTCGAGGAAATGCTGATGGCCGAAGGCGTGACGGGCTTTTTCGCCGTGTCGGGCCGCGAAGGCGGGGGCAGCAGCGGACGGTGGCGGGATGACGGGCTTTCGGGGGCGCTCGAGAAGGTGATGATCATCGCGGTGACCGTGCCGGACGTCGCCGCGCGGGTGATGGCAAGGCTCGACGCCTTTTTCGAGCGCTATCCGGGCGTGTGCTTTGTGTCCGAGGTCGGGGTGATGCGCCCGCAGCGCTTCTGATCCGGGGCGGGCCGCGGCGCGTAAGGGGGGAATGACAATCCCCACACGGCCGCCCGTGCGCGCGCCTGCCATCGGAGGCCCTTCATGCGCCACGCGCTGCTCGCGCTCGCCCTTCCTTTCATGCTCTCGCCGCTGACGGCCTGCATGTCGCTTCCTGATCCCGCACGCGCAGACGTCCAGGCTCCGGCCCTCGACCTTGTGACCTATTTCACGGGGCGGACCTATGCCGCCGGGATCTTCGAGAACCGCGGCGACAACCTCTCACGCACCCTCTACGTCACGATCGACGGGACCTGGGATCCAGCCACGCGCCGACTCGTGCTCGACGAGCGCTTCATCTACAATGACGGACAGACCCAGCAGCGGATCTGGACCTTTGCCCAACGGCCCGACGGCAGCTGGACCGGCACTGCGCCGGACGTGAATGGCGAGGCCCACCTGCGGGTCGCCGGGGCGGGCGGCGTGTTCACCTATCCTGTGGACCTGCAGCTGTCGGGCGGACGCTCGGTCGAGGTGCGCTTCCATGACCGGCTGTGGCGCCTCGAGGGGGACATGATCATCAACCGCGCCACCGTGTCCAAGTTCGGCGTGCGGCTGGGCGAGGCAACGCTGGTGTTCTTCAAGGAGCCACCGCCGGGCTTTCCGGTGCGCTGACGCGGGGCCCTGCCCCCGCCCTCACATCGCCCCGATGGGGCAGGCTGCGCTGCATGCTCGCGCGGTCCTTGCGCATGGTTGATCCCGATCGCCCGACGTGGTGTCAGTGGCCGCGCGCGGTTATGATCGTCCGGGGGTTGGGCGATGGCGCTGGAGAAACCACTTGGGTGAAGACCTGATCGGCTATGAGGCGCTGGCGCGCGAGGCGCTGCGCGGGGTGGTGCGCACCGCGCTGACCCGTGCGGAAGGCACAAAGGCCATGCCGGGCAGCCATCACTTCTACGTCACCTTCCGGACGCGGGCGCCGGGCGCGGTCGTCCCCGATTTCCTGCTCGAACGCTATCCCGAAGACATCACCATCGTGCTCGAGCACCAGTACTGGGATCTCGAGGTCTCCGACCGCAGCTTTTCGGTGATCCTCCGGTTCGGTGGACGGCCCTGCAAGCTGGTGGTGCCCTTTGCGGCCGTCACCCGCTTTGTCGATCCCTCGGTGCCTTGGGGCATCGACCTGTCTGGTGATGCACCTACCGACGCCGCCACCGCGGCGGGGGATGACGACAGCGACAGCGACGGGCCGTCAGAAGGCGAAGAGGCGGCTACGGAGGCGCCGCGCGTCGTCAGCCTCGATGCGTTCCGCAAGAAGGATGCAACCTGAACCCAGCCGGGTTCAGGGCGTCACGGCAAAGGGAATGCTGCGTCCCAGCGCCTGTGCGATCGCGGCCGCTGCGAATTCGGCGCTTTCCATCGCCCCTTCCATGCCGGTGTGGGCACGCGAGAGATGTTCGCCCGCAAGGTACATGCGGCCGATCGGCCGGCCCATGGCCTCGCCAAACTGCCGGATCTGACCCGGCGCGAAATGCGCATAGGCGCCGCCGGCCATGGGGTTGTCACGGGTCCAGCGCATCACCCGGCGCACCCTGACGCGCCCTTCGGATGCAGGGCGCAGCGTGCGCATCCCCTCCTCGACCCACGCCTGCAGGGCCTCAGGCCGCCTCGGCACCGCCGCGCAGCCCTCGCCATTGATCCAGGCCAGCAATAGCCCGCTGGGCGCGTCCGACGCGTCGCGGAGCCCGAACACCCGCTCGATCGGCCCATCGGTCCACATGTCCATGCCCAGGCCGTCGCGTTCCCAGAATGGCGCCTGGGGCTCGATGAAGATCTGCACGATCTGGGTATAGGGCAGGCTGGATATGGCTTGCGCCTGGGCTGTGGGCGCCTGCACCCCGCTCAGCCGCACCCGGCGCAGCGCCGCAAAGGGCAGCGTGCAGACGGCGTGGGCCGCGCGCAATTGCCCGCCGTCTGCCAGATGCACCGTGACATCCTCGTGCCCGGCATCGATCCGGCGGATGGCGCTGGACAGGCGGGGCGGCCGGGCCAGGGCGGCCGCCATCGCTTCGGCCAGCCCCTGGCTGCCGCCCACCACCGATCCCGTTCCCGGCCGCACGGCGTTCTCGGCCTCGAAGACGCGTGCGGTGCGCCAGACATTGACCATCGCATAGTGGGTCAGGGCGTTCGCGTTGGCACCGCGATCGACCAGCGCGCGCGAGCGGGCGTCAAAGCCCTGTGCGGCCAGCCAGGCATCGGCCGACAGGTCAGGCACGGCCGGATCCGCCCACGCCAGCGGATCGCCCGCCCGCACCGGATTGTCCGCGATCGCCAGGCGCATCAGGACATCAGCCGGCGTCCGGCCGCGGTGGTTGGCCGGAAAAGTGTTCAGCGACGAGGTTTCCCAGCCATCGCCGGCGATCCACGTCCGATCGATCCACAAGGGGGACCGCGGACGCCGTCCTGCCGGCCGTCCATCCGGATCGCGGATGGCGAGCCCCACCCGTGCCGCTGCGGCACGGACCCGTCGATAACCCGCGCCGATCTCGACACCCCCGGCATTGGGCTGGCCCGGAAGGTCACGGAAGGTCTGCAGCCGCCCGCCAACCCGGTCCAGGCCTTCGACCACCAGCACATCAAGCCCTGCCCGCTCGAGCAGCGTGGCCGCATGCAGGCCCGCAAGGCCCGCTCCGAGCACCAGGACATCAGCGTGCGATCGTCGCCCGGCGAGGGCCGGTGATGCGACGAGCGGGGCCGCACCGGCGGCCAGCAGTCCTGCGGCAAAGGCGCGCCGCGACGCCGACCGCCCCTCGCTCACCGCCAGGTTGCCTTGTCACGCAGGAACCGCGCCGCATCCCGCCCGTCGGTTGGCAGGTATTGGGCGAACAGGTTGGGCGGATAGCGCTCGGAATAGGCGGCATACACGTCCTCATAGAGCGAGGTGTGGATGACCGGCTGGCGGTGACGCTGGCGGAACTGGGCAATCGGAATGCGCGCGTTGACGATGGTTTCCATCGGGGAATTGGCAACGTCCACCTGTCGGCCCTCGGGGTCATAGATGGCCGAGTGCCCCGACATGCCGGCATCTTCCAGAAAACCGGGATTGTCCGGCGAGACGGCATTGTTGCAGATCGCGGTCCATACCCGGTTGTACATCGAGGTGGCCTGGATGTCCTCGGGCGTGAAGCCTCCCGTGGCTGTCCGCAGCATGATCTCGGCGCCCTTGATGGCGAACGCCCGGAAGATTTCGGGCTCGCGCTGTACCGACGAGGTGGCGATGTTGCCGATCGGGGTGCGCGTGACTGGCAGGACCGCGTCGCGCCCATACATCTCGACATAGCGGTCCAGGACGTCGTGGATGGCGGTGGTGAAGATCTCGAAGTCCGATCCGCCAAAGACGCCCTTGATGTTGCGTGCCTTCCAGTGCTTGTCGACGATGTTGCCGTCCGGGCCCAGGATCACCGTGATCGACAGCAGGTGGTCGGGCCAGTCGGGGTCACGCACATAGCTGCCGAACACGATCCAGCAGGAATGCTTGCGCGCCAGCGCGCCGACCGCCTCGGTTTCCTCGCCGGGCATCTCGATCGCCGCACGCAGCGCGTCGCGCCGGTTCCAGGTGTTCGACCATCCGGTGATCGGAAACTCGTGGAAAAGCAGCAGGTCCTTGCGGCCGCCCCAGCCCTGCGCCGCCTCGATCGACTCGAGCAGGTGCTGGAGGTTGTCGCGCCGCGTGCGCTCCAGCCGGTCGACCTGCACGGCCCGCACGCGGGTCTGCACCACGCCCAGGGTGATCACCTCGCGCGCCAGGTCCACGGTGGGATAGGTGCCGTCGGTTCGCAACTGCAATGGCTGGGCATTGCCGCGAATGGCAGCGGCGGCGGGGCGGAACGCGCCCTCGGCAATCCCGAATGCCCCCGCCATGCCCAGCCCCAGCGCCAACCGGCGCGACACGACCCCGGCGTTCTGCGCCCCCTCATCCCGCTGCATGATGCGACCCTCCGACCCTTGGCCGATCACCCGTGTCGGGCGCGGCGGGTCAAATGGTATAACCAATGCCGGGCCGGCGTCGAGACGGTTGCGCGCGGGCGCTTGCACGCCGCGCGGGCACAGCGCGCATGGCATTGCCCAACCGCCGCGATTGCGGCTAGTCGCGGGGATGGAGGAAGCATCCCCATGGCGGTCATCCAGTATCTCACCACCTGCCATTTCGACCATGGCGCACTGGCGCAGTTGCCAGCGGTGGTGCGCCGGGCGGGCATTTCGCGGGCCTTCGTGGTCACCGATGCCGGGGTGAAGGCCGCAGGGCTGCTGGATCGCCTGCTGGGCGCCATGGGCACACCGCCGGCTGCCGTGTGGGACACCACGCCCGCCAATCCCACCGAGGGGGCTGTCACCGCCGCACTCGACGCCTGGCGCGCCAGCGGTGCGGACGGATTGGTGGCGCTGGGCGGCGGCTCGTCGATGGACCTTGCCAAGGCGGTGGGGCTGCTCGCCAGCCATGAGGGGCCGTTGGCGCGCTATGGCGTCGCCCAGCGCGGCTCGCGGCTGATCGGAGGCATCCCGCCGCTGGTGGCGGTTCCCACGACCGCAGGCACCGGCTCGGAAGTCTCGATCGGGTGCATGATCATCCTGGACAACGGCTTCAAGGAAATCTTCGCCTCGCCGAACCTGGTCCCGTCGGCAGCGATCTGTGATCCCGACCTGACGCTGGGCCTGCCCGCCCATCTGACAGCCGCCACCGGGATGGATGCCGTGGTCCACTGCCTCGAGAGTGTGCTCTCCCCGGCGGTCAATCCGCCCGCCGACGCCATCGCGCTCGATGGACTTGCACGCGCAGTGGGTGCCGGCATGCTCGAACGCGCCGTGCGCGATGGCTCCGACCGCGAGGCGCGCTGGAACATGATGATGGCCAGCTATGAGGGGGCACTGGCCTTCGGCAAGGGGCTGGGGTCGGTCCACGCGCTCAGCCACGCTGCGGGCCGGCTGCACGATCTTGGTCTGCACCATGGCCTTCTGAACGCGATGTTCCTGCCCCATGTCCTGGCCTTCAATGCCGGCTCGGCGCCCGACAAGGAGGCCGCCATCGCCCGCGCCATGGGGTTCACGGCCCAGCGCCCGCTTGCGGATCACGTCTTCGAGTTGAACCAGCGGCTGGGGATCCCGGCGCGCCTGCGCGACATCGGGCTGGCGCCCGAGCATGGCGAGGGGATCGTCCAGAACGCCCTTGTCGACCTGGCCCACGCCACCAATTGCCGCCCCGTCACGCGCGGTGATTACGAGGCGCTCTATACGGCAGCGCTGGGCTGACCGTGGTGCCCCCGCCCTTGAGACCGAGGCACTGCGACCGGGGGTGGGCCGTCTGATGGCCTGGCTGGGACGCCTTCGCTTCGTGGTGATCGCAGCGATCGTCGCGCTGTGCGCGGTGTCGATCTTCAACGCCTTCCGTGACCTGTCGCCGCAAATGCTGCTGGCGGCGTTCGACGCCATCCCGCTGGAAATCGTCGCAGCGGCGCTGGTGTTGATGGTGATCAATTACGCATTGTTCTGCGTGATGGAGTGGCTGGCCCTCCAGGATGCCAATGCAACGCTGTCGCCGCGCCGGGTGGTGATCTCGGGCTGTATTTCAGAGGCGCTGTCGCTGGCGGCGGGGCTTGGCCCCGTGTCGGGGGCCGGCGTGCGCATGGGCCTGTTCCATCGCTGGGGTCTCAAGGTTGAAACTGCGGTGGTCACGGCAATTTCCACCACCGTGATCGCGCTCAGCGGCGGCATCCTGCTGGTGGGGATCGGCTTTGCACTGGCACCCGACATCGTCGCGGACGCCTATGGCCTTCCCAAGGACGTGGTGCGCATTGGCGGCCTTGCGCTTCTGGGTGTCATCGCCAGCCTGGTGCTGCTCGCAGGATCGCGCCGTCGCTCGGCTTCGTTGAAGGGTGTGGCGTTTTCGATCCCCGGTGCCAGGGGTGTGCTTCTGCGCCTGGCGGTCGGGGCGCTGGACTGGGTCATCACGGCCCATGTGCTGTTCGTGCTGCTGGTGGGGGCGATTGCGTTTTCGGGGCCGGGGTTTCTGTCGGTCTTCGCCACTGCCCATTTTGCCGGAATGGTGGCCGGGACACCGGCCGGCATCGGGGTGTTCGACGGCATCATGCTGCACATCGGCCATGGCGACCTGTCGCCGGCCAACGTCATCGTCGCGCTGGTGCTCTACCGCGTCATCGCCAACGCCCTTCCGGCCCTGATCGCGCTGGGTCCTTTCATCGTCCTGTCGCGGGTTCCGCGCGGCACTGCCGCGGTAACGCCCGCAACGCCCACGCCCGCACCGCCCGAAACGCCCCCGCCAAGCTGAGCCTCCTCCGACGCATGCGCACCGATCCCGCCTTCCCCCCCGCCCCGCCGCGAGTCACACGACGCCTCCAGGGCGCCCTCGCCCGAGCGCCGATCCAGTCTGCGCAGACGCTGTCGGGCCATGGCCCCCTGATCATCCTGGCCCCCCATCCCGATGACGAAAGCATTGGCTGCGGCGCGCTGGTGGCATCCGCGCGCCGCGCGGGCCGACCGGTCGAGATCCATGTGATGACTGACGGCCGGCACTCGCATCTGGGCTCGCCGAGCTGGAGCCCCGACCGGGTGGGCCGGCGGCGCAGGCTGGAGGTGGCGCGTGCTGCCCGGCGCCTTGGCGTGCCGGACCGCGCGGTCACGGTCCATGGGCTGATGGACGGCATGATGCTGTTCGACCAACCCGGCGCGCTGGCCCTCGCTGCGCGCCTTGCCCGGCACCTGCGGCGCCGGCCGGGGGCCCTGGTGCTGACGACCTGGGGCGGCGAGCCGCATCCCGACCATGTGGCGACCGCCGCAATCGCACGCATGATCCGGGCCCGCGCACCGGGTGTGCGGCTGTGCGACTATCTGGTCTGGACCGACCACATGGAAACCGGCCTGCGGCGCGACCTTCCGCGCACGGGACTGGTGCGCATGCGCATGTCCCCCGCCGAACGCGCGATCAAGCGCAAGGCCATGGCCGCCCACCGCAGCCAGACGACCCGCATGATCGTCGAGGCGCCGAGCGCGGGCACAACCGTGCCGCGCCCATCGCGGGTCGCCGCACAGTACGAGCTTTACCTGAGGTCACCCAGAAGGGCCGGGCGCGCGCGCGACACCGGTGCAGGATGAGGGCGCTGTCCCTCACCTGAGCGGGCGATCACCTGTGACAGCCGCGCGATGGACGCCGGCAGCTGATCCATCGGCAGCGGCCTTGAAGCCAGCAGAGGCGTGGTCTGCATGATGCGCGCCCACGCTTCCTCGAAATGAGGTGTCGCGCAGGCCCAGTGGGTCGATCGCTCATCCCCGGTGATCCGGTGCACCAGAATGCGAAACCGCGGCGAGCCGAACCAGTGACGTAGCCGCGCCCGCAGACGCGCACGGCGCAGGGTAGCATTGGCCGGCTCGAGCCGCGGGTGACAGGACGGGTGATCCTCGTTCAGGCGTGCCAGCAGGTCCGCACTCCACCCGCCAACGGCCCGCCCGCACACCCGGCTCGAGGTCACCACGCGCGGGGTCAGGGCATGGCGAACCTTCAGGCCCGCGCGTCGTGCCAGCTCGACAAAGCGCAAATCCTCTCCCGGGCAGACGTGCGGAATGCCGCCCAGGCGGCGCAGGGCGGCGGCGCGGAAAGCCAGGCTGGCCCCCGTCTCGAGGAAGTGGTTGGGCCAGGGGTCGTGGGGCAGCGGATCGATCAGGGCCGTCGCTTCGGCGGTCAGCTGGCTGTAGACATATTCCGACGCGCCGCGCCGGATCGCCTCCTCGGTCAGGGCCGGGGCATCGGCCACATCCGGTGTCACGAACCCGCAGACCACATCAGCGCCGGCTTCGAACTCGGCCAGCATCGAAGAGACCCAGCCCGGATCGGCCTGAGAATCCGCGTCGGTGGTCATGACAATGCCGCCCGGCCGAACCAGGCCGCATGCCGCGTTGGTGGCCAGCCGCCGGGCCCAGGCTGCATCCGAGCGCTCACGCGCAAGCTCGATGTCCCAGACATGGATGCGCAGCCGTCCCTCGGCGGCCAGCGCCGCCTCGGCGACCCGCTCGGCGGTGTCGTCGGTACAATTGTTCAGCAGCACCACCACCTCGAAAGGCGGCGCATCACGCTGTCCAGCCAGTGCCGCAAGGCAAGCGGCGACATAGTTCGACTCGTTGCGGGCGGGTATCGCGACGGCGACGCCAAGATGGCCGCCCGGCGTCGGGGGATCGTCAGGGGGCGACCCGGTGTGGCGGACGTGCGCGATCATAGGCGCGCTCAATGCCTGAACCGGCCGGCAATGCCAACCCACCGCGCGCGGCGGCAGGCGCGGTGTTCCCGGCGCGGACGGGTCAGACGACGTAGGTCACGATGGCTTGATGGCTGCTGCCAGGCTTGGGCGGCGCAAAGCCGCGCTGCATCAGCACCACGTCGACATCGCGGCCGAACTTGTGCCCGACCCCCAACAGTTGGCCCGAGACCCGATACCCGGCCCATTCGTGCAGGCGGATCGACCCGCGGTTTGCGCTGTCGCCGATCACCGCAACCGCCTGGCGGGTGCCGATCTCGACCAGTTCGCGCAGCAGGTGCAGCATCAGCGCCTTGCCGATCCCGCGCCGCTCGTGGCCGGGTGCCACATAGACCGAGGTCTCGACCGTGCCCGCATAGGCCGCACGGTCACGAAAGGGGGTGGCATAGGCATAACCAAGCACGCGCGAAGGATCGGCCGCCGGCGTTGCAACCACATAAGGCAGCCCCGCCGACACCACGTTGGCCCAGCGCATGACCATCTCTTCGGGCGAGGGCGGCTCTGTCTCGAAACTGTAGGCCGAAGTGGTCACCCAGTACGCATAGAGCGGGCGCACCCAGCGGATGTCTTCCTGGAAGGCAGGTCTGACGACATAGTCGGGCATGGTTCGGGTGCAGGGCCTCGATTGCAGGATACGGTTCTGGCGTTCGCAGGGGCTGCGGGCAAGCGACCCCATGCACGCGCTTCAGGCGGGGGGATCGACCTCACCATCGGCATCCGGATCGACCGCAACCCCAAGCACCAGGATGGCCTCGCCCTCGACCGTCAGTTCCTCGTCCAGCGGGGCGCCGACCAGCGCGGCGGCGATCGCACCATCATCGCCTGCCCGATAGCGCTCGATCGAGCCGTCCGCGCGGCGCACGTCCACGATGTCGCCGGCCGCGACGCTGGCTGCGATCGGCGCAATGTCCAGGATCGCGCCGGCGGGCGCACGCGCACGCGGGCCAGCCACCTTGTGCAGGGTCAGCGCGGGCGGGGCTTCCTCGGTGCCGCATGGCGCAATGCCTTCGGCGGCAAGACGGGCCTCCAGCGCCGCCATCACGGCGTCGGGTTCGAGGCGATAGTCGCACTCCCAGGTCCGCCAGAACCGCCAGCCGACTCGCTCGAGAACGGACTGGCGCGCCCGCGCCTCGCGCCAGGCGTCCGCCGACAGCGCGGTGTCGCCGTCGCACTCGACCGCAAGGCGCCGCCCGTCGGCACCCTCGATGACAATGTCGATGCGATACCCGGGCGGGCCGACCTGGGTGGAGACACGCCAGCCGCGCGCCCGCAACGCAGCCGCCAGATCCTGTTCGAACAGGGTGCCGGGCGGAGCGACATGCCCGGCGACGTTCATGAACGGGTTCACGAAATGGGCCATCACTTTGGCCTTGAGGTCGTTCGGGCGCACGTCCTCGGGCCGGATCGACCGCACCAGCACCATGCGGTCGCGCGCCCGCGAAAGCGCGACATTGAAGCGCTGGCGATAGATGTCGGTGGTCGAGGCCGCCAGCTTGACCCCGGCGGCGGCCACCATCGACAGGAACATGATATCGCGTTCGTCGCCCTGGAAGGTGGCGCTGTCCCCGCAGGCGATGCGATGGCGAAGCCAGGCGTCCTCGCCGATGCGCTCAAGCACCATGCGCGAAATCAGTTCGGCCTGATCAGCGCCGATCAGGGACACTACGCCGATCGAACGCCCGTGCATCGCTGGGTCCTCAACCAGGGCCGCGATCTCGTCGACGATGACCTCGGCCTCGGGGATGTTGATCTTGGTGCCCTCCTCGCGCACGCCATGGGGCACAAGGATGTCGACCAATGGCGGGTCCAGCCGATCCTGGCGGGTCGGCAGGCGCAGCGGGATCAGCGGACGCGGATAGAACTGGTCGGAAAAGCGGATGATCGGTTCGACGCAGCGGAAGTGCTCGGTCAGCATCACGCTGCGGGCCGGGAACACCGACTTCATCAGGGTGTAGATGGACTGGTCCGGCGTCAGCAGGCTCTCGTAGGCGCGCCCGTCGAGGAAGGTCTTGCGCAGGCGCGTGATCTGACCCTGGTCACGGAAGGCGGCGGTGGGCGTCACCTGGCGGTCGTCGCCGACAATCAGCACCTTTCGCGCGCGCATCAGGGCCGGCAGCTCCTCGACCGAGGACTGTGACGCCTCGTCCAGAATGACCAGGTCGAAGATCCCGGGCTCGGACGGCAATTGTTCGGCCACCCGGTAGGACGGCATGATCCAGCAGGGGATCGCTCCGTAACAGGTCTGCATGGCGCTCTGGGCGTCGCGTCGCGCCTGGCCTGCTGCTTTGCCGGTCCCCTTGCCGATCCGCGCCACTGCGGTCGAATAGCGGTTCAGCGCGTCCATCACCTGGCCCGACAGGCGCTGCTTGAGGTTGCGCCAGGTCAGCTCCTCGACCAGGCTTGCGAACGAGGCCTGCAGCGTGTCCTCGAGGCGCCGGCGCTCGGCCGCCAGTTCCGCCATGCGGTCCCGGTTGGCCAGTGCGCCCAGTCGGCCCCACAGCACCGCCCAGTCCCATGCGCGCTCCCATCCCTCCACCAGAACCGGGTCATTCTGGGGGCCTGCGGGCTGGCTGCGCAGCCGCTGCGCAAACTCCGGTGCGCCAAGGTCGGCCAGTTCAGCACAGGCCTTGCCCAGGGCATGGCGGCGCGCGTCCAGCGCCTCGATCCGCGCAAGGTGGCTGCGCCCCTCTTCCCATTCGGCCGCGATCTGGCTGTGCGTCACCGCGGCATTGCCCAGGCGCAGCGTCAGGAATTCGCGCATGCGCACGGCGATGGTCGCGGCCGATCCCGTGAAACGCTGGACCAGGCGCGTGCGCGCGGCGACCGCTCCGGAGAGGTGCTCGCGGTCCGCGCCCGCCTGAACGGCCCGCGCCACGTCGGTGGCATGTCTGGCATCGACCAGAAAACGCTCGGGCGCGGCGCCTGCAACCAGATGCCGTGTCAGGGCCAGAAGGTGCTGGCGCTGGACGGGGTCGGACAGCTCGAGAAAGAGTGTCACCGGCTCGAGCGCGGCCTCCAGCGCACCCACCGGGTCACCCCCCGCCGCGTCCAGCTGCGGTGCCCCCAGCCGCGGTGCCATCGTGTTCCACCGGTGGGCCAGCGCATCGAACCCCTCACGCCATGCCAGCCATCGATTCACCTGCTGCCAGTCGCCTGCTCCCGGAACCGCGCCGGCCACCCGGATCGCATCGAGCCGCGCACGAAGGGCGCGCGGGGCCATCAGCCGTGCAACAAAGCCCAGCGGACGCGCGCGCACACCCGCCGCGCTGACCGTCTGGCGCAACATAGGGTCGCGATGGTCATCCGGCGCCACGGTCACCGGAGCGGTCAGGAACATCTGTGCCTGGACGCGGAGCGCCTGCGCCGCCTCTGCCCAGCCGGCCACACTTTCGCGCACCACGCCCTCGGGGACACGCGCCTGCGCCAGAACCCAGCCCGGACCGTCGGCATGAAGGTCGGCAATGGCAGCAAGCCGGCGCGCAAGATCGGAGATGTCGTCGCGCGGAGCCCCGGCCAGCAGGGTGATCCCGGCATCGGGCGGGCGCGCATCCAGTTCAGCCGCGCGGATCAGGCTGGAGTGCAGCGCGGCGATGGTCGGCCCTGCGGGAAGTTCGGCGACGGCCGGCAGGGAGCCATCCAGCGTGTCGATGTCGGCGCCAAGTTCGGCGCGCGCCGTACGCACCTCGTGGCGCACCATCACTTCGGCCGCACCCTCGGCGACAAAGCCCTCGGGGTGATCGGTGAACCAGGCGTGGACGTCGCGTTCTCGCGCCAGGCGCCGTGCGGCTTCGGCCGGCGTTTCACCCTCGGGCCCGATCGGACGCGCCTGGCGCGCCGCCACGGCGTCGGATTCGGCGTCAATGCCCGCGATCCTGAGCTTCAGGCTCGCGATCCGTTCCTCGGTTTCGGCGATGGCACGGTTCAGACCCGCCAGGTCGATGCTGTTGACATTGGTCTCGATCGCCTGGACCGCCAGGCGCACCTGGGCCAACCCCTCGCGCTCGGACGAGACCAGCGCCACGGCAAGCTCGCGGATCCCTTTGGGCAGCTTTTCGCGCAGCACCTGCAGTGCCGCATCCCCATGTGACACCACCAGGACGCGCTGGCCACGCGCCATCGCATGGCAGATGATGTTGGCGATGGTGTGGGTCTTGCCGGTGCCGGGGGGCCCCTGCACGACCAGTCCGTGTCCGGCGTCGAGTGCGCGCACGATCGATCGCTGAGCATCGTTGGCGGGCTTTGGAAAATAAAGTTCGGGCGAGGGTGCCTCGGCGGCGTCCTCCGACCAGCCCGGCCGCGCGCCCGGTTCGTGCTCGACCACCAGCCGACGCACCGCTTCGGGAATGTCGGTCTCCGGGTGTTTCTGGAACCAAGCCGACAGGCGGTCGATGTCCTGCAGCCGGAAATTTTCCGAGCGGGGGCGCAGATAGAGCGCCCATTCATCGCTTACGACCAGTGCGTCGTCATCGGCTGCTGGCCGGGCCGGCCGGTCGGACCGTTCGCCCCGCCACACACCGCCAGGCGAAAACCGCGCGGCCACCTGCTGGCAGGGCGCGACAAAGGTTTCGCGGCGGAATGGATCAATGCCGCCGTCCTCCTCATTGACCCGCACAAGGTGCGCCTCGATGTCCTCGAAGACCTCACGCACGGCCGGAATGTCGATGCCGTCGAAGATCCGCGAGGCCAGCGTGCTTGCCGCCTCGGTCGGCCAGACGATCACCTCGCCGGTGGTGTCGTGGGTCTCGACCTCGACACGCCGCTCCAGAAGGGGATGGCGCACATCGACATGGCCGACGCGCCACTGCACCATCCCCACACCCAGCACGAACTCCATCGGCCGGGGGAATTGCGCGTTGCGCTTGCGCTCGGCCAGCCGGAACAGCTTTTGATAGATGGCGTGGGCGCGCCGGACCGGAATCTCGGCCTGCGACCACACCGCCCAGGTCTGGTCGAGCCAGCCTTCGACCTGCGCACGCAGGCCCGGAATGCGGTCAATCTGAAGCCGCACATCCCATGCGACCGCAATCGGCGGGCCAGACCCGGCGGACGGCGTATCCCCTTCGGGCACAGCCGCACCATGGTCCACCGGATCGGGATAGCACGGAACGATGTCGGCATCCCCGACCCCGCCCTGGCTGCGCAGGTCCCCCAGCCGCCCCGCATCGATCCCGCGTTCATGCCGCTCGGGCAGGACCTGCGGGCGGCGTTGCGGATCATTGTCCAGATGGCTCAGCCAGACCCGGATGTCAGGCGGCGGTACCGGCGCGGGGGTCAGCTCCAGCCGCGAGAGCGCCACCCAGGCCTCGCGGCTTTCCGGCACACCCTCGCGCACCACCTCGACCCGCACATCGAAGCGCACGCCCGGCAATTGCTCGAGGTCGCTGCGGGTCAGGGCAAGGTTCCGATAGGCATCGAGGTTCGACACCGGGCGTTCGCCCAGGCGGATGATCTCGCGAATGTAGTCGAGCAGATTGACCAGATCGGCGTTCACACGCCCCTGGACGACCGCCCCCGCACCGCTGTCGGCCATCGCACGTCCTCGAAAGTCCGCGCGTCTAGCATGCGCCTCCGGGCGGCGGAACGGGGCGGCGGATGAACTTTCGGCAGGGCACGCAGCACCCAGTACACAGCCGTGCCGCCGGCCCAAAGGCGTCGATCCAACGAAAAAGGGCGCCGATCCACACGGACCGGCGCCCTTGATGGTGCTTGCCCGCCGGGGCGCAGGGCAGTACCGCGACAGGCTATTCCGCAGCGATCTTCAGCGCGTCGATCCGGGTGGCGAAATTGATGGTCTGGAGGAAACGGATGCCCTCCTCGGCGATGTCGTCGCCCACCATGTGGTCGCCCTCGGCCTCGAACTCGGCGAAGTCGACATACATCGCATAGAACGCCCGGGTGCGGTCGGTGATGATGCCCGCATTCCACAGCGTCTTGACCAGCACGCGGAAAATGTTGGTGGCCTCTTTCATGCGGGCCCGGCGCTCGGCGTCGGTGGCCACTTCCTGGAAGGCCACCATCACCTTGTCGGCATCCAGACCAAAGCGCTCATAGATGTCCTTCATCTGGTGCGGCGCCACCAGGTTGAACAACAGCGTCTGGAAGCAGTGTGCGGCCCAGTCCTCGACGATGGCGTGCTCTTCGGGCGACAGCTTGGGAATGGTGCGATCGGCCCAGATCTTGCCGAACTTGTGGTGGAAGGCCTCATCGGTCATCACCAGCTGGGTCAGCTTGCGCGCCAGCGGGTCATCCCATTCCTTGAAGATGGTGGCGAAGGCACCCATCGCCAGGCCCTCGATCAGCATCTGCATGCCGACGATCTTCTTGTAGACCTCGGGCGCGTGCACGACCTCGACCAGAAGGCCCTTCAGCACCTCGCCGCACGGCAGCGGGCTGCCCCAGCGGGCGCGGATGTACTTGGCAAAGGCGGTCACGTGCCGGGCTTCTTCGCGGCACTGGTTGGCGGCGTATTCCTGTGCCCCCGCATCGCGGAGGACATGGCACAGCGATGCCGACAGGTTCAGCGCCCCCTGCTCGCCATGGAGGATGGCCGACAGCTGCCAGCGGGCCATCTCGTTGACGAAGGCGATCTTCTGCGCCGGCTTGTCCGCAAAGAAGTCGCGGACATAATCGGTTTCCAGCGCCGGGACCAGGTAGTCCGGCATGATCTGCCGGTTCTCCATGTCATAGGGCTCGGTGAAGTCGATGTATTTAGGATCCAGCGGATCCCAGAAATGGTCATGGGTCGCCGAGATGATCTTGTCGAAGGCCGTCGAGCGGTCGGTATGGCGGTCGATTTCCAGCATCGCGGCGAAATCGGTGGGCGCCACCGCGTCATAAATCTGATCCTTGGTGATCTGGCTGGCCATGATGTCGTCAACCTCCCGTCACGCACGCGGGCGCCGGCCCGCAGAGCCCCGGTCGCACGCGGGGCGTCTCCAGTATGAAGGTCTCACAGCGCAGCCGCACCTTCAAGTGAAAAATGACGCATGCGTCAGTTTTGCGATGACGTTTCGGTGAGCCCCTCGGCGAGCGCTGTTGTCACGGCGTGCCGGACGTCACTCCGCCCCCGCCCGGGCACTTTCTTCGGCCCTTGTTGGCACGGGCGAAAGCGGCAGCGTGGCCGCCAGCGCGATCCCCGATACGAGGACCGCAAGCCCGATCCCGACGCTCAGGGGGCCTGACGGCAGGCTAAGCGCGTAATTCACGCCGGAGATGGTCATCGCAAAGGCCGCGACACAGAACACCACCGGCAGCACCGGATAGAGAGGAACCCGGAAGGGGCGATCCGCATGGGGCCGGCGCACGCGCAGCACGATCACCGCCAGTCCGGTCGCCAGCATGAAGCCCCAGTAGAACGGCGCCGAATAGGCCACCAGCGCCTCGAACCCGTCCCGCGAGGTCGCGCCGAGCCACACCAGACCCAGCGCAACCGCCGCCTGAAGCCAGATTGCGTTGACCGGGGCACCGCGACGTGCGTCCCATTTGCCCAAGGGCCCCATGCCGCCGAAATCGCGTGCACAGGACCAGGTGGTGCGTGCACCGACCATGATGGTCGCATTGATCGACGAAATGACCGCGAAGCCCACGGCGAGGGCGATTGCCACGCCTGCCGCCGCCCCGAAGGCACGCTCCATCAGATCGGACGCCGGCGAGCGCGATTGCGCCAGCCCTTCGACCCCCAGGCCGCGCAGGAAGGCCCAGGTGACAGCGATATAAAGCACCGTGATCAGCAGGATCGACCCCACCAGGGCGCGCACCATGCCGCGCCGTCCGTCCCGCACCTCGGCCGAAAGGGTCGCAATCTCGTTCCATCCCCCGAAGGCCAGCATCACGAACACCATCGCCCCGCCAAACGCCGCCAGCGAGGCCGTCGGCGTGCCCGGGCCTGTGGTCGCCGGCGGGATGGCCTGCATCACCAGCGCGACGCCCGCCAGCAGCAGAACCACAAGGCCCGCGATCTCCATGAAGGTCAGTGCAAGATTGCCGCCCGCACCCCGCCGCGTGCCCAGGAGGTTGAACGCCGTCAGCAAGGCGATCGCACCCACCGCCCACAATGCGGATGCGGTGTTTTCGGGCATCGCCGCCGCCGGCACCGCCTCCGCCAGCAGCGGATGGAGATAATTGCCCAGCACGAAACCCAGCGCCGCGATCGAGGTGGTGTTGATGACCGCCAGCTTCACCCACGCCGACAGGAATGCCACACGGCGGCCATAGGCCAGCCCCTGAAAATGGTACTCGCCCCCTGCGCTGGGAAAGGTGGTGGCCAGTTCGGCATAGCACAGCGCCCCGATCAGCGAGATCAACCCACCGGCCAGCCATGCCCAGTAGATCGCCTGCTGGTTGCCGGCATTCGCGGCAATCAGGGTGGGCGACTGGAACACCCCCATGCCCACCACCATGGCGACCGACAGCATCATCACGAAGAACACCGACAGCGTGCGCGTCGGCGCGCCTTCCGTCTCCGGCCGCACGTCCATCTGCCGCTCCCGCCAATTGGTCATCCCTGTCCTGCGGCACCGGAGGCGGGCGCGTCCACCACCACACGCACCTTGGCGCCCGCGCGCGGGCGCTTGCCAGGCGAGGCAATCTGGCAGACCCTGGACGCACCCAGCAGCGTGACGAAGGGACAGCGTCATGTGGCAAGCGCAGGTCGCACATTTCCTGTGGCAATGGTCGCATCGGCGCAGGCTGGGGCCGATCGGGTTTGCCGGTCTGGGCGCAGCCGTTGCGGGCGTGCTGGGCGGGACCATGTTCGGTGGCACACTTGGCCTGCTAGAGAGTGGTCGCAATGCGAAATTCACCGACGACGCACCGCGCTGGTGGGTGCACCTGGCGAGCGCGGTCGGGTTGCCCACCGCGGCAGGCCTGATTTTTGGCGGCGCATTTGTGGTGGTGGGCGCCGTCCTGGGCCTGCGGGTGTTCTGGATGCAGGAGCGCCAAAGGGCGGACCTGCTGGCGCAGGGCCATCCGGTGCCCGCATCACGCCCCGAGGGCATGTTGCCGCCCGGCATGGGTGTGGCCATCCGCGCCGCAGTCATCATTGCGGTATGTGTCGGGACGGTCTGGGGGCTGGTGACCTTTGCGCCCGGCATCTGATCGGCGAGCCGAGGTTGCCAAGGGCAAGCCTGCGGCTCTAATCGGGAACCTGCGGTGGCGCGTTCGCGTCCCCAAGGCCGAACACAAGGATGGCCCATGCCCACGATCGCCCTGGTCGACGACGACGAAAACGTCGTGGCCTCGCTGAAGATGTTCTTCGAGTCCGAGGGCTTCTCGGTGCGCACCTATCATGACGGGGCCAGTGCGCTGACCGCGCTGACCGAAACGCCGCCGGACCTTGCCGTGCTGGATATCAAGATGCCGCGCATGGACGGTCACGAGGTGCTGCGTCGGCTGCGGGTGACGTCGAACCTGCCGGTGATCTTCCTGACCTCGAAGGACGAGGAGATCGACGAGGCGATCAGCTTCAACATCGGCGCAGACGATTTCATCAAGAAACCCTATTCCCAGCGCCTGCTGGCCGACCGGGTGCGTGCCATCCTTCGGCGTGCCCATGCCGCGCCGTCGGGGCAATCGGACGGCGACAAGAAGTCGATGGTCCGCGGGCGCCTGACGCTCGACCCCAACCGCCACGCCTGCGCCTGGGACGGCAAGACGGTGCGCCTGACCGTGACCGAATTCCTGATCCTGCAGGCCCTGGCCCAGCGCCCCGGTTTCGTGAAGAGCCGCGACGCGCTGATGGATGCGGCCTATGACGACCAGGTCTATGTCGACGACCGCACCATCGACAGCCACATCAAGCGCC
>DBAV01000273.1 GCA_002291875.1 Hyphomonadaceae bacterium UBA1001
CGCGCTGAAGTTCTACGCCTCGGTCCGCATGGAGATCCGCCGCATCGGCTCCATCAAGGAGCGCGAGGACACCATCGGCAACCAGACGCGCGTGAAGGTGGTGAAGAACAAGATGGCGCCGCCCTTCCGCCAGGTGGAGTTCGACATCCTCTACGGCGAGGGCATCTCGAAGGTGGGCGAACTGATCGACCTCGGCGTGAAGGCGGGCATCGTCGAGAAGTCGGGCGCCTGGTTCTCGTGCGAGGGCACGCGCATCGGCCAGGGGCGCGAGAACGCGAAGCAGTTCCTGCGCGACAACAAGGCGATGGCGGACGGCATCGAGAAGCGCATCCGCGGGCAGGCGGTGGAGGTGGCGAACTCCATGCTGGCCACGCCCGAGGGCGGCGAGGGCGACGACGAGTAGGGCGCGCCGCTCCCGGGCGGCGCGCGCACGGTGGGGTTGCAACGAAGATCGGCGTTGCTGGCCCGGGTTGTTGTTGGCAGCATCTGCCCCGCTCCACAGCCGCGAAGGCGCGCCATGTCAGCCAGCACCGGGCGAACCGGCCCACAGCATCACATCACCCCGCGCGGCGTCGCGCTCCCGGGCAGCGAGCACAGGCGCGCGCGGCTTCACGCGGGGGACATCCTGCTGAAGAAGGCGGACGGGTCGCTGACCAGCCTCGTCATCCGCCTCGGCCAGCTCGTGAACCGCGGCGACAGCACGACGGTCCATGCCGGCATCGCCGAGGCGTCGAACCACATGTTCGAGATGCAGGGGCAGGGGCTGTTCCGCTCCAACTTCCTCAAGGACCGGACGGCTTATTCCTACCTCGTCTATCACTGCACGCTGAAGGGGTGGCGCCGGGCGGCGCGCGACGTGGCGCGGGCCATCTACAAGAACGCGGGCTACGGCACCGACCGGTACCGGCACAAGGGGACGACCGCGACCGTCAGCTACAGCATGGGCCAGGCCGTCCAATCGCTCGGCATCGCCCATTCCGGCTACCCGACCAACACGCTGCTCAAGCGGCAGTACGAAGCCTACATGCAGGGCGGAAGCAGCGTGATGTGCTCGGCCTTCGTGGTCTTCTGCTATCAACACGCGGCGATGGACAGCGAATACCTGCTGATTTCGCAGCGGATTTTCAACAAGTGCTTCGCGGACTACAACCCGTCCTACCTTGAGCTGTCGCTCGGCAATGGCAACACGGTGTTCCGGCTCACCGGAACGATCGCGAACCTGTCCGGCGGGGTGGAATTGCCAGGTGACTCCCACGACGACTGACAGCCCCTGGGTTCCCGGCCGCGCTCTCCGCATCGAGGGGCGCGCCGACGGGCCGCTCGCGGGGCTCACCTTCGCCGCGAAGGATCTGTTCGACGTGGCGGGCCAGCCCACGGGCGGCGGCAACCCGGACTGAGCGCGGCAGAACCCCATCCCCAGGCGGCACGCCTGGGCGGTGCAGACGCTGCCGGACGCGGGCTGCACGCTGGTGGGCAAGACGATCACCGATGAGGTCTCGCTCGGCATCCTGGGCGAGAACGCCTTCGAGCGCACGCCGCTGAACCCGGCCGCGCCGGGCTTCGTGCCGGGCGGTTCCTCCTCCGGCTCGGCGAGCGTGGTGGCGCAGGGGCTGTGCGACACGGCACTCGGCACGGACACGGGCGGGAGCGTGCGCGTGCCGGCGAGCTTCTGCGGGATCTTCGGCATCCGGCCCACCCATGGGCGGCTCGACCTGACGGGGATGCTGCCGCAGGCGCCCTCCAGCGACACCACGGGCTGGTTCGCGCGCGACGGCGGGACCTTCGCGCGGGTTTCGGCGGTGCTGCTTGGGGAGGCGATCCCCGCGGCGCTGCCCGCGCGGCTGGTCATCGCGACCGACGCCTTCGGCTTTGCGGAGGCCGCGACAGCCGATGCGCTGATGCCGATGCTGGACAGGCTGAAGCGCCTGATCCCCGACCACCGCGAGGACATGCTTGCTCCGCCCGGGCTTTCGGTCTGGGGCCGGGCGCAGCGCACGCTCCGGCCCGTCGAGGCCTGGGAGACCTTCCGCGCCTGGGTCGAACGCGACAACCCGCGCTTTGCCTTCAGCGTGGCGAAGGGGCTCGTGATGGGGGCGGCCACGCCCGAGGCCGAGCGCGGCTGGGCCGCGCTGATGCGCCAGGAGGCGCGGGGGCGGATGCGCCATCTGCTGCCGCCGGGCACGGTGCTGGCCATGCCGACCACGCCCTTCCCCGCGCCGCGCGCGGGGCTGGCGCTTTCGGCGCTGACGCCGATCCGTGATGCCATCCTCTGCCTCTGCGCGCAGGGTGGGCTCGCGGGGCATCCGCAGGTCAGCGTGCCGGGGGCGATGGTGGAAGGCCGGCCGGTGGGCTTGTCGCTGATCGGGGCACGGGGGGAGGATGCGGCTCTGGTCGCCACCGCCCGAGCCCTCACCGATCACTGAATGGAAGCGCGCCTGATGGACGTGAACATCCCCGAAGTGGTCGAGGAAATCCGCACCCTGTTCGAGCGCTACGAGCAGGCGCTGATCGACAAGAATGTCGAGGTGCTCGACGCGACGTTCTGGAATTCGCCGCTCACCCTCCGCGCCGCGCTGCACGAGAACGGCTACGGCTTCGACGAGATCCACGCCCATCGCGTCCGCCGCCCGCCCGGGCCCGGCATCAAGCTGAACCGCCGAAAGCTCGTCATCACCACCTTCGGGCGCGACATGGCGACGGTTCACCTTGAGTTCGACATGCGCGGGCGCGACCAGCCCGCGCGCCAGTCGCAGACCTGGGTGCGCTTGCCCGATGTGGGCTGGAAGGTCGTGCTCGCGCAGGTGAGCGTCACCGAAGCGACCAAGGCCTACTGAGATGCCGCGCGCGCTCGGCGCGGCCGAGATGGAGATGGCGTTGGCCGGCGGCGCCGTGCTCGCGGCCGGTGGCGGCGGCTGGGCGGAGCATGGGCGCGTGCTGGGCACCGCGGCCATCCACGCGGGCCGGCCGATGCTGTTCCATCCGGACGAGCTGGCCGATGACGCGATCATCGCGACCGCCGCGGCGATCGGCGCACCTGGCGACCAGACGGCGTGGGAAATGCACGGCGTGGACTATGTCCGTGCCGCGGAGCTGCTCCAGGCGGAGCTCGGGCAGAAGATCGCGGGCTTCATCATCGGCCAGAACGGCATGTCCTCCACGCTGAACGGCTGGCTGCCGGCGGTGATGCTGCGCGCGGCGGTGGTGGACGCGGTGGGCGACATCCGCGCGCACCCGACGGGGGACATGGGCAGCCTCGGCCTGCACGCGGACGTGACGCCGACGATCCAGAGCGTCGCCGGCGGCGACCGCGCCGAGGGCCGCTGCATCGAGATGGTGTGCCGGGGGGCGACGGCGAAGATCAGCCCCATCCTGCGCACGGCGGGGCATATGTCGGGCGGCTTCATCGCCTCCTGCCGCAACCCGGTGACGAACGGCTTCGTGAAGCGGCGCGCGGCGGTGGGGGGGATTTCCTACGCGCTCGACCTGGGGGCCGCGATCCTCGGCGCGCGGGCGAAGGGCGGGCGGGCGGTGATCGAGGCGGTCTGCGCGCACACGAAGGGGCGCATCCTCGCCGAGGGCGCGGTGCGGCGCGAGGCGATGCGCTACACCGCGCAGGCCTTCGACCTCGGGCGCTTCGGCGTGGGCGACGTGACGCTGCACCTGATGAACGAGTGGATGGCGGTGGAGGCGGGCGGCGCGCGCCTCGCCTCCTTCCCCGACGTCATCACCACGCTGGACGCGGAGACGGGCGCCCCCGTTTCGGCCGGGCGGATCGTGGAGGGGCGGCGGCTGGCGGTGCTGCACATTCCCAGCGCCGAAGTGCCGCTGGCGCCCGCGCTGCTCGACCCGAGCCTCTATCCGATGGTGGAGGAGGCGATGGGGATCGCCCTCGTGCCCTTCCTGCCGAGGCCTACTCGCTCCTGATCCCCGCCGCCTGGGCCACCTGGCGGAAGCGCGCGATGTCACCCGCCAGCGTCTCCGCGAAGGCGGAGGCGGGGCCGGGCGCGGGGGTCGCGCCCTCGCCCTCGTAGAGGCGCGTCAATGCCGGGTCGGCCAGGGCGTCGCGCACCGCGGTGTTGAGCGTCGTCACCACCTCCGGCGCCAGGCCGCGCGGGCCCAAGATCCCCCACCAGATCGCCGCCTCGTAGTCGAGGCCCGTCGCCTCGCGCACCAGCGGTGCCACGGGGCTGCCGGGCGGCGCGCCGGGGCCGGTCCAGGCGAGGAGGCGCACGCGGTTCTCGCGCACCACGGCCGAGGCGCTGGCGACGGTCGTGATCAAGAGCTGGATGTGGCCCGCCACCAGGTCCGTCACCGCGGGCGGCATGCCCCGATAGGGGATGTGGTTGAGGCGGATGCCGGCGGCGAGTGCCAGCATCTCCGTCACGAAATGGCCGATGCTGCCGGCGCCTGAGCTGCCATAGTCCACGCGCCCCGGGTTCTCGCGCGCGTGGGCGATGAGGGCGTTCATGTCGCGCGGCGGGAAGCCCGGGTTGGTCAGCACGATGAAGGGCGAGCGCGCCAGAAGTGCGACGGGCGTGAAGTCCGTGAGCGCGTCATAGGGCGTGCGCTGCACCACGGCCGAGCCCGCGAAGGAGGAGGAGGTGACGAGCAGCGTGTGGCCATCGGGCGCGGACTGCGCCACCTGCGCCGCGCCGATGGCGCCCCCCGCGCCGGGGCGGTTCTCGACCACGAAGGGCTGGCCGAAGCGGGCCTGGAGCTTTTCGGCCACGGGCCGGGCCATCACGTCGTTCGAGCCGCCGGGCGGGAAGGGGACGACGATGCGCACCGGGCGCTGCGGCCAGGATTGCGCGCGCGCGAAGGCGGGGGCGAGCAGCGTGGCTGCCAGGGTGCGTCGGCGCATGGGCGTTTCCTCCACGCGTATCCTGCGCCTTTGGCGCGCTGATGTCAGGGGTCCGGGGAGCGACACGCTCCCCGGCGGGGTGCGGGGCGGCGCCCAGCGTTTTTGGGAGAATGACTCACCGCTCTGGCCGCTTCGCGCCTTCGCGGATCATGCTCCGCTCAGCTGGCGGTAATGCCCGCCTGCCGCGCCACCCCGCCCCAGCGCGTGGCGAAGTCCCGGATGAAGGCGGTGTAGGCCGGCCCCGTCACCGGCGGGTTGGGCGCGTAGTTGGCGAGCTGTTCGAGCCGCTGGGTCACTGCCGGCGTCGCCATCACGGCCACGGCCGCCTCGGTGAGGCGGGCCGCGATCTCGGGCGGCAGGCCGCGCGGCGCGGAAAGCCCCGCCCAGGTGGTGTTGGTCAGCTGCGCGAAGCCTTGCTCGGCGAAGGTCGGGATGTCGGGGAAGGCGGGGATGCGCGCAGGCGTGGAGAGGGCCAGAACATGCACCTGGCGGTCGCGGATCATGGCGGTGTTGGTGGTGATCGGGTCGAAGACGCTGTCGATGCGCCCGGCCAGCAGGTCCTGCAGGGCGGGGGCGCTGCCGCGGTAGGGGATGTGCTCGAGGTTGGGGATGCGCGCGAGCTGCGAGAGATACTCGCCCATCAGATGCGTGCCGCTGCCGATGCCCGAGGAGCCGAAGCGCACCGGCTGGCGCCGGGCCAGCGCGATGTAGTCTGCGAGCGTGCGCAGCGCGCTGTCGCCCTTCACCATGAGGAGGTTGGCGCTCTCGGCCAGCAGGGCGAGGTGCGTGAAGTCCTCCACCGGGTTGTAGGGCAGGTTGGGGTAGGTGCCGGCGGCCACGCCGAAGGGCGAGGAGTGGCTGATCACCAGCGTGTAGCCATCGGGGGCGGCCTGGGCGGCGGCCTGGGCGCCGATGGTGCCGCCCGCGCCCACGCGGTTCTCCACCACCACGGACTGGCCGATGCGCGGCGAGAGCTCGGCCGCGACGATGCGGGCCATGGTGTCGGCGAAGCCGCCGGGCGGGAAGGTGGAGAAGAGGCGGATGGGCCCGCGCGACGGCCAGGGGCCCGTTTGGGCGAAGGCGGGCGCGGCCAGCAGGGCGGGGGCGGCGAGCAGCGTGCGGCGGCGAAACATCGGGCGGTGCATCCTCATTCCTGCTCGCGGCCGGGGCAGCCCCGGCCGCGTGGAGCCACAATGTGGCGGCCCCGGCCTCGGGCACGCAATGCCCGTGCCAGGGCGGGGCTTCCCCTTGAGGGGGGTGTCGCGGCGCGGTAATCCGAGGACGATCCCTCATCACCAGGCGCCTCATGACCAGCAGCAACGACATCCGCGCGACCTTCCTCGGCTATTTCGCGCGCAACGGGCACCAGATCGTGGAGTCGAGCCCGCTCGTCCCGCGCAATGACCCGACGCTGATGTTCGCCAACTCCGGCATGGTGCAGTTCAAGAACGTCTTCACCGGGCAGGAGAAGCGCGGCTACGCCACCGCCACCACGGCGCAGAAATGCGTGCGCGCGGGCGGCAAGCACAATGACCTCGACAATGTGGGCTACACGGCGCGGCACCACACCTTCTTCGAGATGC
>DBAV01000177.1 GCA_002291875.1 Hyphomonadaceae bacterium UBA1001
GTCAGCTATCTGGTCATCGACCCCGAAACCCGCGATGCCGCCGTGATCGATCCGGTGCTCGATTATGATGCCGGGGCCGGCACGGTCGACATCGCCTCGGCCGACCGCATCCTCGCCGCAGCTGCCGCTGCCGGGGCGCGGATCACCTGGGTGCTCGAAACCCATGCCCATGCCGATCATCTGACGGCTGCACCCTATATCAAGGCCCGCACCGGCGCGCTGATCGGCATCGGCGCCGAGATCGCCCAGGTGCAGCAGATTTTCCGCCCGATGTTCGATGCCCATGACGTCGCCGCCAATGGCGGGGATTTCGACCGGCTGTTCGTCGACGGCGAACGCTTTGCGATCGGCAAGCTGGAGGTCGAGGTGATGCACACCCCCGGCCACACGCCGGCCGATGTCAGCTACCGGATCGGCGATGCGGTGTTTGTCGGCGATACGCTGTTCATGCCCGATTACGGCACTGCCCGCGCCGATTTCCCCGGCGGCGATGCCCGGCAGCTGTTCCGTTCGATCCGCCGGCTGCTGGCGCTGCCGCGCGCGACCCGGCTGTTCATGTGCCATGATTACAAGGCGCCGGGCCGCGACGCGTTCGCCTGGCGCTCGACGGTGGGCGAGCAGCGCACGCACAACGTGCACCTTTCGGGCGGCGTGGACGAGGCAGCGTTCGTGGTCATGCGCAACGCGCGCGACGCGACCCTGAGGGCGCCCGCGCTGCTTCTGCCCTCGGTCCAGGTGAACATGCGCGCGGGCAATCTGCCGCCGGCTTCATCGAACGGCAGGCGCTATCTGCGCATCCCTCTCACCCTCGCCTGACGGTCGGCCTAGAGCGTGCGCGGCGGATAGCCCGCGGCCGTCAGGGCCTCGACCAGTTCGCGCGTGTGCAGGGCGTCGCGGGTCTCGACCAGGATATCGAACTCGGCGCCCTTGGCGGGCACGTCCAGCGCCAGACGGTTGTGGGCGACTTCGAGAATGTTGGCACCCAGGTCGCCGATGATCTTGGACACCCGCGACAACAGGCCCGGCCGGTCGTCCCCCGTCAGGCGCAGCGAGGAAATCCGCCCTTCGCGTACCAGCCCCCGCGTCAGCACCGACGCCAGCAGGCGCGCATCGATGTTGCCGCCGCACAGGATCAGCCCGACCTTGCGGCCCGCAAAGCGCGCCGGATGGGCGATGACCGCCGCCAGCGACGCCGCACCCGCCCCCTCGGCCACGGTCTTTTCGACATTGGCATACAGGCTGACAGCGTGTTCCAATTGCGGTTCGTCCACCAGCAGCACCTCGCGCACGCGGTCGCGACAGATCTGGAAGGGCAGACGGCCGACCTGCTTGACGGCGATGCCCTCGGCGATGGTCTGGCCGCCGCACACCGGCTCCTCGCCGCGCAGCTCGGCATGGAGCGAGGGATACATCCGCGCCTCGACCCCGATGACGTCGACCCGCGGCGCCAGCGCCTCGAAAGCGATCAGATTGCCCGAAATCAGGCCCCCGCCACCGACCGGGATCGGCACGATCTCGAGGTCGGGCACGTCCTCGAGCATTTCCAGCGCGATCGTGCCCTGCCCGGCGATCACCATCGGGTCGTCATAGGGGTGCACGAAGGTCAGCCCCTCGCGGTCGCGCATCTGGAAGGCGTGCAGGCTGGCATCGGCGAAGGTCTCGCCGGACAGGACCACCCGGGCGCCGTGCTTGCGGGTGTGCTTGACCTTGGTGAAGGGCGTGCCCAGCGGCATCACGATGGTGGCCGGAATGCCCAGCCGTGCGGCATTGTATGCAACGCCCTGGGCATGGTTGCCGGCCGATACCGTGATCACCCCGGTGCGCCGCTCGGCCTCGGTCAGCGTCATCAGCCGGTTCAGCGCGCCGCGCTCCTTGAACGAGGCGGTGAACTGCAGGTTCTCGAACTTGACCCAGATCTCGGCGCCGGTGATGTCCGACAGCGTGCGCGACAGCCGCATGGGCGTGCGCTCGACATGCCCGTGCAGGCGGCGCGCGGCCTCGCGCACATCCTGGATTCCGACCGTCTCGATGGTAAGTGTCATGGCTGTCGCGTCCCTCGCGGGGTGATTATGCGCTGACCGCCGCAAGCGCAACGACATGGCTTGCCTGTGCGGACGCCCCCTCAGGCCGAACTCAGGCCGCGCCAGACGTCCAGCCGCCGCATCACCTTGCCCGGCAGGGCGGCGATCGGGGCCGGTGCCGCGCGCTCGCACAGGTCCCGCACGCCATAGAACGCGCCGCGCACCGCCGACGAAAGCCCCGGCCGTCCCACAAAGCCGCGTGCGATCGGTCGCTGGCCGGTGGCCAGCGCGGCCTTGTGCTGATAGGGCCCCGGGCCGAAATCCATCTCGCGCACGCCGCTGGCTGCCGCACAGCGCAGCGCCTCCCGCACCAGGATCAGGCCCGGCGAAAAGCGGTCGTTTATGGCCTCGTGCGCCATCAGCCAGTCGTGCATCACATCGCCGCTGGCCAGAGCGTAATTGTAGGCCACCGGCCTGCCGCCATGGCGCAGCACGAACAGTGCGCCCCGCAGGTCCGGATCGTCGCTGGCAAAGGTGTCGCGCACCACGCCCGCCGACCAGCGCTGCCCCAAGGGGTCGATCTGGCCGGTGCGGCGACACTGGTCGGCCTTGAGCCACAACAGGCGCTCGAACAGCTCCGGGTCGCGCGAATGGCAGTCGGTGCTCAGCTCCAGCCCGGTCTCGCGCACCCAGCGGCGCGCCTTCTGCTCGATCTTTTTCAGGCTCTGCGAACCGGTGGCGCGCTTGGCCGCCACATAGGCATCGTCGCAGCCATCCAGGGTGGCGACCCACGAGTGGTCGCGGGCACGCACGGCCTTTGCCAGGGCCGCCTGGGCGGGGATCAGATGGGTGAAGTCGATCCTGCCGACCCCCAGCGCCCGCGCCAGGGCCACCGGGTCGAAGTCAAGGTCTGCGGCGCCGATCAGTCCCTGATAGTCACACAGCGGCGCCCCGACGGGCATGGCGCTCCAGCGTGAGGGGCGCTGCACGGGGAAAAACCCCAGGGGGCGGCCGGTCGCATCCTCGAACACCGCCACCCGCACGTCCGGGCGGTGCCGTGCGACGATGCGCGTCCATGCCGGCGACAGGAAGGGCGTGCGCAAGGCAGGGTCGCCAGCGCGCAGGGCCTGCCAGACTGCGGTTTCGGCCGGTCCGATCTCGTGCGGTGCGACCGGGTGGATTCGCATGGGGAAAGGCGGGCCTCCGGGGGCGCGGCTGTGCCGGGTCGGCACGACGCGACGCCATCGCCCGCGCCGCTCGCAAGCCGCGCGCCGGATTCGCCTGCCGCGCGAGCGGCCCTCCCGCTCCCTCCGAGCGGATCAGCGGTCGCGCCGTGCCGCAAGGTCGCGCACGCGCTCGGACGCGGTCCGCGGCAGGATCAGGACATCGCTGTGCGTCGCTACCACGACCAGCCCCTCCACCCCCAGCGCCGTGATCCGCGGGCCGCCCTCCTCGGCGCGCAGCAGGGTGCCAGAACAGTCTTCGGCCACCACGTCCCCGACCGTCACGACCGCCCGCTCATCGCCCTTGGCGCCCAGCCGCCACAGCGCCTCCCATGTGCCGACATCACTCCAGGGGAAGGTGGCAGGCACCATCACGGCCCGGTCGGTGCGTTCCATCAGGGCATAATCGATCGAGATCGACGGACAGCGGGCGAACGAGGCTGCATCCAGTTCGGTGGTGTCGCCATTCACGCTGGCGCGGTGAACCGCCTGCGCAGCGAACCGCGCAATGTCGGGCGCCAGCTGGCGCGCCTCGGCCGTCAGCATGTCGGCGCGGAACAGGAAGATGCCCGAATTCCAGAAATGCCCGCCCTCGGCCAGCCAGCCAGCTGCGGTCGCCCGGTCGGGCTTTTCGGTGAAGGCGACGACGGGCCGTCCGGCCGTCCCCTCGCCCGGCGCCCGGATATACCCATAGCCGGTCTCGGGGGCGGTCGGGGTGATCCCGAAGGTCACGATGGCCCCGCGCGCCGCGTCCTCTGTCGCCGACAGCAGGCACGCACGAAAGGCGGCCGGATCGTCGATGTGGTGATCGGCTGGCGCCAGCAGCACCAGCGCATCGGGGTCCACCGCGGCGGCATGGGTGGCCGCGACGACGGCCGCCGCGGCGGTCGAGCGCGGCTCGGGTTCGGTGATCAGGTGCACGCCGCCCAGGCTGGCCACCTGCCGGCGGATTTCGGCGGCATGGCCGGCCGAACAGATCACGACCGGCCGACGGAACGCCGAACCGACAAAGCGGCGCAGGGTTTCCTGCAGCAGGGTGTCCTGCGAGGTCAGTGCCAGCAGCTGCTTGGGCATTGCGGCGCTGGAGGCGGGCCACAGCCGTGTGCCCGCTCCGCCGGACAGGATGAAGGGGTGGACCGGGGCCGTCATGTCCCACCGTCTAGACCGCAGGCGTGCGCACGCCAACCGCACTCACCCCGCAGGCGTGGCGGACAGCCGGTCCAGAAGGGTCCAGGTGTAGATGCCGGTGGCATGCCCGTCGTCGAACGTCAGGCGCACGGCATAGCGCCCGACCGGATCGGCGGCGACGATGCGCACCTGTTCCTTGCCGGTCACCGCCCGGCGCTGCGAGGGATGGTGGCCCTGGACTTCGGCTGAAGGGCTCTCGACCCGCAGCGTCTGCGCCGAGACCGTGCCCGTCGATCCGTCCAGCCAGACCACATCGAGGCGACGCCCGGCATCGCGGATCACGATCTCGCGCGGCCAGCGCGTCTCACTCGCCATCGCGCAGTTCGCGGGCCTCGTCGATCAGCAGGATCGGGACCCCGTCGCGCACCGGATAGACCAGCCCGGCGGCCCGTGACACCAGCTCCTGCGCCTCGGGCCGCCATTCCAGGCGGGTGCGGCTGGACGGGCACACCAGGATTTCCAGCAGGCGCGGGTCGATCCGCGCGGTGCGGGTGTCACCGGGCGCGGCAGGCCGCGGGGCCGCGTCGGGGCCAGAATCCATGCCAGAGTTGGGACCAGCATCGCTGGGTGTGGGATCAGCCTCGGTCATCGCGCGGTCCTATTGAAGCGCGTGCCCGCCGTCACCGGGCGGGCTGCCATAGCGTTCCAGCAGGGCGATCAGCAGGTCCGCCCGCGCGCCGACATCGGGGGCCTCCAGCAGCGCCTGCTTGGCGTGGGGGTCGAACGGACAGGCCGTCGAAAGCGCGTTCACCAGCACCTCGGCCGGGGCATCGGCCACGGCCGACCAATCCGCCTGAAAGCCGTTGACATCGACATAGTGCGCCAGCGCTTCCTGCAATTCCTCGCGGTCGACATGGGTCAGCGCCGGCACGGTCGAGAGGTCGGCGGCGAACGGCTCGAAATCGGCCTCGACCTTGCGGTAGGGCAAAGCGATGTCCAGTTCGGCCTGGATCCGGAAACGACAGATGCCGGTCAGCGAGATCAGGTACCGCCCGTCCTCGGTCTCGGAAAAGCTCATGACCCGTGCCACGCAGCCAACATCCTGCAGCGCGGGCCCCCGCGCCACCGCATCGGCATCGGGCCGGGGCTGGACCATGCCGATCAGGCGATCCCCCGCCAGCGCATCATCGACCATGTTCAGATAGCGCGGCTCGAAGATGTTCAGCGGCAGTGGCCAGCGCGGCAGCACGATCGCCCCGGTCAGCGGGAACACCGGCACCACGCGGGGCAGGTCGGACGGGACGCGGTAAGCAGACTTTGCCGACATGGGCGTCTGGCCTCCTGTGCAGAGACCTAAATCGGTCGCGCATGGCAAACGTCCAGCCCTGGCCCTGCATGTGGGACGCCCGCCCCGCGTCGCGATCAGGTGAAGGCCTGGGCCACCGCCTTGAGGCGCTCGGCGATCGACAGCTCGTCCTCGGTGAAGTCGGCGTCGATCCACCACGCCTCGACCTCGCGCATGACCTCGCCGACCGAGGGGCCAGGCGCCACCCCGGCGGCCAGGATGTCGGCACCGCGCAGGCGCAATTCCGGGCGCACCCAGCCCGCCGCCATCGCCAGCAGCGCGCGCCATTGCGGTGTGGTGCGCGACTTGGGGTCGGCCGCCCAGCCCAGCCGGACACGGTCCTCGAAGCCCTCGCGCCCCAGCGCCCACAGCGCGCGCCGCGCCTCGCGCAGCGACAGGAAGGACACGATGCGCGGGGTGTGCCCGCAGGCCAGCACCAGCCGGTCACGCTCTTCGCCCGACAGGCGCAGGCGCCGCGCCACCGCATTGGCCCGTGTCTCGACCGCGCCGATCAGGGCCGCCAGCCGGACGATCGGATGGCTCTCGAGAAAGGTGTCCGCATCGATCGCCAGCAGGCGCCCGAACAGGGCGACATCGGTGCCCTCGGGCAGCACCTGCGCCAGAACGCCGGTGTCGCGCATCGCATCCACCGCCGCGCGCGGGTCGGGCGCCATCAGCAGCCGGCCCAGCTCTTTCCAGACCCGCTCGACCGACAGCGCGGACACCGACTGCGCACCGCGCGCGCACGCCGCCAGCCCCTGCACGTCCAGCCCCTCGCGTCCATGGTGCGCCGTAAAGCGGAAGAATCGCAGGATTCGCAGATGATCCTCGGCGATCCGCTGGTCGGCATCGCCGATGAAGACCACACGGCCGGCCCGCGCGTCCGCGATCCCGCCGACCGGGTCGAACAGCACGCCGTCCGGCGCTGCATAGATCGCGTTCAGCCGAAAGTCCCGGCGCCGCGCATCGGCGGCCCAGTCGTCGGTGAAAGCCACGACCGCATGGCGCCCGTCGGTCTGGACGTCGCGGCGCAGGGTGGTGATCTCGAAGGGGCGCCCCTCGGCGATCGCCGTGACCGTGCCATGGGCCAGCCCGGTCGGCACGGCGCGCAGGCCGGCCGCTTCCAGCGCCCCAAGGACCGCCTCGGGCGACAGGACGGTGGCCAGGTCGATGTCGTCCACCGCGATCCGCATCAGCGTGTTGCGCACGCACCCGCCGACAAAGCGCACGGTGTCGCCCGGCTCGGCGCCTGGCCTGGCAGCGGCCAGCGCCTCGATCACCGCGCGGGTGGCGCTCTGATGCATCCATGGGGCGTCGATCCGCTCGGACGCAGGAAGGACGGGGGTCACTGGGGGGTCTCCGGCAGGGCGCCCGGGTCCGACGGCGGTCGCGGCGGGGGCGGCAAGGCAGGGGTGGTGGGGTCCACGGGTTCGAACCGGCCGGGGATCAGCTGCCCGTCCGGACCGACCTGGGCGGGCACCCACCGCTCGTTGACGTGGCGCGGCTGGGTCAGCGACTGCACCGTGATCGAGATGGTGACGATCACCAGGCCGGCCGCCACCAGCTTGATCCAGGGCCAGGAGGGCAGCGGCGCGCCGGCGCGCCCCCGGGCCCAGCGCCAGACCCAGAAGGCCACGAAGGGCAGCACGAACAGCATCAGTTCGAACAGAATGCGCCGGGTCATGCCCAAACCCTGTCCTGGATGGCCTTGATCATGCCTGCCGTCGCTCCCCAGATCACCCGGTCCTGCCAGGACATGGCGTAAAAGTGCCGCTCGCGCCCGTTCCACATGCGGCTGTGGCGCTCGAGATTGCCGGGATCGAACACAAAGCGCACCGGGGGTTCGAATACCGCGGCGACCTCTCTGGGGTCCGGCGTCGCCACGAAGTCACCCGACACCAGCGCCAGCACGGGGGCCACCTGAAAGCCTGTCACCGTCTCATAGGCCGGCATGGCGGCGAACGGGCGCACGAACGAGGGGTGAAGTCCGACCTCCTCGTGCGCCTCCCGCAGGGCGGCCGCCACCGGTCCGGGGTCGTCGGCCTGCACCCGGCCGCCGGGGAACGCCACCTGGCCGGCATGGGTGGGCATGTCGGCGGTCCGCTGGGTCAGCACCACGCGCAGGCCATCGGCGCGTTCGACCAGCCCGATCAGCACCGCGGCCGGCGTCAGGCGGCGCGGGGCCAGCGGCCGAAGGTCCGGGTCGAGATCGAAATCCGATGTGGTCGCCGCCGCCCCGGCCGTCTCCAGCCCCGGCAAACGCTGGCGCAGGCGCTCCAGCAGGTCCGCATCCTCGGCCGTCATGCCGCCTCGCCCAGGACGAACGCCGTCCCGCACGACTCGACCACCCAGTGTCCGTCCTGCACCGAGGCGTGGTCCACCAGTTCATAGAAGGGTGCGCGCAGAATACGTGCCTCCAGCCGCCCGCGCACCCGGACATAGGGCCGCGGCTCGCCCGTCGCCGGGTCGGTTTCGACCCGGATCGGGTGGTCGGGCCCGGCCGCCACGAGGTCACCCATGTCGGTGGTGAACACCAGCACCGGCCCCGACTCGCCAATCCTGCGATCGACCCGGATCGCCAGGAAGGGGGCATCCTCGACCGTGATGCGGATGCGCTCGGCGGGGGTGACGAGATAGTGATGCCCGTCCTCGTCGCGCCGCAGCACCGAGGCGAACAGCCGCACCAGCCTTTCGCGGGTCATGCGGGTGCCTTCGTGCCACCAGCTGCCATCGCGCCGGATCTCGATGCCGGCCTCGCCACAATAGGGCGGGTTCCAGCGATCGACCGGCGGCAGGCTGCGCGTGCCGACCTGTCCTTCACTGGCATTGCGCTCCAATTCTGCCATGATGGCAGCGAGGTTCACGCCTGCTCCGGACCGTTCGTCTGCATGCATGGGTTGAACTCCGCTGGCCATGCGGACTTAGGATGCCGACCGCGATGAGTGAAGCCGCCCCGCCGACGTCCACCACCGAGGTCGCACCGACCGCCAGTGCCCCCGCCGCGCCCGCGATCGTCGGGACGGCCACCGGACTGGCGGACGAGATCGGCGCCCAGGCCGAAGTGGCGCTGAGTGCGCTGGCGCGGGTGCGCGCCGAGGTGTCGCGCGCGGTGTTCGGCCAGGAACGCACGGTCGAGCTGGCCCTGATCGCCCTGCTCTCGGGGGGTCATGGACTGCTGGTGGGCATGCCGGGCCTGGCCAAAACGCGCCTGGTGGAAACACTGGCGATCGTGCTGGGGCTGAACTGGTCGCGCGTGCAGTTCACGCCGGACCTGCTGCCGGCCGACATCGTCGGCTCGGAAATCCTCGATGCGGACGAGGCTGGCCGCCGCTCGTTCCGGTTCGTGCCCGGGCCGGTGTTCACGCGCCTTCTGATGGCCGACGAGATCAACCGCGCCAGCCCGCGCACGCAGTCGGCCCTGCTGCAGGCCATGCAGGAGCGTCATGTCACGGTGGCGGGGCGGCGCTATGACCTGCCCGAGCCCTTCCATGTGCTGGCCACCCAGAACCCGATCGAGCAGGAGGGCGCCTACCCCTTGCCCGAGGCCCAGCTCGACCGCTTCCTGCTGCAGATCGACGTGCCCTATCCCGACCGCGAAACCGAGCGCCGCATCCTGGTCGAAACCACGGGTGCGGCCGAGGCGCGCATCACGCCGGTCCTGGATGAGCGCGGGCTGGTGAACATCCAGGGCCTGGTGCGCCGGATGCCGGTCGGCGAAAAGGTCGTGGACGCGATCGTGCGCCTGGTCCGCGACGCCCGGCCCGGTGCCGGCGCCGATCCGCGCGTGGATGCCCACATCGCCTGGGGTCCGGGCCCGAGGGCCGGCCAGGCCCTGATGCTGGCGGTCCGGGCGCGGGCCCTGCTGCGCGGCCGCTTTGCGCCCTCGCTGGACGATGTGCACGCGCTGGCGCGTCCCGCCCTTGAACACCGGATGGCCCTGACCTGGTCGGCCCGGGCCGAGGGATTGACGCTCGACGCCCTGATCGACGACCTCGCCGCCCGGGCGGCGTGAGCCCACACGGAGGACGCGGATCGGTGTTCGGGTTCGGACGCAGGCCACAGGCGGCCGCTGACCCCGCATCGCGCGCCGGGGATGCACCGCCCGCACCTTCGGGCCCGACGGCGGGCGCAGCGCTGCCGGCCGCGGCCGCAGCCCTCGCCGATGCCGCCGAAGCCGCGCGCCTTGCCGAGCTGGCGGGTGTTCTGATGCTCGACACACGAACGGGTGTGCCGTCCTGGACCGGCTCGCACGGGCGGCGGCGGGCGGGGCCGGGCGAGACCTTCTGGCAGTTCCGCGAGCATCGCGCCGAAGACGGCACACGCGCGATCGACTGGCGCCGCTCGGCCCGGGGCGAGCGGCTGTTCGTGCGCGAACTCGAGCATACCGGCGCCGCCCGGCTGCGCCTGTGGCTGGACCCCTCGCCCGGCTTCGGCTGGTCCAGTGCGCCCGGGCTTGCCGGCAAACGCACGCGCGGCGCGGTGATCCTGGCGGCGTTGGGGCTGGCGGCGGCGAATGCGGGCGAGCGCATCGACATCGCCGGCGAGCCGGTCCCCACCGCCCGGGGCGGCGCGGCGGCCCTGCTCGAGCGCCTCCATGCGCCGAGCATGCCCGAAATCCCCCCGCCGGGGCGCCATCCTGCGGCCGCGCACCTGCTGGCCAGCGATTTCTATGCACCGGTCGAGGTGTGGCACACCCGCCTGCAGCCACTGGCCGCCCAAGGGATCGGTGTGCTGCTGGCGGTCCAGGACCCTGCCGAGGAACAATTCCCCTTTCAGGGCCGCACCCTGTTCGAGGATCCTCGCGGGCGCGCGGACCCTGCCCTGATCGGGCGCGCGGAGGCGATCCGGCGCGACTATCTGGAACGGTTCGAGGCGCACCGGCGCGCCATGGCCGAGATGGCGCGATCGATCGGCTGGGCGTTTGTCACCCACCGGTCGGACCAGCCGGCTGGGACGGTGGTCGCCAGCATCGCCGCCCACATCGGTGGCGAACGCCGCCGCGAGAGACGGGCCTGAGATGGGGACGCTGTCGCTCCTGGCGCCTCTGACCCTGCTGGCGCTGGCCGCCCTGCCGGTCCTGTGGTGGCTGATCCGCCGGTTTCCGCCCGCCCCGCGCCGGCAGCTGCTGCCCAGCCTGGAATTGCTGGGCGGGCTGCGCACCGAGGAGGAGGCCGACCGCCGGACGCCGCCCCTCCTGACCGCGATGCGGATCGCCGCGCTGGCGCTGCTGATCCTTGGCTTCACCGGCCCGGTCTGGTCGCCGCAACCCAGCCCCGCCGCGCCGGGTGCGGCTGCGGGGGCGGTTCTGGTGGTGATCGACGATGGATGGACCAGCGCGGCGGCCTGGCCGTCGGTCGTGGCCGCGGCCTCTGCGGTGGCAGCCGAAGCCGGGCGGTCCGGCGGCGCCACCCACCTTCTGACCACCGCCCGGCGCGCGCAGGCCCATGACCCGTCCCAGGCGCTGACCGCCGCCCAGCTTCGCTCGGTGCTGGACGCCACCGAACCGGTTCCCTGGCGGCCCGATCGCGCCGGGGCACTGGAACGGCTTCGGGCGTCGAATGGCCTGCCCGCCCGGTTTGCGCGCGTGGTGTGGTTTTCCGATGGCCTGGACGACCCCGGGGCGGCCGGTCTCGGGGCGGCACTGGGTGGCCTGGGCCCGCTGGAACTGCGTCGACCGCCCTCGCCGGTGCGCGCGATTGCAGGCCTCTCACCGGTGGCCGAAGGGCTGTCGGTCGACATCCGGCGCATGGCCGGGGCAGCCGGTCCGGGCACCGTCGCCGTCACGGCCACGACGCTGGACGGCCGGTCGATCGGATCGGCCGAGGGACGCTTTGCGCCGGGTACCGACAGCCTGACCCTGGTCATCCGGGCACCGGCCGAGGTGATCGGCCAGACGGCCCTGGTGCGGATCGTCGGCGAGACGACCGCAGGCGCCGTCGTCCCCGCCGACTGGTCGCTGCGGCGTCCGAATGTCGGCATCGTGTCGGATGGGGGCGGGCCCCAGCCGCTGACCCAGGAGATGTTCTTTGTCCAGCGCGCCCTGGCGCCATCGGCAAGGCTGGCCGAGGGCACGCTGGAAGCGTTGCTGGAACGGGGCGTCGAGGTGATCGTGCTGGGCGATACCGGCGCGCTGGCCGAAACCGTCCGGGCGGCCCTGGGACGCTGGGTGGAAAATGGCGGGCTGCTGCTGCGGTTCGCCGGCCCGCGCCTCGCCGAGGCCGACGACGACCTGCTGCCGGTCCGACTGCGCGTCGGAGCGCGGGCGCTGGACGGGGCGATTGCCTGGACCCGGCCGGAACCGCTGGCACCGCTGCCGGAAACCGGGCCGTTCGCCGGGCTGGCGACCTCGCCCGAGGCGCTGGTGCGGCGCCAGGTGCTGGCAGACCCCACCGCGCTGGGAGCAGCCGAAGTCTGGGCCCGGCTGCGGGATGGAACACCGCTGGTGACCGCGGGTGTGCGCGGGCGCGGCCGTCTGGTGCTGTTCCACGTCACCGCCAATCCCGAATGGTCCGACCTGCCCCTGACCGGGCTCTGGCCTGCGCTTCTGGCGCGCACGGTCGCCCTGGCGGGACCGGTGGCCGAGCCCACCGAGCCCGAAGGCGGGCAGGTCGGCACATGGCGCGCGGTGCGACTGCTGGACGGGTTTGGCCGGCTGCGGGCCGCCAGTCCATCCGATGGCGCGAATGCTGTCACCATTGCGGCGGTTCGCCCAGCCGACCTTACCGCCGGCCCCGACGCGCTTCCGGGCGTCTATGAGCGCGGTGGGCTTGTGGGCGCGCTGCCGGCCGTCCGCGCGGACGAAGCCTTTGCCTCGCTGGCGGCGCCGGCCGGGGCGGCCGAGGTCGGGCTGGCCGCACGGCGCGATTTTCCGTTCGGCGGCTGGTTGGTGGCGGCTGGCCTGCTGCTGCTCGTGCTGGATGCCATCCTCGCCCCCTTCCTCTCGGGACGACGCGCACCGATCGCCAGGCTGCCCGGCCTGGGCCTGGGTCGGCGCAGCGCGGCCGGCATGGTCCTCGCCGTCATCGCCGCCGCTTTGGCCGCAATCGGTCCTGCACCCCCCGCCCATGCCGAGGACGATCCCACGTTGGACATGAGGCTGGCGTTCGTGCGGACGGGCGATGCGCGCCTGGATGCGATGACGCGCGCGGGCCTCGAGGGCCTGCGCCAGCAACTGCAGCGGCGCACCGCCGTCGAGCCCGGCCCGACCGTGGCGGTCGACCCCGAACGCGACGATCTGGCGGCCTTTCCGCTGCTGTACTGGGCGGCGCCCGACCAGCCGCGTCCGCTGTCCCAGACGGCGGCACGGCGCCTTGACCGCTTCCTGCGGACCGGGGGCACGCTGGTGATCGACACCCGCGACGCCGAGCGTCGCCTGGCCAATCCCGACGCGCGGCCGGCCGCGATCATGCTGCGCGGCATCGACGCCCCGCCGCTGATGCCGGTCCCGGACGACCACGTCCTCGGCAAGGCGTTCTATCTGCTCGATTCGTTTCCCGGTCGGACCGGCGCGGGCCCCGTCTGGGTCGAAACCCCCGCCGCGGCGGCCGCCCGCGACGGGGTGTCCTCGATCATTGTCGGCGATGCGGACTGGGCCGCCGCATGGGCCCTGGATGCGCGCGGCATGCCGATGGTGGCGGTCGATGGCGGCGAGCGCGAACGCGAGATGGCGATCCGCTTTGGCATCAATCTGGTGATGGTCACCCTGACCGGAAACTACAAGAGCGACCAGGTCCACACCCCCGCGCTGCTGGAAAGGCTGCGCCAGTGAGCGCGCCACGCCGCTGCGCGACCCCGGCGGAGGGTCCGGCGTGACCGAGGGGCTGCGCCTGGGGTTCGAGCCGCTGTTGGGTTGGCTGCCGGTGATCGTGCTGGCCGCGGCGGGTGTCATCGCGATCGTCGCCAACCGTCTGCTGGGCGGGCGCGCGCCGCTCTGGCGGCTGGCCGGCCTCGCCGTGGTGCTGTTCGGCCTCGCCGGCCCCTCGACCGTGCGCGAGACCCGCACGCCAGAGCGCGACGTCGTCGCCCTGGTGGTCGACCAGTCCGACAGCATGGCCCTGACCGGGCGCCGCGCGGCGGCGCAAACCGTGGGCGCGGACCTGGCGGCACGCCTTCAGGCGCTGGGGGATGTGGACGTCCGCACACGAACGGTGGGATCGGACGCGCAGGGCACGCTGCTGTTCGGTGCGGCGCGTGAGGCGCTGGCCGACGTACCGGCCGATCGCCGCGCCGGGGTCATCCTGGTGACCGACGGACAGGTGCACGATGTGCCCGATGCGGACGGCGCGCGCGCGCTGGGTGCCCCGGTCCATGCGGTGCTTGTGGGCGATCCGCGCCGTGCGGACCGCCGGCTGGAACTGGTCGCCGCCCCGCCCTTTGCGATCGTGGACCAGTCGAGCGAACTGCAGGTGCGCCTGCTGGACCCCGAGGGCGCCACCCTGCCCGTGACGGTGCGTGTCGATGGCACAGAAATCGCCACCATCGAAGCCCGATCGGGCGAGGTGACCAGCGTTCCGTTCCGCCTGCAGCGCCGCGGCGATGCGACGGTCTCGCTGAGTGTGCCGCCGCGCGCGGCCGACCTCTCGCGCATCAATGACACCGTCGCGTTCGCCACCCAGGGCGTCAAGGACCGCCTCCGGGTGCTTCTGGTGACCGGCGAGCCCTATCCCGGCGCACGGGTCTGGCGGAACTTCCTGAAGTCCGACCCTTCAGTGGACCTGGTGCATTTCACCATTCTCAGGTCGATGAACCTGGACGACCCGACGCCGATCGACGAGCTGTCGCTGATCGCCTTCCCCACGCGCGAGCTGTTCGAGGAAAGGCTGGACGATTTCGACCTGATCATCTTCGACCGCTATCGCAATCGCGGCGTGCTGCCGCCCTATTACCTCGAGAACGTGGCCCAGTGGGTGGAACGCGGTGGCGCGATCATGATCGTGGCCGGCCCGGCCGACACCGGCCCCGAAAGCCTGTCACGCACGCCGCTGGCCCAGGTGCTGCCGGCATCGCCCACGGGCGGCGAGCAGCTGGGCCGGTTCGTCCCGGCGCTCTCGGATGCCGGCCAGCGCCACCCCGTGACCTCGGCGCTGGCGGGCGAAAGCTGGGGGCCCTGGACGCGCCTGGTCGGCGCGCGCGCCCAGAGCGGCCAGATCCTGATGACCGGGCCGGCCGGCGCCCCGCTGCTGGTCGTGGCCCCCGCGCGCGAGGGGCGCGTCGCACAGCTGTTTTCCGATCAGGTCTGGCTGTGGGCGCGCGGGTGGCAGGGCGGGGGACCGCACGGCGAATTGCTGCGCCGGCTGGCGCACTGGCTGATGCAGGAACCCGAACTCGAGGAAAACCGCCTGACCCTGGCCGCGGACGGCGCCGCACTGGTGGTCGAGCGTCGTTGGTTCGAGGGGGAGGCCGGGACAGTCACCGTCACCGCCCCCTCGGGCGCGGTGTCCACCGTCGAGCTCAGGACCAGCGGGCCGAACACCGCCAGCGCGCGCCTGCCCGCCCCCGAACCGGGCCTGTGGCGGGCCGAAGCGGCCGGCCGGACGGCGTGGGCAGCGGTGGGCCCTGCATCCGCGCGCGAGGCGGCGGACCTGGCGACCACCGACGCGCTGCTGCGCCCTGCGGTCACCGCCTCGGGCGGGCGGATCGTGACCTTGGGCGAAGCCCCCCAAGCGGGCCAGCCGCCGCTGGCGCGCGGGTCCAGTGCCCCGCCGGGCGCGCTGCCGGTGCCGCGGCGCGGAGGCTATACGGTGACCGCCTCGCGCAGCGAGCCCTTCGGCCACCCCTTGCTGTGGGTGATCGGGGGCTTTGTCCTCATGGTGCTGGCCTGGCGCCGTGAGGCACGCTGATCGCGCCCGTCACTCCGTCCGTCGAAACATCCCCCACCACGCGCCACATCAGGCGCCCCGGATCGACGGGGCCGGGCATCGACAGCCGGCCGTGCGGGACCACCTCATAGCCGTGCGGTGCAAACCATGCCCGGTCCCCCACCAGCACGATCACCCCGCCCCCGCGCGCGCTCAGCGCCGCATGGACGGCACCGACCAGGCGCGCCCCGATGCCAAGGCGGCGCGCCCGGGGCGCCACGGCAATCGGCCCCAGGAACCAGGTGTCGCGCCTGACGGCGCCGATCCGGATCGGCCATACGCGGCAGGTTCCGATCACGGCATCCTCGCTCACCGCAACGAACGACAGGTCTGGCTGGAACCGGTTGCCCTCGCGCAGGCGCTCGGCCGCCTTGGCGAAGCGGCCCGGGCCAAAGGCGCCGTCAACAAGGGCCAGGACGGCCGGCGCGTCCTGCGCGGCCTCAGGGCGCAGGGACGGCGCGGGCATGGCGGTCGGCAGGGTTACGGGCCGCGCGGCCAGCGTGTCGGGGATCTGCAGCATCGAGGGGGCGAACTCTGGTGGCGAAACGGGCATCGGAGGGTCGGCGCCACCCCGTTCCGGGATCAGCGCATTCGGGTCGGAAACGGATCCGTTCGTCGCTGTGTTCCGCGCATGACCGCGCCCCCGAACATCGGCCTTCCGGCCCGCAGGGGCCGCGCACTATGCGCGCGCAGGGGGGATGTCAATGCGGGCATCAGGGTCACGAGACCGATGCACCCGGGCCGTCCAGCCTGCGGCGCCGGCGCGGGCGCTGGACCTCGATGGCAGCCCCCGAACGCGCCTGGATTTCGTCGCGCAGCAGGGCGCGCTTGTCGTGGATCGAGGCAATGACGTGCCCCATCGGCACCCCGACATCCACCAGAAGCGTCTCCGCCAGCAGCAGGCTGGCCTCGATGGTTTCCGGCACCGCGTCGGTGGCGCCGCGCGCACAGAGCCGCGCTGCGCCCTGGGCATCGCGTGCGCGGGCCACGATCGTCAGGTCCGCCCGGCGCACCCGCGCAGCATCGACCACCGCCTCCACCGCCGCCGGCCGGTCCATGGTGACCACCAGCGCACGCGCGTTCTCCAGCCCGCACCGATCCAGATAGGCCGGCTGCGACGCATCCCCCAGAAACACCTGCCGCCCCGCGCGCCGCGCCCGGGCCACCACTTCGACATCGGTGTCGGTGGCCAGCCATGCGATCGCATGCACGTCCAGCATGTCCGCCACCAGCTGCCCGACCCGTCCATATCCGGCGATGATGACCCGCGGGGCGTCCTCGAGGTCGCCGGGCAGCATCAGCGCCGGGTCCGGTGCGACCGCGGCCGCGCGCCGTTCCAGCCGCACCCCAAGGCGCTCGAGCGCCGGCAGCGCCGCCATTGTGAGGGCTGCGACGATCAGGGCGAAATCGGCGGTGGTCTGGTCGAGCACGCCCGCGGCCAGCCCGGCGGCCAGGATGACGAACGAGAACTCGGACCCCGGCCCCAGCAGCAGGCCGGCCTGGGTGGACGCCGTGCCGCCTGCGCGAAAGGCCCGCCCCACCATGGCGACGATGGCAGCCTTTGCCGCCACCAGCCCGATCGCTGCGCCCAGGATGGCGAGCGGCTGCTGGAGGATGCGGGCCAGATCGATGCTCATCCCGATCGACACCAGGAACACACCCACCAGCAGGCCCTTGAAGGGCTCGATGGTCACTTCGATCTGGCGGCGGTATTCGGTCTCTGCCAGCAGCATGCCCGCGATCAGCGCGCCCAGCGCCATCGACAGGCCCGCCACCCCCACGGCCACCGCCGAGCCCAGCACCACCAAAAGGCAGGCCGCCATGAACAGCTCGGGGCTGTTGGTCCGCGCGACCTAACGGAACAGCGGCCGCAGGATCAGGCGCCCCACCAGCACCAGCGCCACCACCGCCGCGCCCGCCTGAAGCAGCGCGCCCGCGAAGGCCAGCGCCGGGTCGGCGCCCTCGCGCGCGGCGGTGCCGCCCAGCACGGCAACGCCGAACAGGATCGGCACGACTGCCAGGTCCTGCAGCACCAGCACGGAAAAGCTGATGCGGCCGGCCGGCGATTTCAGCCGCTTACGTTCCGACAGGACCTGCACGATGATGGCGGTTCTGGACATCGCCAGCGCCATGCCCACCACCAGCGCCGCAGGCCCCGACAGCCCGACCATGATCGCGATCGCCGCGATCGCCGCCGTCGACAGCACCAGCTGCAGCGTCCCGAGGCCGAACACGAAGCTGCGCATCAGGCGCAGGCGCTCGAACGAGAGTTCCAGCCCGATCATGAACAGCAGGAACACCACGCCCAGCTCGGCAAAGGGCGCAATGGTCGCGCGATCGTCGATGACGAAGGGCTGAAGCCAGGGTGCCTGATCCACCAGCGTGCCCAGGCCCGCCGGTCCGACCAGCATCCCGGTGGCAAGAAAGCCGACCACCGGCGACAGCTTCAGCCGCAGGAAGACCGGGATCACCACACTGGCCGAGGCGAGGATGATGAACGCTTCCTTGAACTGGGACGGATCGATCGCGGCAGCCATCACACGACTGTGACCGATGCCGGCGCCTGCGTCCACAGCCGGCCATCCAGCCACACGACCCAACGGGCAGAGCGGGCAAGGCGGGGCCAAATCCGCCCGGTCCGGGGTGTGCTCATGTTTAACAGTGCCGGCGCGGCAGCCTCAGCGCACGCGCCCCACTTCGAACTCGGTGAAATCACCGCCCTGGGGCGCGATACCGACCGTGGCGGCGAAACGCGTGACTGCCAGCGCGTCCGGCAGCGCGTGGCGCGACGCCAGCACCACGGCTGGCCGGCCCATGGCATCGCCTTCGGCGCGCCGCGACTCGCCCAGCGTGATCGACCACACCGCAGGCGTGCCCGGACACCCCGCCTCACGGACCTTTTCAGCCAGCGATTCGGCGCGCGCGGCCGCAAGGCGCCGGTTCAGCGCGGTCGGACCATCCGAGGATGCCGCCCCGAACACCACGAAGGCGCGCGCATCGCAGACACCCTCGCCCGTGGTGAAGGGAACCGCGCGCCCGGTGCCGTCGAACACGATGTCGGTGCGGCCCAGCGCCCATACCGCCTCGGGGTCGCGATACCCCACCCGCCAGGCCGTGCCCTCGGCACCCGGCGCCCCGGCGAAGGGTAAGGCCGCCGCCGCCCGGATCGGGGCCGGAAGGGGGGGTGCGGCGATGACGGGCGCAGGCGCAGCCGTCACCGGGGTCGGGGATGTCGTCGGCACGGACGCCGGGCGGGCCTGCCACAGGGCCAGGATCGCGGGGACCAGCACCGCCAGCGCGACGAGGGCCAGGACAAGCGCGATCAGCCCCTTCCAGACGATGGGCGCGACGCGTCCCAGCGCGCGCGCCGCCGCGTCGCCCGCTGAGAGCGCACGTTCGCAAAGGCGTGCACCGGCCAGCAGCAACCAGGCCACGCCCGCAAGCATCGCCGCACCGGCCGCCTGCGTGCCCCGAAGCAGCAGGGCCGTCGCCAGCGTCCACGGTGGCGGGCCGCGCCAGCGCGGTCCCGCAGGTCCCGGCAGGGCCAG
>DBAV01000162.1 GCA_002291875.1 Hyphomonadaceae bacterium UBA1001
AGCCCGCCGACCACCCCGCCGCCGAAGTGAAAGAAGGTCAGGGCGACGGCCTCGGGTTCGGGCCGAACCGGGCGATAGATCCGCACCCGGATGTCATCGGCACCGGTGCGTCCGCGCGGGGCCCGGTCGCGACCTTCGCCGCTGCGGGGGACGCTGCGGTCCTGCCAGCTGACGCCCGGTTCGGCCCCGCCGCCGAAGAGTACAATCATCTGATCGGTGGCCGCGCGGGCCTGGACCGGGCCGAAATCGGGCGGAATGGGACGGCGTCGTGCCTGGGCCTGCAGGAATTGAAAGCGCGGGTCCATGGTGCGCCCGCGAATGGTTTCGGGCGCCCCGCCGCTCTCGCGAACCAGCAGAGCATCGCCGCGCGCGAGTGCCGCCTGGACCATCATGCGGGTGATCCATGTCCTCATCGCGCCTGTCCTCCCAAACCCAGCAGACCGTCAAGCAGAAGTCCGGACGCGAAGTCCGCCGCCGCACGGGCATCGCGCGGCTTGGTGAGCAGCATGGCGTGGCCGATCTCACGCGCGATCCCGATAGCAGCCGCCGTGGCATAGTCGACATTGATCGGTGGGACATCCCCGCGCGCGATGATGGTTTCGAACAGGGCGTGCACCTCGTCCGAAATCGCGCGCGTTTCAGGGGTGTCCGCCCGCACGCCCACCAGCGGGGCGGCGGCGTCGCGACCGTCCTCGGAATTCTCGGCCACCAGAAAGGCGAAGAAGGCGTGGAAGGCGCCGTGCACGATCGAGCGGAGGTCCTCGTCCGTGCGCGCCAGCTGGGTGCGCAGCAGGGGCGCGAAACGCGCCGCAGAGTCGCTTTCGAGTGCGGCAGCGATCTCTTCTTTGGACTGGAAGTAATTGTAGAATGTACCCGACGCCAGATCTGTCCGACGCACGATGTCGCGGACCGTGGTGGCCTGATAGCCGAGCTCGGCAAAGGCCGCGCGGGCGGCCTCGAGGATCGCCCGGCGGTTGGCGATCTTGGAACGCTCGCGCTTGTTCATGCGATCGCCAGCCTGCGGGCTGGTCGGGTTTGCGGCCGCAAGGATCCTCTGTGAACTGTCACGCACCATGCAGTCCGTCTTGTCCCGTTTGTTCTGTGGCCGAAATGAAACACGCACGAGCGCCCCGGCCGGATGCAGGCGATATGTCATGCCTTCGCCACAATCGCCAGACGTTCAAGCTTCTCAAAGAAATTTTGTGTAGTTCATGTCAGATGAGGCGCAAGTGGAAAGTCTTGCGCGGGTGGAGCTGCTGATGTCCCGACCGACGGGATGGAGAATCATCGAAGATCCGGACGTCCGGTGGTTTGTGCCATCAGGCGACTGGACGGTCGCGACCGTCGGGCGACTGGACGCGGACCTGCGGGCGATCACCAGGGACATGCAGGCAGGCCAGCTTGGGCTCGACCTTGGCGAAATCGACGACATCGATGTCACCGGCGCCTTCCTGATCGACCGCACCCTGCGCGCCAATGACTGTGCGGCCGACCCGCATCTGCGCGTGCGCGGCGACAATGCCGGCGCACGTCGCCTTCTGCTTCTGGCACGCCAGAACAGGGAGGCCTGTCCGTCCCCCCCCACCGACCTGCCGGGCTTTGAGGCGGTGCTGAACCGGCTTGGACGCGGTGCCGTCGGTTTTGTCGACGAGACGCGCGGGACGCTGGCCTTCCTGGGCGAAGCCGTCGTGCGAACCGGTCAGGCACTGGTGCGTCCCCGGTCGGTGCGGTGGGCCAGCGTGGTCCGGGTCATGGAGGATGCGGGGCTTGATGCGCTCCCGATCGTGATCGTCCTGTCGTTCTTCATCGGCATGGTCATCGCCTTCTTGGGTGCCAACATCCTGGCCGACTTCGGCGCCATGGTGTTCACCGTCGATCTGGTCGCCATCTCGGTCATGCGCGAATTCGGGGTGGTGCTGGCGGGGATCGTGCTGGCGGGGCGCACAGCGTCTGCCTTCACCGCCGAAATCGGCTCGATGAAGATGCGCCAGGAAATCGACGCCATGCGCGTGCTGGGCCTCGAGCCCATGCGGGCTCTGGTGGTGCCGCGCCTGATCGCCATGCTGCTGATGACCCCGCTCTTGGCCATCGTCGCCACCGTTGCCGGACTGGTCGGCGGGCTGATGGTGACCTGGCTTGCCGCAGGCATCAGCCCCGTGATGTTCCTCGAGCGCATGAACCTTTATGTGCCGCCCCAGCATTTCTGGGTCGGTGTCATCAAGGCGCCGTTCTTTGCGCTGCTGGTTGCGCTGGTGGGATGCCGGCACGGGCTCCTGGTCGAGGGGGATGTCGCCTCGCTGGGACGGCGTGTCACCACGGCCGTGGTCCAGTCCATCTTTCTGGTCATCATCGTGGATGCGCTGTTTGCGCTGCTGTTCCTGGAGCTTGGGCTGTGATTGCGGCGGTCGACCCCGGCGTGCCCGCGATCTCGGTGCGCGGGCTGACGACCCGCTTTGGCGAGCGGGTGATCCATGACCGGCTGGACCTCGACGTGATGCAGGGAGAGGTTTTGGGCGTGATTGGCCCCTCCGGTGGCGGCAAGTCGGTCCTGATGCGCGCGATCCTGGGCCTTCAGCCCCGCGCCGAAGGAACGGTCGCCATCCTTGGCGAGGCGCTGGACGACATGGACGGGGCCGCCTGGCGACGGCTGAACCAGCGCACGGGCGTGATGTTCCAGGACGGGGCTCTGTTCTCGAACCTCACCGTTCGCGAAAATGTCGAGGTCCCCCTCAGGGAACATTCCGATCTGCCCGACCGGCTTCGATCCGAGGTCGCCGAGGTCAAGATGCTGCTGGCCGGCCTGCCGCCGGACGCCGCGAACAAGCGTCCGTCCGAACTCTCTGGCGGCCTGCGCAAGCGTGCCGCCCTGGCACGCGCCCTCGCCATGGACCCTGACCTGCTGTTCCTCGACGAGCCGACGGCAGGGCTCGACCCAGTGTCCGCAGGACGTTTCGACACCCTGGTGCGGAACCTGCAACGCAATCTCGACATCACGGTGTTCCTCGTGACCCACGACCTCGACACCCTGGGCGCGGTGTGTGACCGCATCGCGGTGGTGCTGGATGGCAAGATCGCGGCGATTGGGACGCTGGCAGAGGTGCGCGGGGCCGCCGAAGGCTGGATCGCGGACTATTTCTCCGGACCGCGCGGACGCGCGGCGCTCGGCTGACGGGAACCGACATGGAAAGCAAGGCCAACTACACCCTGATCGGCGCGGCCGTCCTGCTGCTGTTTGTGGCAGCGGCGGGCTTTGCGGTCTGGATTTCGCGCGTCCAGTTCGACGCCGAGTTCGCGGTCTATGATGTGGTGTTTCCAGGCACCATTCGCGGCCTCGACCGTGGTGGCGAGGTTCGCTTCAATGGCATCAAGGTCGGCGAGGTCACCAATCTGCGCTTCGACGCCGACAACCCCAAGCAGGTGGTCGCGCGCATCCGTGTCGACGCCAACGCACCGGTCAAGGTCGACTCGGTCGCCCAGCTGGAACAGGTCGGTCTGACCGGCGTGGCACTGATCCAGATTTCGGGGGGCGGCGACAACAGCCCGCTGCTGAAAAGCCAGGCGCGCCTGAACTATGTACCGCGCCTGCTGGCGCGCCAGTCCCAGCTGGACGTGCTGTTTGAAAGCGGTGAGAGCATCGCCACCAACGCGGCACGGGCGCTGAACAACTTGAACGGGGTTCTGAACGCTGAAAACGCCGAGCGCGTTTCGGCCATCCTGACCAATATCGAGCTGGTCAGCGCCCAGCTGGCCGAGCAGCGCGCCATCGCTTCGGATGCACGGATCGCGCTGCAGCAGGTCGCCGCCGCAGGCCGCGAGATCGGCCGCGCTGCCGATGCCATCCGCGAACTGTCGGGCACGGCCAATGCGCGGCTGGACGGCGTCGCTGGTTCGACCGAGCTGACGCTGGCCGAAACGCGGTTGGCCATCGCCTCGCTGAATGCGGCTGCCGAAGAGGCGCGCGTTCTGGCGGACCGGGCGGGACAGACATTGGCCACTGCGAATGCCGAGACCCTGCCCGAGATCACGCGCACGGCCGAGGACCTGCGCCGCCTGTCCACGACGCTTGAAGCGCTGGCGGACGATGTGCAGTCCAACCCGCTGGGGCTGCTGTCCGGGTCGGGCCGGCCGGCGGTCGAGGGAGTGGCGCCATGATCCGGACGCTGGCGGTTGCGGTGTCGACGATGGTTCTGGCTGGTTGCGTGTCGCTCTTGCCCGAACCGGGCGAGCCGCCGCGGATCTTCACCATTCGCGCTGATACGCCCGCGGCCGGCGCGGCGATGCCCCTCTCGCAGACCGCGCCGGTTTCGGTTGCAATCCCCGAGATGGAGCGCGCCGTGTCGGGCGCCGAGATCGCATGGCGGTCGGGCGGCGAACTGCGGTTTCTGCCCGCAGCGGGCTGGTCCGCCCGAAGCGCCGATTTGCTGCGGTCGCTGCTGGTCGAGCAGTTGAACGCGGCGGGCGTCACTGCGGTGCGCCCCGGTGACGGCTCGGCCCCCGGATTTGTTCTGAACTGGTCGCTGACCGCGTTCGAGATTGTCGAGGGCGCGGGCCCGCTGTCGGCGGTTTGCAGCGGCACGGCGCGTCTGGTGCGCACCACCGACCGCACGATTGCCGGTCAGATCACCTTCAGCGAAACCAGCACACTGGCCGATCGCGGCGTCACCGCCAGCGCGGAAGCCCTTGGAAGGGCCGCGAACGCCTGTGCCTCCAGGATCGCCGAGCATGCTCGCGGTGTCCTGGCTGCGCCCGCGCCGCTCAGTGCGGGGCGATCATGATGGCCGACAAATTGCGGCCATAGTCCGGTTCGCCGCGACGGACCGAACGGCGATGCGAGAACCATGACCCGTCACCGGTAAAGGTGTCGATCGACAGGTTCTCGACCCTGAGCCCGCGCCGGGCCAGCGTTGCCGATACCATGCCCGGCAGGTCGAACATCAGCCGATCTCCCTGGCCGGGCGCGAAAAAGCCCTCGGCGTCGGGATAGGAGGCCAGGACGGCATTGCGCAACTCCGGGCCAACTTCATAGCTGTGCTGGGCGATCGCAGGGCCGATAACGGCCTCGCACCATGCCGTCCGTGCACCCATCCGGCCCATGCAGTCGAGCGTGGCCTCGACGACGCCGGCCACCGCTCCCTTCCACCCCGCATGAATGGCCGCAACGACGCCGGCCTCTGCGTCCGCGATCAGGACCGGGACACAGTCCGCGCTCAACGCGCCTATGGCCAGGCCCGGTGCTGTCGTGACCAGGGCATCACCTTGGGGACGCTGGCCTGAGAATGGCCCTTCAACGACCCGAACCGTCGCCGAATGGGTCTGGTGCAGTGTCAGCAGTCTTGTCGGGTCTGTCCCCAGAGCCCCGGCGATCCGCCGCCGGTTCTCGGTCACGGCCTCAGGCCGGTCGGATGATCCGGGCCCGGCATTCAGCGCGGTATAGATCCCGGTGGAAACCCCGCCCAGGCGCCCGAAAAACCCATGCCGTATGGTGGAGGAGCGCAGGACCTGTGCGGCGCGTTCAAAGGGCGGGGTCATTGGAAGCCCTCGACCGACATCAGACCGGGTGACCGAAGAGCCACCACCTGAAACAGCGTCCCCATCGCGTCCTCCGCGACCAGCCGCTCCAACTGACGATTGATGCGTTCGGACGCGCCCGGATCGCCTGCCGCCAGGCGCCGTGCCCGGTGCTCGATGCCCAGCCGTCGCAGAAAATCGCCCTGTCCGGTAGGTCCGTCCACCCCGAGGCCGGCATCGGATGCATGGCGGCAGACTGCCCGGAAATCGACGTGGGCGGTCAGGTCGTGCTGACCCGGTGCCGAAAGGGGATGGGTTCTGGTGTGCCGATAAACGGCCTGAAGGGTGTCACCACGCCCATCGCCGCCATAATCGATCAGCAGGGCTGCGCCGCCGCGCCCGTGCAGTGCCACTGCGAGCCTGTCGATCCACCCCTTGAGCGAGGGTGCAACCTCGAAAATGCCGTCCGACCCCTGTGCACCGGGTGGAACGGTGTCGAGGGGCGCCAGACCGAACGCGAGCTCACCCGCCGGGTCCAGCCCGACCATCCGCATCGCCCAGCGTCCATCGACGCACACATATTGGTCGATCGGCATGCAGTCGAGGAACTCGTTCGCCAGAACGATCAGCGGGGTGTCGCCGCGGATATCAAGCTCTTCGCGCCATGTGACCGGAACATCGCACAGGGCGCGGGCCTGGGCTGCGCGCAATACCGGACTGGCTTCGATCAGGGTGACCGACACTGCCGAGCGGAACGCGGGGTCGATGGCCGCCACGCGCCACACATCGCGCATCAGCAGCCCGCGTCCGGGGCCGAATTCGGCGATCTCGATGGCCGGGGGGCGCCCCATGCGATGCCACACGTCGATGCACCAGGCGCCGATCATCTCGCCGAACATCTGGCTGATTTCCGGAGCAGTGATGAAATCGCCATCCTCGCCCAGCGTCACCGAACGCGCGTAATATCCGTCCAGCGGGTCCAGCAGCGCGCGAGCCATGAACCGGCTGATGGGTATGGGACCCTCCAGCGCGATTTCGGCCTTCAGCCGCCTTGCAAGGGGCGGATCGCGCCTCATCGCGGCGCTGTTGCACCGGGCCGTGCCTTCAAGGCATTCCAGACCAGCCAGGCGCCGATCGCCACCATCGGGAGCGACAGATAAGTGCCCATCGAGATCCCGAAGGGCAGGTCTGTCAGGTGGGCGTCGGGAACACGCACCGTCTCGGCCAGTGAGCGCACGATCCCATACCCCAGCAGGAACGTGCCGGTGACCCGGCCAGGCTGGCGCAGCGCATCGCGCCGAAAGATCAGCCAGGCCAGAACCGCAAACAGCAGAAGCCCTTCGAGGCCTGCCTGATAGAGCTGGCTCGGATGCCGCGCCAGCCTTTCGGGGTCGGTCTCGAACACGACGCCCCAGGGCAGGTCGGTCGGACGCCCCCAGAGTTCCTGGTTGATGAAATTGGCGACCCGCCCGAAGAACAGGCCGATGGGCACCACCGCCGCGGTCAGATCGCCCAATGTCAGCAGGGGGATTTTCCGTGCGCGCGCAAACAGGACGATGGCGAGCGCCACCCCGATCAGCCCGCCGTGAAAGCTCATTCCGCCTTCCCAGATCCGCAGAGCCGAAAGCGGATCGCGCAGGAAGGTCTCGAAATTGTAGAACAGGATCGAACCCAAACGTCCGCCCAGAATGACGCCGAGGGCCGCATAGAAGACAAAGTCCTCGACATCGCGGCTGGTCATCGGGGCGCCGGGCGGGGTGGGCCAGAGCCGCTCGGTGCGGACCAGCCGGGCCATGTAGAGCCAGCCCAGCGCCAGGCCCGCAATATAGGCGAGCGCATACCAGCGCAGCGGCAGCGGGCCGATATGCATGTCGCCGATCGAGAAGGCGGGGATGGTGAAGACTTCCGGCTGGATCCAGTCGGGAAACGGGATGCCCGCCACCGCAATCGCCATGGCCTCAAAGCCTGCCCAGCCCATGCGGAACCCTCGTCGCATCCGGCGTGCGGTTGTTGCACCCGATCCTCACGGCCCTTATCTCAGCGCCAGAGGTGAATGCACATGCAAACGCAGTCCGCTCTTCTGGATGAAGCCGCCAAGATGATGACCATGGCGGTGGGCCTGGCGCAGGCCGCCGGGCAGGAGGCCAAGACCTTCCTGCGCGCGCAGGGCGACCGGCTGGCGCAGGAAATCGACCTGGTGAACCGCGAGGAGTTCGAGGCGATGCGCGAGCTCGCCATGGAAGCCAGCGCCCGCGTTGCCGCACTGGAACAACGCGTGGCGGCCCTCGAGGGTCGCACGGGCGGTCCTGCTGGCGCGAATGATCCATCGATCTGAGGGCTGGGTGAACCGATTGCCTGGCGAGACGCTGATGCCTAGCCTTTCGTCGGCGGCGTGGCGATTCGCGCGTGCCGGTGCATGGAGGCCCACGCATGTCGGCTCGGCTCGAAGGCGAGGAACGCCTCCTCGCTACCACCGCGCTCGAGCCGATCGAGGGCGTTCTGGACGATCTGGACTTCAATCATTCGCGCGGCGACGGCGAAGTGCACTTTGCCGGCCGCGCCCTGTGGACCGACATTCACGGCTTTTTCGCGCTGGGTGCCGAGGGGCCATCCCTGTCGCTGTCGGTGTCATTCGACATGCGGGTGCCCGCGCACAAGCAAAACGAGGTCTCGCGCCTGGTCGGCCTGATCAACGAGAGCCTCTGGCTTGGGCATTTCGAAATGTGGGGTTCGGACGGCGCACTGGTGTGGCGCCACACCCAGGCCGTGCCAGGACGGACCGACCCCAGCAGTGCCGAGGCGCGCATGATGGCCGACGCGGCGATCTGTGCGATCGATCGCTATTTTCCGGCCTTCAATTTCGTGATCTGGGCGGATCGTACACCCGAAGACGCCATCATTGCCTCGGTGATCGAGGTTGCCGGCCACGCCTGATCGCGCGGGCTTCGTGATGCAGTCATTGCGTGTGCATCTGCTGGGGTGCGGCCGAATGGGCAGCGCGCTTGCCCGCGGATGGGTGGCGTCACCGCGTTTGCGGCTTTCGCTCTCGATCGAGGATCCTGCGCCCGCAACCGACTGTCGTACTTTTTTGGTCCAGAACGGCGCGGTGTTCGGACCGCTCTCGCAGCCACCGGACGTCCTTGTCCTTGCGATCAAGCCGCAGGCCTATCCGGGGTCGCTGTCGCTGATCCGGCCCATGGCAAGGCCCCGGACACTGGTGGTGTCCATCATGGCCGGGATCACCTCGGCGCAGCTGACCGCCGAGCTTGGCACCGGGCGCGTTGTGCGCGCCATGCCCAATACGCCGGCTGCGATCGGCAGGGGCATCACCTCATGGGTTTGCGCAGCCGGGTGCGACGATGGCGATCTGCGCCATGCCCAGTCTTTGCTCGAGGCGACAGGACCCGCAGTGAGGCTGAATGACGAGGCGGAACTGGACATCGCGACCGCGATCGCCGGGTGCGGACCGGCCTATGTCTTCCTGCTGACCGAAGTGCTGGCTGCCGTGGGCGAGGCTCGTGGCCTGGCGCCCGCGATTGCCGCGTCGCTGGCACGCGCCACCGTAACAGGCAGTGCCGCATTGATGGAGGCGCGCCCCGCCGACGCGCCGTCCGCCCTGCGCCATGAAGTCACCTCGCCGCAGGGTGTGACCGCAGCGGCACTCGACATCCTCATGGCCAGCGAGGATGGCCTCAAGGTGTTGATGGATCGCGCCATCGCCGCTGCTCTGGTGCGATCGGCAGAACTGGGAGCGCGATGATGGCAGAAAACGAGCGCCTGACCGAGGCACGCCGCGAAAAGGTGGTCTCGGCATTCCTGTCCCGGGCGGCGCAGGCACGCGCGCTCCATCATGTCAGCCTGGTCGAGATCGCGCGCGATGCGGGCGTGAAACTTGGGCTGCTGCGCGACCTGGACGGCATGCGGACGCTGGTCGACTGGACAGAATCCAGCATGGATGGGCGTGCCGTCGTGGGGATCGAGCCACGCGGTGAGGAAGAATCCGTTCGCGACTACCTGTTCGATCTGGTGATGCGCCGTTTCGAGGCGATGGAGCCACACCGGCAAGCCTTCGTGCGGATTGCCCAGAGCGACGACGCGGCGCTTCTGGCAGCTCGTGCGGGTTGGACATTGCGCAGCGCCAGATGGCTTTTGCTGTGTGCGGGCGTGCGCACAACCGGCGCCCAGGGGTGGATACGCCTTGCCGGGTTTTCGAGGCTTCTGGGGCGCACCCATGCAGCCTGGCTGCTCGATACCGAGGGGGATATGGCGCGGACCATGGCGACGCTGGATCGCGGCCTGCGCGAAGGCGCAGAAGCGATGCAGCGTCTGGACGGCGTGATGGCGCGTCTGCGCGGGGGATTGCGTCCCCTCAGGCCGGAAGGCGAAGTTCGGCCCTGAGGCCACCGGCCGGTGACACGCCCAGCGTGATGTCCCCGCCATGGGCGCGCATCACGTCGCGTGCGATCGCAAGGCCCAGCCCCACACCCTTGCGGTTGCGGTTCCGCCCGGTCTCGAGGCGGCTGAAGGGCTTGAATGCCTCCTCGCGGTCGGTTTCAGCGATGCCGGGCCCGTCATCGTCCACCTGCAGCACGACATCGCCTTCGGCCTCGGTCAGGCTGACCACGATGTGTCGAGCATGCGTCAGCGCGTTCTCCACGATGTTCGCGACCGCCCGGCGCACGGCCGGCGCCCGGACCATGCCCGTAACGCCCGGCGCGATCACGGTGTGGATGGCCGCCGGCGGGTCGCGCGTTCGGGCGGCGGCGGCGACCACCTGGGTCACAAGCTCGGAGAGGTCGGTGCGCTCGGGCTCGTCGGTTCCATCGCCGCGGGCGAAGGTCAGGTATTCGTCGAGCGTGTGCTCCATGTCGTCGAGATCACCGCGCATCGCGTCGACGTCGGCCGAGGAGGGCATCAGGGCCAGCTGAAGCCTCAGCCGGGTGAGGGGCGTACGAAGGTCGTGGCTGACCCCGGCCAGGAGCACGGTACGCTGCTCGATATGGCGCGTGATGCGATCGCGCATGTCCAGGACGGCATTCGCCGCGGCGCGGACCTCGAGCGCGCCGCGTGGTTTGAACGCGGGCATTTCGCGGCCCCGTCCGAACGCCTCCAGAGCCTTCGAGAGCCGCTCGATGGGACGGATCTGGTTGCGGATGAAGACGATGGAAACCGTGGTGAGCAGGGCAGTCGCGGCCACGACGAGGATCAGAAACTGATAGCCGCGGGTCGGTACGGTCCGCCATCGGTCCACGGTGATGTCCAGAACCCCGTCACGCACGGGGATCTGAAGCCGCACCAGGTTCTGCGGCGCGCGCGCATCGAACGCGAAGGGGCGCTCGCCCAGCCGGGCGCGCAGCGCGTCCACGAACAGCTGATCAATCGGCTCGCGCAGGCGTGGGGGCGCGACGGGTGAAAGCACTGCGCCGGGCCGCAATGCCACGTTGAACCCTGTCGCGGCCTCGACGGCCTCGGCCGACATCGCACCGTCCGGCCCCGAGCCGTTGAAGGCAGCGGGATCACGTTCACTGACCGCCACGACAAGCGCGACGGTGCCCGCGGCCGAGTCTGTCATCCGCTCGCCCGTGCGCTCCCAGTGCGTATCGAAGAACACGAACAGCACGGCGATCTGCATCACGGTGATCGGCAGCACGAAGATCAGCAGGGTGCGCCAATAAAGGCCCTTGGGCAAAAGGTCCCGCAGCCGCCGCTGCAGGCGCACGAAGGGGCGGATGCGCACCATCGCTCAGTCCACCATCAGTCTGTAGCCAATGCCCCGAACCGTCTGCAGCCACATGGGTTCGCGCGGATCGTCCCCCAGCTTCTGGCGCAGGCGCATGACCTGCACATCCACGGTCCGTTCGGCGACTTCCTCGCCGTGCCGTGCCAGGGCCTCTCGCGCCACCGAGGTGCCCGCGCTTGCCGAGAGCACCCGCAGCAGGTGGGTCTCGGCCTCGGTGAGCCGCACCGGAACACCGCTGGATGTCAGCTCGCCCCGTCCGGGATCAAACCGGTGGGGGCCGAATGTCACCGGCAGCTGGGAATGATTCCGGCGGGCTGCGGCACGCCGCAGGATCGCCTCGATCCGCAGGGCCAGTTCCTCGGGCTCGAAGGGCTTTGCGACATAGTCGTCCGCACCGATCATGAAGCCCTTGATGCGGTCCTCGGCCAGCCCGCGCGCCGTCAGAAGGACGATCGGCGTGTCCGCGCGCGCGCGCAGCCGTTCGGCCAGGCCAAATCCGTCCTCGCCGGGCATCATCACGTCAAAGACGCACAGGTCAAAGCTGATCGCCCCCAAAAGCCTCCATGCTGTCGCCGCATCGGGTGCCGCGCTGACGCGGAAGCCGCGGAGGGTCAGGAACTTCTTCAGAAGCTCGCGAATGCGGTCGTCATCGTCGACGACCAGGATGTGGGCGGCATCGGAAATCACCGGGCCGTCTCGCCCGACACGCTTGCCAGCAGGCGCCGCGTGCCCATCACGACATCGGGGCCATGCAGACGGAAGGCGTGTGCCAGCCGGTCGCGGATGGCACCGCTGATGGCATCTTCGGCGGCGCGTCCCGCGTCGGTCAGGAAAAGCCGCCGCTCGCGGGCGTCGCGCTCGCCCCGCGTGCGCCGCAACAGGCCCTGGCCTTCCAGCTGGTCCAGTGTCCGGGCCAGTGACTGTTTGACGATCCCCAGCCGCGCGCGCAACACGGTGACGGTCAGGCCAGGTGACATCCTGATCTCGCGCAGGGCCCGCCAGTCTGCCGCGCCAAGCCCGCTCGCCCGCATCGGACCCTCCGCGCAATCCATCAGGGCGCGTTGTGCCAGCAGCAGGGCGTCCGCCGCGCGATCGAGTTCTTCCTCGCGCAGGTAGAGACGGGCTTCGGCGCTCAGGGCGCCCGGGATCTGATCCGATTGCATTTGGTCGCGCGAGCATTGCTTGCGTCGGCCCGACATGGCAAGCGTCGCGATGCCTGCTGCGCGTGTTCGCGCGCCAACCATCCCGCCCCACGGAGATCTTGATGACCCTTGTGCCCTTCCACGACCGCGACGGCTGGATCTGGATGAACGGGTCGTTTGTGCCATGGCGCGAGGCGCAGGTTCATGTGTGCACGCACGCGCTGCATTACGGCTCGGCGGTGTTCGAGGGCGAGCGCTGCTATGGCGGGACCATCTTCAAGAGTGTTGCGCATTCCGAGCGCCTTCGGCGTTCCGCCTCCATCCTGGGCTTTTCGCTGGATTTCTCGGTCCAGCAACTCGAGGACGCCAAGCGCGAAACCGTTGCACGCATGGGCATGGAGGACTGCTATGTCCGCCCGATCGCCTGGCGCGGTTCGGGCCAGATGGGCGTTTCGGCCAAGAATGCGGGTATCAATGTCGCCATCGCTGTGTGGGCGTGGGGCGATTATTTCGCAGACCGGATGAAGGGGATCCGGCTGACAATGGCCCGCTGGCGGCGTCCCGATCCGACAACCGCACCCTGCGAGGCCAAAGCTGCGGGCCTTTACATGATCTGCACCCTGTCCAAGCATGCCGCCGAGGACGAGGGTTATGCCGATGCGCTGATGCTGGACTGGCGCGGGCAGGTGGCCGAAGCGACCGGGGCAAATGTGTTCTTCATCCGCGATGGCGAGATCCACACCCCGACGCCCGATTGCTTCCTGAATGGTATCACCCGGCAGACCGTGATGGCGATCGCGCGGGCGCGGGGGCTGAACGTGATCGAACGTGTGATCTGGCCCGACGAGCTGTCCACCTTCTCCGAGTGCTTCCTGACCGGCTCCGCCGCCGAGATCAGCCCGGTCGCCGAGATCGCCGGCATCACCTATCGGCCGGGCGAGATCACCGAGACGCTGCTGGGCGACTTCATGGCGATGACGCGCGGGCGCCTGCCGGTGCCGGCCTGAGGGATCAGGCCGCCATCACCGACATGCCCGCCACCCATCCGGACGACCACGCCCACTGGAAATTGTAGCCGCCCAGCCAGCCGG